>JAPLFR010000016.1:366178-732357 GCA_026390575.1 Ignavibacteriales bacterium
CTCGATATGGCTCATGCAATTGCCGAACTATTATAATGAACCATCAAACAAAACATGTGTTTAAAAAAACGTGTAAGCAATCTATAAACCCGTAACATGAATTCATGGGAGATTATATGAAAAAAACAACTGTTTTACGAAAAGCAATTATGAAACGACGTGCTGTTGTCGTTCCCGGAGCACATGACGCACTCAGCGCGAAAATCATCGAGTTGTGTGGATTTGAGGCAATTCAGATATCAGGGTATGGCATTGCAGGTTCTCTTATCGGCAAACCGGATGTCGGCCTCGTTCAGATGAAAGATGTACTCGATATAACTTGGAATATTACACAGGCAGTGAACATTCCTGTTATGGCAGATGTTGATACCGGTGGTGGCAATGCAGTCAACGCTGCATGGATTACCGAACGTCTGCTTCAGATGGGTGTTGCTGGGATGAATATTGAAGATCAAGTATTCCCGAAACGCTGCGGACATATGTCAGGCAAAGAAGTCATTCCAGCAGAAGAAATGGCGGGAAAAGTTCGTGCATGCGCTCGATTGAGAGACCGCAGAGATAAGGATTTTGTTATCAATGCGCGTACAGATGTGTTTGCTGTCGAAGGATTAGACGAAGCTATTCGTCGCTGTAATCTCTATCTCAAAGCCGGTGCCGATCTCGCATTCATCGACGGTATTAAAACGAAAGCCGATATTCAGCGGGCTGTGAAAGAAGTAAAAGGGCCTCTCTCTGTTAATTTAATGGATGCAATTTCTGGAATGAAAACCGAACTCATTCCAATTCCCGAGCTCGCCAAGATGAAAGTCGGGCGTGTATCAATTCCCGTCGCGTCTATTATGGTCGCACATAAAGCATTAATGAACTTCTTTACTACTTTGAAGAATTCACCGAGCGGCATTTTACCCGGACAAACACAATGGGTATCTTCGTTCGAAGATTATACAGACTTTGTCGGATTAAAAGAATACCGGTTGATGGAAAATGAGTTCCTTCCAAATAACCGCCTTGATGATAAGTATCAAGGTATGAAGAAAATTGTCGGATAAGATTATTTACGAGTAAAAAAAGAATGGCTTTTGAAAATAAGGAATCAAATATTTAACCATCAACTTACATAAAACAAGGAGGTAACAGATGAAAGGTATCTCTACTATCAGCTATAAAGGGAAACAAATATTTTTATTGGATATCTCTTATCTTATATTAAAGGATCGTGAAGAATTTAAAAAATATATCGCACATGCTGGAGAAGTAATCCAAAAACAACCTCCAAAATCAGTTCTCATCATTACTGATACTACAAATACAAAATTCGATACTGATTTTGTTGAAACATTAAAGGAGTATGCAAAGCACAACAATCCCTATATCAAAGCGAGCGCTCTCGTTGGTCTCTCAGGAATGCAAAAGGTAATTTTCTATGCTGTGAAAACTTTTACTGGAAGAGATTTTTATATCGCAAAGGATTTTTCAGATGCCCAAGAATGGTTAATACGACAGTAACTCTCAAGATACATTGGAGCCGAAGAGACGAAAATCAAACAATAAAGGAGTAGTCAATGGGAATGACTATTGTTGAAAAGATTCTCGCACGTGCATCCGGTCTGAAATCGGTCAAAGCTGGTGATGTTGTCGAGCCAAAAGTAGATTTTGCCATGTCGCATGAAAATGCTGCATTGGTTATAAATCAATTCATGGAAATCTATCAGGGGACAGGGATCGCGCCTAAGCTATGGGATTCGTTAAAAATCGGCATTATTTTCGATCATCGCGTTCCAGCCGAATCTCCCAAAACAGCAACCAACCAAAAAAAGATTCGGGAGTTTGTCCAGGCGAATTCCATTGCAAAGTTTCACGATATCCGTGGCGATGTCGGTGGTATCTGTCATCAGGTGCTGCCGGAAAATGGCTATGTGCTTCCTGGCAATGTGGTCGTTGGAACGGATAGCCACACGACTAGTCATGGTGCAATGGGGGCCTTTGCTTTCGGAATCGGAGCTACTGAAATGGCAAGTGTGTGGGCGCTCGGTACAGTGCTCAATGTCGAAGTCCCCGCAACGATCAAAGTCAACGTCACCGGTACATTTAAGAAATTTGTCGGTCCTAAAGATCTTATTTTAGATATCATCGGTATATTGACCGCTGAAGGAGCAAATTTCAAGGTGATCGAATTCCATGGTCCGACTATTAAGAAGATGTCTACGTCAGGGCGGCTTGTCATTTGCAATATGGCCGTTGAAGCGGGGGCGACAAGCGGCATCGTTCCATCAGATAAGGAAACTGATCGTTATCTCCGCAAAGAAGCAAAAGTTAAAGGAAAGATTGAATTGGTCAAGCCGGATAAAGATGCAGTGTATGTACGGATCATTGACATCGATGTTTCTCGATTGGAACCACAGATAGCATGTCCGCACACCGTGGACAATGTTAAACCGATCAAAGAAGTAATTGGAACGAAGGTGAATCAGATCGTTATCGGTTCGTGCACCAACGGTCGATTGGATGATTTAGCTGTTGCGGCAAAAATTCTGAGCGGTAAAAAGGTTGCTCAAGGAACACGCATGCTTATCTTCCCTGCTTCCGGGCGAATCTTCAATCAAGCGCTGGCGAAAGGATACATGGGCACGTTTATGAAGGCTGGGGCCGTCGTGATGAATTCCGGTTGCGGGCCATGCCTTGGTGTGCATGAAGGAGCGCTGGGAGATGGTGAAGTAGCTCTTTCAACAACGAATAGAAATTTCAAAGGACGAATGGGCAATCCAAAATCCGAGGTTTATCTCTGTTCACCGGCAGTAGCAGCTGCGTCGGCTATAACGGGTGTCATTACCGATCCGCGGACAATGAAAGGAGGAAAAAAATAATATGGCAAAGGTTATTTATACACTCGGCAACGATATTTCCACCGACATCATTTATCCCGGCCGCTATATGGCAACTGTTTTACCGACTGAAACGCCGCAATTTGCATTTGCCGACATCAAAGACTTGAACGACTTGTTAAAGTCGAAACAGGTTCCGGCGGGCAGCATTATCGTAGGTGGAAAAAATTTTGGCTGCGGTTCTTCACGCGAGCAAGCAGTCTCCGCGCTGAAAGGTTACGAACTGATCATTGTTGCAAAGAATTTTGCCCGCATCTTCCTGCAAAACAGTATTAATCTGGGATTGCAGACTATAACCTGTCCGACTCTGGAAGTGGTCAACGGCGATAGTGTTGAAATAACACCAACCGCAGTAACGAATACAACCTCCGGCAAATCATTCCCTGTTATTCCTCTGCCCAAAGCACGGCAGGCAATTATTGAAGCGGGTGGATTAATTCCTTACACCAGGAAACGAGTGCTGGCAAAAGCTGAGGCCAGTTAAACTGAGACAATAAAAAACCGATTCGTTCGAAAATCGGTTTTTTTATAACCCGGCATGACCCTGCATCTTCAGACTTTAGAAATCAGTAACACCCAATTGTGTCTATATCATAAATCCATGGTTGTAGAATCAAGAGCATACACGGCATTGGCAATATCAACAGCAAAGGGTTCATCATGATACTGTTCTTTTGCCGTTTTGGTTAATACGGCAGCAAGGTCTGCATAGATGTGCCAATCGCGTTTATTGTTTGCATACGACAAAGTCCTTTTTGTTATACGGCTATGAAATCCAAGATGATACATCTTGGATTGTTGAGCGCCCAAACAATGGACGATGTCTCGGAGACTTTCACGATATGTTAGTTGTGCAAATGCCATACAAAGAAAATGATCCCAACAGGAAAACTGTTGAACTTTATATGAATCATGGTATCGTTCGACGCAACGGTAAAATTCGTGTATAGGTATATGATCCATTATTTGAGAAAATATTGTCCGCCCGATATTCATATGTTTCCTTATGAATGATTGATTCCTTCATAGGATAGCATTTTATCGGTTTTGATTTCAAATCGAAAACGGTCATATTATTCTCTAACACATTTATTATATTTACGTTACAGCTACTACAAAGACCAACAGTTGGACACTAGTGGTATATAGTTTATTAAAAAATAATGAATGCATCACGTATCAATGACGTATGACTGCTTGCACCAAGTATGAACATTAATCTTATTTGAGGAAAGAAATATGAAAAAAACAATCATTGGCAAAGAATTGCGGAATATTCCTTGGGAAAACAAACCATCAAACTGTGGTGATGCTGTCTGGAGATATAGCAAAAACCCGATTCTTGACTGGAATCCAATTCCAAAAGCTGCCCGAATCTATAACAGTGCGGTTTCGCCTCATGAGGGGGCTTTTGTTGGTATCTTTAGAGCTGATCAAAAAAATGGAAGAGCAACATTGTTTTCTGGTAAAAGTAAAGATGCCATCGTCTGGGAGATCAGCCCCGATCCAATCCAATGGGTAGACGAAAATGGGAAACCTGATCCAACAAGTTACGCATATGATCCTCGCCTAGTTCGCATTGATGATAATTTTTATATCGTTTGGTGTGATGATATGCATGGTGCATCCATAGGATTGGGGAAAACAAAAGATTTTCGTTCCTTTGTGCGCTTGTCAAATCCACTGATGCCATTTAATAGGAACGGAGTCTTGTTTCCTCGAAAAGTAAATGGAAAATACCTCCTCCTGAGCAGGCCAAGCGACAGCGGACATACACACTTCGGCGATATATTTTTAAGTGAAAGTCCTGATCTCATCCATTGGGGAAATCACAAATTTGTCATGGGAAAAGGAGGACAAGGATGGTGGCAGGGTGTTAAAGTTGGCGCTGGACCGATTCCGATTGAAACTACCGAGGGGTGGTTATTATTTTATCACGGTGTATCGACAACGTGCAATGGATTTGTCTATAGTTTTGGAGCCGTCATTCTCGATATTGACAATCCCAGTAGAGTATTATATCGAACGCGTGACTATCTTCTTACGCCTGAAAAGCCTTACGAGACAACGGGTTTTGTCCCTAATGTTGTTTTCCCTTGTGCAAATCTTTACGATTCAGAAACCGGAAGAATCGCGATCTATTACGGTGCAGCCGATACTTGTACTGCCCTTGCTTTTGCACAAGTCGACGAACTCATCGATTATATCAAGAAGAATTCTGAGTCGTTTTAAGAATTCATTGAATATATCATAGGATTTCTCCAGTTGAATAGAAATTACCGGTTGAAAATTTTTATTATCCATAAATCTTTTTTCGCATATTTCCTCTCATTGGTTGCCGGAAGAATCCCTCACTCTCTGGTAATGTGAATCTTTGCACAAATTCATTCACATCACTCTCAGCAGTATTCATAAAGCTGATGCAGGACTTTCTCGTCTTACTCTTTCAGACTCCTTCATTTTGGTTATTAAATCCGTAAAGGATTATTAAGTTGATAACCCAAGGATACCTGCACGAATGGAAAAATATACAAATTTTACCCGAGATTTCTTTAATGTAATTGTCGGAATTATTTGGCAAACTTCAGTCTTTATTATCCCTATTGCTTTAGTAACTCAGGAGCATTTGATATTTACAGTTTCCTTAAGTATAGTATTGATGACATCCATTATTCTCAAATTTACTTGGTGGAATAATCTCGATGCCGCGAGCAAGGAAATCTTACCAGCGGATTTTGACGAACGTGTCTTAGGAACGACTTCGGCGACGACTCAGGTTTCATCAGCTGCTGAAACAATTTCATTCTCAAAATAATATGGAACAATTCAAGTGAAGAAGAACATATCCAAAGAATTAGTCTTCAAGAAAAAGGTTCAGCAATTATTGAAGGACCAAGAAAAATTACTTCGGAACAAGAACACTCCTTCAAAGAAAACCAATGGTGTGTTTCAACGGTACATCAATCCTGTCTTGACTGCCGACCATGTGCCAATTCCCTGGCGCTACGATCTCAATTTCAAGACAAATCCATTCCTGATGGAACGGTTGGGAGTGAACGCAACATTCAACTCAGGAGCGATGGAATTCAAGGGAAAAATTGTTTTGGCTGTTCGTGTGGAAGGGGTTGATCGGAAATCTTTTTTCGCAATTGCAGAATCACCAAATGGAGTTGATAACTTTCGATTTTGGGATTACCCCATTCAACTGCAGGAAACGAATGATCCGGACATCAACGTCTATGATATGCGGCTCGTGAAGCACGAAGATGGATGGATCTACGGATTATTCTGCACCGAACGCAAAGATACAAATGTTGCTCGAACCGATACTTCTTCAGCACTTGCCCAATGCGGCATTGTGCGGACAAAGGATCTTCTCCACTGGGAGAGACTTCCCGACCTCATCACAAAATCACCGCAGCAGCGGAATGTTGTTCTCCATCCGGAATTTATGAGAGGAAAATATGCCTTCTACACCAGACCGCAAGATGGGTTTATCGAGGCCGGTTCTGGCGGCGGTATTGGCTGGGGTCTTTCAGAAAGCATGGAATCGGCACAAATCGATAGCGAGATTATCATCGACGACAGGCAGTATCATACAATTAAAGAAGTAAAAAATGGTTTAGGACCTGCACCGATCAAAACGGAAAAAGGCTGGCTGCAATTGGCGCATGGTGTTCGGAATACAGTCGCCGGTCTCCGCTATGTTTTATTTATGTTTCTTACTGATCTGAAAGATCCATCAAAAGTTATAGCAAAGCCGGGTGGTTATTTCTTAGCCCCCGAAGGCGAAGAACGAATCGGTGATGTATCCAATGTAACATTTAGCAATGGCTGGGTGGAACGATCTGATGGCAGGGTATTTATTTACTATGGTTCTTCGGATACACGTATGCACGTCGCTGTTTCCACAGTGGAACGACTGTTGGACTATGTCTTGCATACACCGGAGGATGGGTTGCGGACTGGATCAAGTGTGCATCAGCGTATTCAACTCATTAAAAGAAATAGTGAGGCAACGAAGAAATAATTCCTCTGCTTTGAGCCATGAAGGCCTGCTGATCAGAATTGTGGTTTGATGACAGCAGGTTTTTTATTTTAACGGCGGCTTTCAATTGAGCGCCAATGAGCAATTAACCGATTTATTTGGCTCTGCGAATCTTCTTTAAGAAGTGCTATGATTATAATGCCAGCAGACAATATCGTTCTCATCCGTGTAGGGCTTTTCTTCGATGCTATCGTCAATAATGAGAACGCCATCGGTAGACTCGACTGCTCGAACGTGAGACTTGACGATGTGCCATAACTCTCGGGACTTAGGAATATCTTCCGTCAAGAATCGTGTGATTTTGTCATGGCTGATAGCGCCCTGTAAAAGGGCAGACAATCGTGTCGATGGTGTTGCGCTATAGGAACTGAGTAAGTAATCGCTGTACATGTCCAAAAGAGTTTTATCCATTGATATTCTCCGCTCTGGTCTTTCTCAATGTACTACTCTTTCTTTTTATTGCTTTGCATAACATCAGTTAGATAATATCTTTTGCTGTTATGCCGATTTGCGAATTATGAGCTCAGGGTTAAATATAGCATTTTGAGGGTTGCGGAGAATTTCGTCTCTTTGGATTACAACCATAGTGTACGCGGCTTCAGCCATTTCCATCAAAGGCTGCCGAATAGTAGTAAGTGTCGGGGTCGAAAGTCGCGCGATAAGTAAATCGTCAAAGCCAACAATTGCGACATCCTCGGGAACCCGCACTCCTTTATCTTTGGCTACATTCAGTAATCCTTGCGCGCAATTGTCCCCCGCTGCACAAAAAACGGCATCCACGCCTAGGGCCAACAACTTCGGCATTACCTCAACACCATCCTCACGAGAATAATGCATCACCTCCATCACGCACCCTTGCGGTATTGAAAGTCCTTTCGCCTTGAGCGCCTGTTGGAACCCCTTGAGTCTTAGTACTGCATTGTAGCCGCCTTTCACTTGAGTTCTACCGGTCACAATTGCGATTTTATTCCTGCCCTTTGAAATCAGATATTCTCCTGCTATTCGCCCGCCTTTGAAGTTATCTGTTGCGATCGTGGACACACCAGCCGCTTCTTCGTCAAATATAACGATAGGTACATTCGCAGCTCTATAGGTTGAAATTGTATCAAAATCCGGCCGTATATCCATAGCAATCAAGGCAGTGGGTTTATTTTGTATAAGTAATTGGTGCAGGCATTCCATTTGCTTTTCAGCATCTTCTGTTGAAGACCGCAAAGCCATCTCTTCCGGTTTGAATAACTTCCTGAAGTTTGCGATCATAGAAATTTGAAAAGCCGATCCGAATGTTGGTACTGCAATTACAACTTTTATCTCGCGGTTTGTCATGGAGGAAATCTCCTTTCACAAATGAAAACTACATTTTATTCATGTTCGTTTTACTGTTTTCCATCTTTTGGGTATGATTCCTTATACTATTTGAAGTCGACACATCTTGGAAAAAACAGCGCTTATTGTCTTATCAATCTCACCATCAATACATCGTGTAAAGGTATTTCTGCAATCAAATTCTTTTTCGTCGTACCAAGATTCTTTTTAGTCCACAGGTCTTTTATTGAATACGCAACATCATTTGTATTCAATGTATTCTTTGAGATATCATCGGCAATAGTGTTTTTTGACCAGTCAAAAATTCATCTTTTGTTTTTGTTCGGACTTGTTGAAGAAACAGATTGCCCAATCGCCGTTCTTCAAAGGTTTTATCCAAATTTCAACACCGCTCTCATTATCATTGTATTTTAATCCTTGCACTCCGAGAGAATCCTGATCAACTGCTATAACATCTTTGTTAGTGAGTATTTCAAGAATCTCTTTCTTCATATTCCGAAGATCATTTCCTGCAATAAGAGGAGCAGCGAGCATCGCCCATAGTGAAAAATGCGCGCGGTCTTCATTCAGTGTCATCCCGCGTCCGATTTCCATCATGTCAGGATCATTCCAGTGGTCAGGACCAGCATACTGTCGAATACCTTTTCGCATTTCAATTGTCTTGACGATTCCCCATGAGGACCACGAACCATGGTTTATCTCACAGTCAAAGCAATCAGTAATATCGCCGGTGATACGCCAAAGGTGACCGACATCTTTACCCCACTCCCATGGCTTTGTATCGCCCCATTCGCATATGCTGTACACTATCGGTCGACCAGCAGCACGAATCGCATCGCGCATTGTTTTATATGTTTCTTCCGAATTGGCAGTCCCGTGGGAACACCAATCGTATTTTAGGAAATCGACACCCCACGATGCATAGAGAAGGGCATCTTGAAATTCATGTCCCCTGCCTCCCGGATAACCAGCACATGTTTTGGTACCGGCACAGTTATGAATACCAAATTTTAATCCTTTCGAATGGATATAATCACCCAACGCCTTCATACCTGAAGGAAATTTTTTAGGATCGGCGAGAAGGTTCCCTGCGTTGTCTCTTTCCATTGCTTCCCAGCAATCGTCAAGAACAACATATTGATATCCGGCATCTTTCATGCCACTCGATACAATGGCATCCGTCACTTGCCGCAGTAATGCTTCATCGACATTACAAGCGAATGTATTCCAGCTATTCCAACCCATAGGCGGCGTTAACGCCAATCCTTCGAACTTCTGAGCAACAAGTAATTGACAAAGAACACCGATGAAAAAAGTGACAATGAGCCATCTTTTCATGACAACCTCCGGAAATAATTTTATGATACGCACATTCAGAATCTATTACTCCTGCCAAGTATCTGTTCTAAACGACGAGGCCGGCAAACCCTCCTTATTATAGAGTGTACCCTCTTCCATATTGCTCCATGCATAGCGTACTGCAACTGGTTTTGCAATATCCGCATTCGATATGATTAAAGTCTTTCCTTGTACCTGAACGACAGCTTTCTTGAACACTCTATCTTCGCCGGCGATCAGGAAGTTATTTTCCTTATTTCGTTCCTTTATGATTAAGCCCTTATTAGCATAATCAAACGCGAGTACAATCTTTCCTTTTTCGGCTTTCATCGATTTATAGATTGGTCCGGTGAATGGAACTTTCTTGCCGTACGTTTTTGCCAACGCCCATGCTGCGAGCCGCTTGCCGACATTTTCTTTATCTGCCGGATGAATATTCTTCGGATTGCCAATATCCATAATCACAACCATACCCGTGTTCGTGATAGACATTGTCTGCAGCTGTGCTTCACGCAGAAGCTGTGATTTTGAATCCTTGCCATAATCATACGGAGCAATTTGGACGTAGTAAAACGGAAACTCGCCGCAGTGAAAATCTGTTCGCCAGCCGGTAATGAGCGAAGTTAACAGTTTCGAATAAAGCCACGAATTAGAAACATTGTTTTCACCTTGATACCAGATTGCCCCTCTGAGAGCGAATGGTACTAACGGATTGATCATTCCGTTGAAAAGTGACGTCGGTGTATCCTGCGAAAAGTTAAGCGGATATTTCGGGCGGTTTGCATATTCATTGCCATCAGCGCCAAAGACATAAAATGTGTTCGAGCGTAATTCTGCCACCGGCAAGTATTTCCAGTTTGTTTCGAGGGAAATCATGTTCAATGAATCCAGTATCAAAACCATTTTCGTATTTTTTCCCCAGAGGCCGCCGCCGCCGCGCAGATCAATCACACGCACAGCAATTTGCAGCAGTGAATCCTGCACGAGCGAACCCGGAATTTTATACACGCGATCAACGCTCCAGAATCCATCACTTGTATGATCACCCACTTTTTTTCCGTTCACATACGTCTCGTCTATATCATCAATTGGCCCGAGACACAAAGTGAGATCTTGCCCCTTCCATGCAGATGGAAGGTCGACGAGTTTTCGAAACCATACCACACCGTCAAAATTACCTACTTCCGTTTGTTCCCATAGCGTAGGCAGTTTCATTTCAGGCCATGCTTTGTCGTTAAAGTTTTTATTACTACATTGTTCATCGTTGAAGTTTAGCCCCGCATAGCGGCGCAGCGGATCCTGTTCTGTTATTGGAATTGCTGGATGTTTTGTAATCCATTGCACTAACGACTGGAATTTGTCGCGGCTTTCATCAAGCTGTTTCAAAGTACCGGCATATTCTTTAAATGCGCTCAAAGATTTTTTATCCATCCATGCTTCTACAAATGTTCCTCCGAAACTTGAGTTGATCAACCCGATAGGGACATTAAGTGCCTTGTGCAATATCTTTCCAAAATGAAAAGCCGTCGCGCTGAAACTCCGAATATCGAGCGGCGAACACTCGTTCCAACTTCCCACACAATTTGTCATCGGTGCCGGCTCGAACGAACGCATCACTGTGAACATACGGATGGAAGGATAGAGTGCGTTCTCGATTTCACTCGCGCTGTTTGCGATCGTATCGGATGGCGGCCAGCCTTCCAGAGGCATTTCCATGTTCGACTGCCCGGAACAAAGCCATACTTCACCGGTTAAAATATTCCGCACAACCGTCACATACTTTCCATGGCGGAATGTCATTTGAAACGGTCCGCCTGCTTTGGGAGTTGACACTTTCGTCATCCAAGTACTATCTGATTGAACTATGACATCTGCCTTCTTTCCCCAGGATGTTTGAATGGTCACCGAGCTGCCGGGATCTCCTTTTCCCCAAACGGGGACATCCGTTTGTTGCTGAATCACCATATTGTCCTGGAAGAGGGGAGCAAGCCGGAAAAGAGACGATTGTGAAAACGCAAATGATACGAGTATCTCATTGATGAACGCAAGAACAAGAATACGATGGATCAACCCATTGCAAAAAAATCCTGGAGTTAACTTCTTCATAGTATTATCCTTCATAATTGATGAATTGCCTGAGTTTAAGTAAGATTAGCAAGAATCCTGCCATAAATCGTTGTTTTGAATTCTTTTTTTAAGTTCTTTTCCGTCACATCTGATCTATTTGCCGGATATGATGCTGCATATGTCCGAGATAATCGACAACAACATACCCGATGGTCATTGGTTCGCTGAAACCGATTATGCACGATTTCTCCAAACATTCTGTCGGCATGTGACTGATCATGTGAGCGAGGTGGAAATTGTAAGACTTCCAGAGTGTCAACAATTCTTTCCACGTGCGCAAGCCGTATTGTTGAATGTGCACCCACTCGTTTTGTTCATACGAAGGAAAGGTCAAATCTTTCATATACTGTGCGCGAACGAACCGTTGGTGATTGTTGGAGGCGGAATCTATTAAATGCCCCAGAATTTCTTTTCTTGACCATTTGTCCGGTTGGGGTTTTTGAGAAGCTTGTGCTTCGTCTAAATTTTCAAGGCGCTTTACAAAATCCTCCACTGTTTTTCGAATTCCATTTGCAATCTTTTCCGGGATCGTAGACGGATCTTCAAGCGTATCAACGAATCGCCCGATTGGATACTTTGTTTTCATATTGTCTTTCGTAAAAAAAGTGAACTTATTGCTAATGAACTCTCGATTAATATTAATAAACGTCTCTGGATCAAAATCATCTTTTCAATACGTTCTTTTCTATGTACTCTTTTAGCCTTTTGAGTTGTTCGAACATAACTTTATCTACAAGCGGCGCCATTTTCTGTAAACCGCCGGGGCGATATCCTCCGACACTATACGTCACTTTTACATTTGTGCCGGTATCCGTCTTAGAAAGTGACCACGTCATACTACCTGTCACCGCCATCGCTTGAAGAGGACCAAGACCTCCAATCATCCTGAGCGTTTTCTCCGGATCAGCAAACACAATTTCGAGGTGGCGAACGCTTCCTCCATTTTCTAATTTCTCGCAGAAACATCCTCCGGCTCTGTCATCGATGGAGAGGTTGTTCGCATTTCCCGAGAATGTATGTGCCGAATCCCACCAACGACCAACTTCCGCCACCAGAGAATGATACACGTCGTTCGGTTCTGCCGCAATAATCACACTATCCTGGATTGTGAATCCGACAGCAGAAGAATCTTTTACTTCTGCCCTTACCGGACTCAGTCCTGCCATTATAAAGACTAAACAGAGAATATTTTTCAGAATATTATTACTTTGCATATCATACCCTTCTTATTTTATTGCATAGTCACTTTCCAAATATTCTATACCCGATGATAGCTTATTTCTTCTTTATGAATGTATTATTCTGATATTCCCGAAAAGCAATTTCCAGCTCTTTTTGTGTGTTCATCACGATAGGACCGTACCAGGCAATCGGTTCGCCAATTGGTTTCCCGGATATCAGGAGAAATCTGACCGTTTGATTTTCTGTCTGAACCGATACTTCATCGCCATCATCAAACAGTACAAGTGTTCCGTTGGAAGCATACGGCTCGCGCTGGATATCAAAATAATTTTCCCCGTCGGCTTCATAGGAAAACGGTTTTCTCTCTTTGCATAGAAATCCCTGCCCATCAATAACATAGGCAAAGACCGTATACCCTCTTTTGGTTTTATGGACAAATTCCGCGTGTGCCGGTACTGTAATGTCGAGATATTCAGGATCGACAACAATATCACGCACAGGCCCTTTTGTATTTTTAATGGATCCGCATATAAGTTTTATTTTCGTTCCGTTGTCCAAAACCACTTCCGGAATGTCAGATTGTTTCACTTCTTGATAGCGCGGATCCATCATCTTGTGTGAAGCTGGAAGATTTGCCCAAAGTTGAAACCCGTACATCGCTCCTGCTTTATCTCCCATCGGCATTTCTTGATGAATAATGCCGCTTCCTGCCGTCATCCATTGAACATCGCCCGCAGAAATAATCCCGCTATTCCCCATACTGTCTTTATGCTCTACGGTTCCCTTGAGCACATATGTAATTGTCTCAATTCCGCGATGCGGATGCCAGGGGAATCCTTTAAGATAATCATTCGGATGATCGGACCGAAAATCATCGAGAAGAAGGAAGGGATCGAATTGAGGTAATTCCTTATTCCCCATTGCTCGCTTAAGGCGGACACCTGCTCCTTCAAGAACGGATTGACTCTTAAAAACCTTTTTTATTTTTCGCGTTTTCATCATACACCTCCAATATTGTTAATGAATCCATCACATTATCATATTGTATTTTCTTTACCTTTCAGAACGAACCATACTGTCCCGACAATACCGAACGCGAACGCAGAAAGAAGATTCACAGAAGGAGAAATTCCCCAAAGCCACGCACCTGCAAACGCAGCGAGTGCTACAACACTATCCCTCAACAAATAATAGAAACCGAACATACCGGCTTTCTTGTTCTCCGGACAGAGTTCTATGATGAGCGCTTTGCGTGTCGGCTCGCCAAATTCCTTTAATCCGCGGATAAGAAAAGCAAATACCAGTACTGTAAAGGAATGCGAGATCAAAAGAACAACAGGAAATGCAGTAAAGAAAACGAATGTCGTAATGATGAACGGTTTCTTTGTTGTCTTATCTGCAAAGTGTGCAACAGGAATATATATAAAAAGTGCAGTGAGCATTTCAACGGTTGTCAACTCCGCAAATTGTACCGGAGTAACACCAACTCCTTTTATACACCAGAGCACAACAAATGCATACGGGATCTGTTCGCAGAAGCGGATAAGAATGTCTGAAAAAAGAAGCTGTTTCAGCCCAGGAGACATTTCCCTCCAAAGCGCAGCCGGATTTACCTGTGCTTGGTTCTTAATTTCTGCCGGGGTGCTGATGAGCCACTGTTGAATAAGTGTGGAAACAACAGCAAGAACCGTAGCAATGATAAAGGCATATCGGATGCCGTCCGTTTCACCATACCATTCAACGAGTGCCCCGCCAATCAGCGGTCCAAGAATCATCGGCACACGGCGTGTGAGGGAATTGAGCGACACACCCATGGCATGTTTGTTTGACGGAACACTGCGCGTAACAAGCTCGAGTGTTGCGGGCATTGAAATCGCAGTCCAGGAGAGGAAGAAAAACGAACCGATAATCACAGCCTGCCAGTACGGGAAAAAAATGACGATCAGGTACCCGGCAATAGTCATGGCGTTAAAAAGGAAAAGCGCACGTTTATAGCCAATGCGGTCGCTAACGTAGCCGCCGAAAAACGAGTACAGAGCATTCGTGAGATTGTTCGCGCCCGAAAAAATTCCGATGGAAACGATTCCTCCGCCGAGAGCAAGCAAATAGAGAGGCAGAAATCGTTCGGCTATTCGCTCACCGATTCCGACGAGAACCACCATCAGTAAAAGGACTGCTGTATTTTTCTGAAGCGCGAGATACTCTGTGATTTTGCGGAACATGGGTCAAACCTTACAGAATAGATATTCTTCTTTATTATATTCAGACTTCTGCTGTTGGCAAAAATCTCGGCGGTTTGCGCGAGTGCGTCGCTTGCTCGAAGGCGTACGCAAACTTTAGAAGTGTCGGTTCACTCCATGCGCGGCCAAAAAACGAGATCCCAACAGGCAAACCAAAAACAAATCCTGCCGGAACAGTGATGCTCGGATATCCTGCAACTGCGGCAATAGTTGAACTTCCGCCAAGAAAGTGATCACTATCGATCAAGTCTGTGAGCCAAGCAGGACTGTCGGTTGGAGCAACGAGCGCATCTAATTTACATTTCTTCATCGTTGCATCAATTCCGTCTTTGCGGGACATCCGGCGGCACAACTTCAATGCATCGATGTATTCCTTACTCGTCAGCGGACCCTTTGCTTCCGCTTTCAGGAAAAGCTCCTGGCCAAAATACGGCATCTCTGATTTTGCGTTTTTCTCGTTATACTCAATGAGTTCTTTCAACGAATGAACGGGTGCGCCTGCGCCGAGTCGCGCAAGATATGCATTCAGATCCGCTTTGAGTTCATACAACAAAACGATCAGTTCAGCATCATCAAATTTTCCTATTGTCGGAATATCCGCAGGATCAACCAGTGTTGCCCCCTGCTGTTTGAGAACATTCAATGCTTCGTTGATGACTTTATCGACGCCGGGATGGAAGCCAAAATGTTTTCGCACAACACCAATTCTTGCCCCCTTCAAACCCTTTGGATTGAGGTATTGAGTATAGTCCATCGAGAATTTTCCCCGACCGTCACTGGTTGCCTTGTCTTCTGAATCGATTCCAGTGAGAGCACCAAGGAGGATCGCCGCATCCCGTACCGTGCGTGCCATGGGACCGGGAGTATCCTGCGTATGTGAAATCGGAATCACTCCCGTGCGGCTAATAAGTCCAACAGTCGGCTTGATGCCTACAATTCCATTGATTGATGATGGACTTACAATGGAACCATCTGTCTCTGTTCCAACTGCAGCCGCGCAAAGATTGGCAGAGACAGCCGCGCCCGATCCGGAACTGGAACCTGATGTATTCCGATCTAACGCGTAGGGATTTTTCGTCAGTCCGCCCCTGCCGCTCCATCCGCTGGTGGAACGGTTCGAACGTATGTTTGCCCATTCGCTCAGGTTGGTTTTTCCAAAAATCACCACTCCTGCAGTACGCAGTTGCTGAACAAGGAATGAATCCTTCGGCGGCTTTGCGCCCACCAATGCCAGAGAGCCGGCGGTTGTTGCCATCCGATCCGCAGTATCGATATTATCTTTGATGAGAATTGGAATTCCATGCAATGGACCGCGTGCACCTTTTTCTTTTCGCTCCTTATCGAGTTCATCGGCAATTGCAAGAGCGTCAGGATTCAATTCGAGCACGCTCCTGAGTGTTGGACCTTGCCGGTCAATTGCTTCAATGCGTGCTAAATATTTTTCCGCGATGGATCGCGCGGTGTATTTACCCGAAGCCATCCCTTCCGCAAGTTCGGAGATGCTTGTTTCCTCCAACTCAAAAGATGAAATGTCGACATGCGTTGCAGGAGATGCAATGGCTTTCTCCGTAAGCGATAGAGACGGGAGTGCTGCAGCAGCCAAACCTCCTAATAGACCAGATTTTACAAAACCTCTTCGGGACAGATTATTGTTTTTGTTGTTGCATTCTTCGATGTGATGCATAACTTTTTCCTCCTTGGGAGTATTGGTCTGGAAATATTTTTTATCAAGAAGTCTGTTCAATCGTATTCTGTCGACCGCGCTGTCGGACCCAAAAAAATCGAGGGGAATAAGATCGGAAGATTTCTTGATTCAACTTAAGATTTTAAACATGCAATGCCGCCGAACTATTAATGATAGATACGGTAATTCTGTTCGAACAGACAGGTTTGAATAACCGACATCATCGGAGACTGAAGCATCGGTACATTCCAGATATCGACATTGAGCACAAGCTATACATTCTCCTCTGCCGGAAGAACAACTTCCAAACAACGAAGAGATTAAAACTTATCTTACATCCAGGTCAAAAAAAGTCGACGTATAATCGTCAATCTTATTTTATTTCTGATAGATCAATTTCTTTGTGCTAGAAAAATTTCCTGCATGCATTTCACAAAAATAGATGCCACTTGCTAAATTCTGAGGAACCCAGTGAAGTTCATGAGTGCCTGCAGATATGTTTGTGTCCACAAGAGTTTCAATTCTTTGACCCATTATATTATAGATATGTATCGTTACCTGTCCCGAATGCGGAACATAATATTTTATCGAGGTTGAAGGATTAAATGGATTCGGAAAATTCTGACATAACTGATAAGATTCCGGATTTGCTGACACATTCTGTGAAGGTACAGATACAAGGTGGGCGCCGTCGCCGACAACTTCTATTTCACTCAGAAGGTTTGTCCCCATTCCTCTTTCATGAAGCAAGTATAAGTGGTTGTCACAATAACCTCGATCTGTGCCTACGGGTTCCGGAAGTTTTAATTGGGCGGCTTCCGGATCAAGGCCCATAAAATGGGCAGCAATACTGTCGGTTGCAACAGGATCTTTCCCTGCAAATAGAATATTATCTTCAGTTTCAATCCATACCGGATTCCAATCGCCTTCCGATCCATGCGCATTCATTACTCCATCAATAACTGCAAGATGAACAGGCCGGGCGAGATTAAGATCGCAAATAGTTTCAGGAAGATAGGTGTGGATGGCAGGATGTGCATTATCCTTTTGGTGAAGTGCAGATCTGTAGCTTGTATTATCCGAGAGTGTGTATAATTGTTTTGGTGTGGAGCCGATTTGATTCTTTAAAGAACCGGTAAAACCGGCTTCATAATGTTGTTTCAATTTAGGTATTGAGACATAGACGTCGATATCAGAAAGAATTTTATTCTGGGTGAAAGAAGCAAAATTAATATATTTATCACCTACACTTCTCGTTATAAAGCTTGCAGATGGAGCCGGTTTGTTCAAATCCACCGTATTGACTCCAAGGTCTAGAAGTATCGTCTTATAATTTGACGGCCAATCTGCCCACAGTGCTTCAACGACATAGATATCTGATTTACTGACTCCCTCAGCAATGATTAACTCAGTAACAGCTCGTAACACCTCTGGATGAGTACACATATGGTCGGTGTCTGTATTTCCACCCGTAAGATTAACTTTGATACCAACCTTTTTTCCAGCACTTACAATATCCCCAATACCTCCAATCGAATCAAAAAGATGTTGCACTTTCTGCTTAATCAATGTTCTGTCGTAACTCGTTGCTTGAGTGACGGCAACTTGTGTTACGTACGAAGATTTACCTTTTAGCCCGCGGCCAAAAAGTTTTGTTGAATTCAACGAAGGAGCAAGAAGCAAACCCGCTGCTGTCGCACCAACCGCGCCTATAAATTTTCTTCTCGAACAATTTTCCTCTGTAATTTTACTGCCATTGTGCTTTTTCATTTGAAACTCCTTTATAAGAAAAAAATCGATGGACCAACTTTTATTTTCGATAAGGAGACAGAACCGGATTCCTTAGCAATGATCATTTTTTCCTGCCTCTTCATTTTAATGAAGACAACTATTCATGGTTTAAAGTACGTTTTCCTCTTTAATGGTGCAAGATGCACAGCTGTGTGTCCTTACGAGTAGAATTGGCGATTCATTGTTGATTACAATGATACCGTGTATATGATTATGCAGCCGGAGGCCTGAATTGGTTACAAAATATTCATCTGAATGGGAGTAATCGTATTCTTTTAAACGAATGGATCTTCGGTGGAGTCGGTTTATTGTTTTCATTGATGTAGAAAGATAAACAAACAGAAATCCTGTAATGGTCATTATGGCTGGTTCGGGATTTTGCTTCCATGAAAAATATTATGTTACAGAGTGAAACGTACCTCTTAACTTTGATGATTTGATTTCCATTTGTTGCGCGTCAGTGATACTCCGCCAAACCCGCTTATGATGGCAATGTAGAAACCAAAGTCGTACCAAAATCCTGTATTATTCACTTCATAAATTCTGACTGAAGAATTAAAGAAACTGATTATTAAAGATATTGGTGCAATCCAGCCGTGCCATATTCCGAAAAACAATCCAGCAGGATTTTCTCTATGGAATTCCCCGCCACCCGGCACACACGCAGCCATTGTCACAACAATCAATCCGATGAGAATAAGAAAAACGAGGGTGCTTGTCTTCATATTGTCTCCATTTTCAAAAATGACTTCATGAAATTTCTTGAGTGTCTTGTTTATTACGTTATGAGCAAACAGAAGAATTTAGTCAAACCTCGTCAGGACTTCAATGGCAGTACTATTGATTCAATTCGAGTGGTGCGTTCGTAGACTCAAAGCAAATAATAATACACAAGATGTGTGAGCTCATTGATAGCCGGAACAACAAACAAGTTGGAGTCAAATCAGATATAGTAAGATTGGTCAAGAATTCTTTGCAGAAGAATTCTCCAGATGCAGCATTGTGTAGTACGCACCGCCTAGAAAAAGTCCAATGACTGGAATGATTAAACCGCATGCAATCCAAAAGCCATAAGGGGTTCCCGGCGTCAGCCGGATAGCGACGTACGACGGCAAACCGCCTAACCAGAATGTCGCAATGAATGTTACAATGCGGTTCTTCCGTGATAACCCACGATAGAAAAAAAGACTTGCAACAAGCCCGTCAAGAAATGGTACATGCTTCGATTCGTTCTGGCTCCACGTATTCCACAACCATATCAAGTACATCGCAGTGACTGTACAGATGAGACCATACCAACCAAGAAAGAGAATCCAGTAGATGTCGGTCGGCGTCTTATACTCGGGATCAAGCATTGCTAGATGAATTCGGTGTAAAAACAGAACACCTACAACCCAGGCTGCTAAAAGCGCCATCGCAATGCGGGAACGCTCTACTGAATGGCCGTGCAGTGCTGTTTTAAGATTATGATATCTCCGCACAAGCCGTGGATACCGTTCACGTTTCATCAAATATATTTCAAGGACCCGTATGAGATACAGCACAAACAGAAAACAAACGACTAATGCCGCCAGAGTTCCCAACACCCATAAAGATCGAGCAAAGAATACGATTAATCCAACAAGGATCACGAGTACTTGAATTTCTTCCCGATGGTACCATTCAAATGAAAATGACTGCTGGCCATTATTCGGTTTTATTGGATTTTCATTCATACTGGTGCACCATGGTTGAAGGCTATTGCTGCAATTTCGGACAGCTTTCGTGGATTGAAATAAAAACCTTCTAACTTGTGTAATTCAGAGATAGGCATTCCTGCTTTCATGAAGGGATAGAACACTTCCGTGTTATCTTTGCTCAAACGTTTAGCCCTGCACATCAAAAAGTAACTTTCGAAGAACGGGGCATATGGTTTCAACCAAGACTCTGTGTTCATCGATTGGAAAAAATCATATACCTGACGATTGAAACGCAAAACCACCATCTCGTCTTTGAATTGTGCTTCCTCGAATTCTGGAAAGTCGATGATAATGGAAAATCGTTTTCGCTTTGGTTCAATTCGCGCTTCGTGAACTTTTTCATAGAACGGATGGAGCGAATGTATCTTTGGTTGCATGTACCATATTTCACTAATATCTACCGTCGTTCCTTCCCGCAGCAAAGCGAGTTGAGCATCCAGATTCTTTTCCTTGCTTAAGCTCACCTGGAGACGTGCGCGCTGGAGAGATTCAGGGTCGTTTCCCGCGGCAGGCTTCATCCGCCCTTTTTGCCGTTGCCGTATCAATGCAAGAAGATCCAACCGGCTTTGTGCTGAACGGCGAAATTGAATCGCCTCTTTTAAATAATCTTGCGTATCTCTCGTACTAAAATCAGATTTTGATCGAAGATAAAAATCCGCGCCATATCCCGTCACCAAGGCAGAAAAAACAACCGTCCAGATTTCGAGTGTGTCATGCGAAGACAAAAAATCTAACACCAAAAAAACTATCCCGCCGAACCATGTTATAATTGAAAGAAGAAACAGCCAAGCTGAAAAACCCGCAAGAATGGATTCAGTAAGAGAGGGTGGCCTATCGATCCAGATGAGCGTGAACTTGCGCAGTAGGATCCACGTAAGGATGAGAACAGTGAGCGCTATGGGTAAGATTAAGTACACAATAATGCCGTGAAATAACGACGCTTCAGTTTGAGAACTGCGGTAAGCTTCCACAGATATCCCCTCTACCGAGGGGATTGTTCCATTGCAGAAGTAATGATTCGTGTATCACAAAAAATACAGACGAGTTGACTCTACGGTAAAATCTGCGTTTGTTTCTTGTGTTTAAAAACATGTTATTTAAAACTTGCGACAGCGCGATCAACCGTTTCGTATGTCTTAAATACTTTAACTAATTGAGTAATCGCAAACAAACTTTCTACTTTTTCAGTAATATTTGCCAGACGTAAATCACCGGATTTGTTGCGGACGGATGTTAATGCGGCAATAAGCGTTCCCAAACCGGAGCTGCTAATCCACCGGACTCCTTTCATATCCACTACAACCTTGCTAAAACCTTCTTGCAAAAGGCTGTAGATTTTATCCCGCAAGTTGTCTGTATCCGGTTCACCAATCAGGTTTCCTTTTAAACTAATCACAGCAATGGAACCATGCATTTTTTCTTTGATTGTCATAGGCATATCCTCGTTTAGGACAGGAGTTTCTTGAATCAAATGGACCTTTAGTAAAATGATACGTCCTTTTTGACGGAATGTCAACGCCGATATGTTCATCAGGTCGGCAATGAATAAAACCCGCGAGAAGCTCACATGAGGTATGAGCCCCCTATGTTCGTGATATATTGTATAATTTCGGGTAATCTTCAAAGTGTTTTTAACGGGATACACCCGGACTATTATGACTGCTATGAGGGTAATACCAGCGGCTGTGACAATAACATTAATTTTTCTAAAAAACCTCTTACTGCACCTAATCGTTCTTTGTGATTCCCAATGAGCTTAATTCTTGCGGTTAATTTCAATTGTTTGTTGTCTTGATTCAAGCGTGGGTGGAACGGTTTTAGTTCCTGAATATGCTCAATAATTTTCTGGAATGGTGCATCTTTATCTTCATAAAAAGTTTTTTCTTCCGGCGGAGGAAAATGCAATACAAGGACATCACCGTCCAATTCTACTTTGATAAAACCTATTTTCGCTGCAATCACTTTCAACTCGATTTGCTGAAACAAGTATTCCACTTCTTCCGGATATTCACCGAATCTGTCTTTCAATTCTGCGCGCATCATAGAGATATCTTCCAACGATTCGCACCTGTACAAACGGCGGTAAATATCCAATCGCTCTGCATCATGTTCAATGTAGATATCTGGAATGAGTGCCTCGATATCGGTTTCGATTACTGTCTCAGTTTTTTTCTTTTCTCCATCTCCAATTTTCTTTTCTACCAGATCGTTAAATTCTTCCTCTTTCAATTCTGCAACAGCTTCTTCCACAACGCGTTGGTACATTTCAAATCCCATTTCTAAAATAAATCCGGATTGTTCGCCGCCAAGCAAATTGCCGGCACCGCGGATTTCCAAATCTCGCATTGCCAGATTGAACCCGGATCCAAGCTCGGTGAATTCCTGAATCGCCTGCAAACGGCGCAACGTTACACGCGGCAGAACGGAGAGTGGCGGTGTAAGAAGGTATGCGTACGCCTGAATGTTTGACCGTCCAACGCGCCCACGCAACTGGTACAACTCCGCCAATCCAAATCGATCTGCACGATTTATGATTATCGTATTGACACTCGGAATGTCTATACCGGATTCGATAATCTTGGTGCACAATAAGACATCGTACTTTTTCTCTAAGAAATCCATCATCGCTCGTTCTAATTCATGCCCTTTCATCTGTCCGTGCGCAACATGAAAGCGTGCCTTTGGTACTTGTTCTTCGAGCATTGTTCGAATAAGGTCAATGTTCTGCACGCGATCGTGGACGAAATACACCTGCCCGCCGCGATGCAATTCTTTCATAATAACTTCGTGAATCAGTTGAAGATCAAATTGTGCGATTTCTGTTTGAATAGGAATACGGTTGCGAGGCGGAGTATTCATGAGCGACAAATCGCGCGCACCCATCAGCGAAAATTGTAGTGTGCGCGGGATCGGCGTCGCAGTTAATGTTAATGTATCGACATTTGCGCGAAGCTGACGCAGCTTTTCTTTTGAAGCTACGCCGAAACGCTGTTCCTCGTCGATAATGAGCAAACCAAGATCTTTAAACGCAACATCCTTCGAGAGTAATCGATGTGTACCGATGAGAATATCGACCTTCCCTTCTGTGAGCCCTTCTAACACTTCCTTTTGTTCGTTCTTTGGTCGAAATCGTGTGAGGGATTCGACGCGCACTGAATACCGTCCAATACGATCGAGGAATGTATGATAATGCTGGTGCGCAAGAATCGTTGTCGGCACAAGCACGGCAACCTGTTTGCCATTCATCACAGCTTTGAACGCCGCGCGTACAGCAACTTCCGTTTTGCCAAACCCAACATCGCCGCAAATAAGACGATCCATCGGCGACGGCTGTTCCATATCCTGCTTCACGTCGAGCGTGGACGTTGCCTGATCGGGCGTATCTTCATAGAGGAACGAAGCTTCCATTTCTTTCTGCCAATGCGTATCAGATGCAAAGGTGAAACCCTGCTCATGTTTACGCCGCGCATATAACTTGATGAGATCGCGGGCAATATCCTTGATTTTCTTCCGCGCACGCGACTTGAGACGATCCCAGTCTGAACCGCCAAGTTTGCTGAGCTTTGGCGTGTGTCCTTCCTGCGATGAGTATTTTTGCACGCGGTCGACGAAATTGAGGTGAACGTAGAGAGCATCGTTTTCTTCGTATACCAATTTCATCACTTCCGCTTCGACACCGCGCAATTTTATCTTTTGTAATCCCGCAAACCTTCCGATACCATAGTCCTGATGCACAACAAAATCACCGCGCTTGAGCTGCTGGAGTTCCTTTTGCGTAAAACCTTTAAACTTCTTCCGTGTTGTCGTACCGCGCCGTTTCAATCTGCCGAAAATTTCGTGCTCGGTGAAGATGGCGATATTTGCAGGGAAATAGATGAAACCCTTATGAAGCGCCTCAGGTAAAAGTTGATACGTGACGGGAGATGGGAGATTTTCCACCAGAGGCGGATACGCCTCCGGCGCAGAGACTTGCGGTTGGACAATCGCGTAAAGAGTATCTTCATCCTGACTTCCTTCTTTATCGACGTTCTCCCATTGTTGAGAGTTTTCTTCCAATTCCCGGCGTATAGTTTCTAATTTCTGACCTTTGACTCCTGACTCATCCGGTGCCGTTAGTTCCTCTTCAATTAATCCGTCGAGACGTTCGCCTTCTTCCTTTGTGTCACAGGCAAGATAGATCGTATGACCTTGGCTGGAATACTTGCGAATCTGTTCAATCAATCGCTTGATGCTCCCCGCAATTGGAGGTTGCGGATGACTCTGAAAATCTATATGAATTTTAGATTGGGAATTTTGAAGTGTAGTATGATCAAATTTTACGAAACCATTTGCATTTTCTTCAATCATTTTCCAATTGAGAATATTCGAATATCCTTCTTGCTGCAGTTCCTCAATTTCTTTTTCAATCAGCACCGGTTCATCAAAAAAAAGAAGCGCATCGCTTGAGAGATAGTCAAATACAGATACGCGCATTTCTTTTTCATTTGCAAAATCTGGTATCTGTGATACAGCTACAGAATCAGCGTCATCATGAAAGAGACTTGCTACTATCTGTGCAGTCTGTAATTCGCGGATGGAACGCTGAGAAAGCACGTCAAATTCTCGAATGGATTCCACGGTGTCGCCCCAGAATTCGAACCGGATTGGATTATCGCCAACAAATGGAAAAATATCGAGAATTCCTCCTCGCACTGCGAAATCGCCATATTCTTCTATGAAATCTTTTTTCACAAAACTCATAGCTGTGAGTTTCTGTATCAATTCTTCAAACGGATATTCTTTGCTGACTTCTAACTCGACTGCACGCTCGGCAAATTGCTTTGTGGACGGCAGTTTTGTTGTCAAGGCTTCTGCGGAGGCAACGATAAGCACACGTTCGGAACGCGAAAGCGACCGAAGAGTTTCCATTTGCGCAATGGGTGCACTCATATCAAGATTCATTGCAGCGTGAGCCGGCCCTGAAACGTACGAACATACGTACTCATCACCAAGAATGATGGCGCAATCGTCGCGGAGTTGCTCTGCGCGGTCTCTGTCTGCTGCCACAAGCAGTACCTGTGTTTTCCGCAATTCAAAGAGATGCGCCGCCGCAAATGCAATCAGTGAGCCGCTGATGCCTTGCAATTGCATGGGACTTCCCGGCTGAAGCGACGTCATCGCTGCTGACAATTGCCGGAATGGCTCACTATCGGTAATTCGTTTTCTAATTTGTTCAATCACACAACTATCTTTCAGTTATCAGCACTCGGCGGTCGGTTTTCAGAACGACAATATATTGTTTCATTGTGCACTGATCATTCTTCATCAGTTGTTTTTTGTCGACAAAATTTCAGTTTTTGTTCTTCCAGAAAACACCTTACCCCGACCATCACAGAAATTCCGGACAGTCAGGGTGATTAAAAGCTACCGAAAAGTCGGGCGACATTCAAACAATTCAATAAAAAAGCCGTTCTTCCCGGCATTGGTCGGATCAGAACGGCTCTACATCGAACAGTTGAGGATGATTATTTTTTTTCTTCTGTCTTTACTTCTTCCTTCATCATAGTCTTCTTTTCCATGTGTTTTTTCATATCATGCTTCTCGCCCATTTTTTCCATGTGCTTCTTCATATTTTGCTTCTCACACTTTGCCGTGGTATCTTTTGGGCAGGTTCCTTTGCTTCCTTTTTCACACTTCTCTTTGCATGCTTTCTTGCATTCTGCACACTTTGCACAGCACTTACCGTCGCACTTTTCGCCTGTGCATTTGTCGCAGCATTTCTTGTCTTTGCAGCAATCCATTTTCTCTTTGCATTCTTTCATCACGTTCTTTTTAACCTTTACAACTTTTTCAACTTTCTTCTCCACGGGTTTATCCTGTGCAAACATTGTCTGCGAGACCATGACAGCAATAATCAACATAAAAACACATACGAGCTTCCGCATACAACACTCCTTTTGTTTAATACATCATGAGAGAATGAATAATAATTTTGCGGTGTACTGGTTGCTATCCTATAAAAGTTTAGCATCCTTCCGCTTGGTATTAAGATAGAAGAAAAGCGCTGAATTTCCAATGTGCTTAACTAATGAAATTTGCATCGCTTTTTTGTAGATTTCAATTATTCTATGTATATCATTAGATGAACAGCCGTGCAACCACCATACGAACCATTGTTCTATCCATTGCAACTGCCGCTTGCTTGTTAAACGGGTGCATTGGTAAAGACGAATCGGCGGCAGTACATGTTCCTTCTCCGAACCATTCCGGAGGATGGTTTCGCCAGGCAGTTGTTGATCTGGGCGCTCACATTCAGATGCTAACACCTGTATCGGGCTTTGCGTCATCGCGCGGACGAGGCCCAGAAGTACCTGGACGTATGTATCGTTTCACCAACGGTAAATGGGATCCCATTCTTACCTATCCGTACTCTGATTCTCCTCTCATCTCTGCCGCAGACACAACAACGGTTTTTCTTGTTCATCACCTTGTTCATTCTGGTAACTGCCGCCCTGTTCTCGAGGAATGGCGGAGCGGCACCGTAAAAGAAATCCCTCTTCCGAAAGTGATGTGGGATCAAACCGATTATGTAATGTTTAAAAGTCTCTCGCAACTGCCTAACAAGCGTATGTGGATGGTAGGTCAACAGGGACATATTCTTGCACTTGACGACGATCATTGGAAAAAATCGCCAAGCCCGCTGATTCATGATGAACGTACGAATGCATACGAAGGAGACCTTAATGACGTCTGTATGCTTTCGTCCTTATCCGGCTGGGCTGTGGGACGCGATGGTGTCATCCTGCAATGCGTTCAAGGACAGTGGAAGCGTTTCAACTCTCCGACACAGAACGATCTTTTCAAAATCAGTCTGCCGGATGAGCGCCACGGATGGATAGTTGGAGATAAAGGAACCCTATTGGAATTCGACGGCAATGCATGGCATTCCGTCCCGCTCGGTACGCAACAGTTATTGACATCGGTGAGGGCAGTTGATTCGACACACGTTTGGATCGTGGGACCCGGCTCGACACTTCTTGTGTACAATGGAAAGACATGGATGACCGATGAATCTATTAAAACTTACGATGATACTTTTTCCGACGTGGACGCTACCTATGATTCTTCCGGTACGTTTCATGTTTGGGTCATTGGCGATAGGGGAATATATACAAATTCACAATCGCTCGAATTCTCGTTCACAGACATTACTTTACAAGCTGCGCTGAGACGCACCGGGAGATCCGGTATTTTCTTCAATCGAACAGGAGGTAATTGTCCCGACTTGCTTATACTCGGAGACGGCGGTCCAAGTCTCCTCTTTCGTAACAACGGACAAAATGTGTACTCAGATGCGACTCTGGAATCCGGTTTTGAAAGCGTTGCTAGTGAATGGCAGGCAATGGCCATTGGGGATGTAAACAACGACGGTTCACTCGACATTTTGGAACTTGGCAGCAGCCTGAAGTACCATCTGTTCCTCGGAACTGAAGGCGGACGATTTCGCAACAGTACCGATCGAACGAGGGTCCAAATTCAAGAGAATGTCTCAGGTTCCGGCAGCGCTGTACGACTCGTCGACTTTGATAATGACGGCAACCTCGACGCATATACTTCCAATGAGGACGGCAGTGATATGTTGTTCCGTAACGACGGCACAGGAAAATTTGTGAATGTCTTTCTTTCATCCGGGATTACAAAATTACTGAAACATCGTTCGTTCGGCGCAACGTTCGGCGATTTCAACAACGACGGCCTAGTCGATATCGTTATCCCCTATTACGTAGGTGAGGATGGGAGATTTATCGATTGTTTTCTGAATGACGGCAACTTCAAATTTCACGCTTCTCCTAATTCTACCTTTGTCTCAAAAGAAAATCCCGCTCCAACTGTGTGTATTGCAGCCGACTTCAATAACGATGGCAACCTCGATCTTCTTGTCCATAATCAAGGTTCATTGCCGTGGCTGCTGCTCAATGATGGTCACGCGCATTTCCGCAGACTTTCTTCAGAGGTCGGTTTTTCCGCTCCGATCTTCCAGCCCGACCCGACAAACGGAACTATTGCAGCAGGCGATGTGAACAATGATGGCTGGATCGATGTTTTTATTGCTTCAAAATTATTCCTGAACCAGCATTGCGAACGATTCATTGAAGTATCCGAACAAACCGGTATTCAATTCACCGGTCACCCTTCATTCGCAGATATCGATAATGACGGCGACCTTGATCTCTTTATCGGCAGTTCAGAGCGGTCTCTTGGCAAGGGCGATCGAACAGCACTTTTCCGAAATAATTTAAACGACAATAATTTCATCAAAGTTCATATCCTTGGCGATAGGAGCAATCGAGCGGCCATAGGCGCCAAGGTATTTGTCGAAGATCCGTTGCAGCCTTCCATTCGGCAGCTTCGTGTTGTCGGCATTGGTTCTAATCCGATGGTGCCGCAGGATGTTTCCGAAGTGCATTTCGGTGTTCAGCCGGGAAGGCGGTACACTCTACGAGTGATTTTTCCTTCAGGCATAGAACAAACGAAAGAAGAAGTACTTGCCGGAAGCCGATTAGACTTTATCGAATCATCTATCATTCCACGAGTCGCAATCCTTACATCAAAATCTATCGGCCGAACTCTGAAGATGATAGACTTGCCTGTAGAACTGGTAAAATTTGCGGCTGTCATAGCCCTGGTCCTGTTGATGGTTGGCGGTGGAATAAAAGTCGGTGCGGGGAAATTCACGCGCCGCTGGTATTTCCCGCTTGCCGGTCTTGTTGCGTATTTCGTCCTTCTTCATTTCACTATCATAGACGGCCAATTCTTTTCGACGGCTGTCTCATTCGGCGTGCTTCTCATTGGAGGAGGAGTATCGGTGGGTGCTGCCCGGGTGATTATTCGAAGACATGAAGCTCAGTATGTATCACACTACAAATTGCTCGGTTTGCTCGGCCAGGGCGGGATGGGACGTGTCTTCAAAGCCATAGACATCAACACAAAACAGACGGTGGCTCTCAAGGTTCTCAATCCTGAAATTGTCAAGGACACGGAGAACAAAAAACGACTGCTGAGCGAAGGACAACTGCTGAACTCTTTTTCGCATCCGCACATTGTCCATGTACTGGAAGTGGCAGATACCAGTACGGGCGGATTTATCGCAATGGAATTTCTCGCCGGCGGAACTCTCAAACAAACGCTGGAGCGCTTGCATCCGCTGCCGCTGGCGGAGATAAAACGCGTGCTTCTACAAGTGTGCAATGGGTTATCGGAAGTACACAGGCACGGAATCGTTCATCGCGATTTGAAGACAGGCAACATCATGTTTGATTCCAGTGGAATCATAAGGATTATGGATTTCGGATTATCAAAGTCGCCGTTGGTGACAACGATGACTTCGCTCGGCACAGTGCTTGGCACACTCGGTTATGTCGCACCCGAACAAATCACGAATCAAAGTGTCGATCAGCGTACCGACATTTTTTCTCTCGGTGTCATCATCAGCGAACTCCTGACCAATACTCTGCCGTTCAAAGGTGAGAATGAGATCGCGCTTATACATTCCATTTTCAATGTTGTTCCGCCGCCGCCTTCTACTCTCCGGCCGGATGTGACGTCTGCATGGGATTCGATTGTGGCAAGATGCCTGGCGAAGAATCCACATGAACGATATGGCTCAGCAGAGGAAGTAAGAACAGCGATAGAAGAAACGGTGCTAACCTGACGCAATAGAACACCCCGCAAGGATGACGATGGTAGAATTTGATGATGCATAGTTTTCATTGCTGTTACGGTTTCTCGTTGCTACATTAGGAACATCCATCTTGGAAAAGTAAATGGCTTCAACAATAGAAATTCAACAACGGCTGCAGAAACTCATTGGCGACTCGATGAGCACGCTCTCGGCTGGCTTTATGGATCTCAGCGCACAGTTGAAGGTACCTGAAACCCTTACCGATGCCTCCCGCAAAGTAGACAAATTATTCCACATAGTGTTAGACTCCAGCCGTTTGTTAACAGCAGAAATAAACACGCTCGTTGATCATCTGGAAAAAACGGACCGACAGTACGAGCGTCTGAACGAAGAAAGGCGAAGGCTTGAAGTATTGTACGCCTCCGGCATTCTTTTTTCGTCCGAGACAGAAATGAGGTCGTTGATGGAGAAAGCCATCGACACCGTTGTCAAGGAACTCTCTGCCGACGCAGGATTCATTGTTCTTGTGAATAACAACGATGAAGTTGATTCAATCTTCTCCCGCAATATGGATCCGGAGAACGAACCAGAAGCGAAGGAGATGAGTATGACCGTTATCCGCACAACAATTTCGCAGTCAAAACCGACACATCTGTCCGAAGAATCAGATGAGACTTTTGCGAAACAGCAGAGTGTTATCCGGCTCGGTATTACTGCGGCGCTGTGTGTACCGTTGATCTCTAAGGGACGCGTGCTTGGCACAGTATATCTCGACCGTCGAAACAGGGAGAAGCCGTTCATTGAAAACGATCTTATTTTTCTCCTGTCCTTCGCAAAGCAAATTGTGCGCGGCCTTGAAGTCTCGCTGGAAATATCATCGTTGGAGAAGAGACTTATTCTCGAAGCTTCGATGAAATTTGAAGACCTGCGGAAAGAGTTCAAGTGCGAGAACATCATCGGCTCCAGCAAGAAACTCTTTGAATTGCTCAAACTCGCTTCAAAGATTGCTCCAACGGATGCCTCCGTAGTACTGCTGGGCGAGAATGGCACAGGCAAAGATTTGCTGGCAACAGCAATTCATCAAAACAGCCGGCGTGCCAGTAAGCCGTTCGTGATTATTAACTGCAGTGCAATTCCAGCCGATTTACTGGAGTCGGAGTTATTCGGATACGAAAGCGGCGCATTCACCGGGGCAACGAGATCAAAACCCGGCAAACTCGAACTCGCCGACGGCGGAACTGTCTTCTTTGATGAGATCGGCGAGATGAGTGTAAACCTGCAGGCGAAACTCCTCCGTGTTCTTCAAACGAAAGAACTGGAACGCCTCGGCAGCGTCCAGACAAAAAAAGTGGATATACGTATTCTGGCGGCGACGAATCGGAACATCCAGGAAATGATCAGTGCCGGTTCGTTCCGTGAAGATTTATACTATAGATTAAAAATATTCGAATTGACCGTTCCACCGCTGCGTGAACGTCGGGAAGATATTATCGATCTTGCGGAGTATTTCTTAACAAAGTACGCTGGGCCGGAACAATCATTTACCATATCAGAAGAATCGATCGATGTTCTGGAACAGTACTCATGGCCCGGCAACGTGCGCGAGCTGGAAAATGTAATTCAACGTGCTCTTGTTCTCGTAAAAACAAATGAGATTCAGCCATTGGACCTGCCTCCGGAACTGCTCGCTCAACAAGCTGATGGACCGTCCATAAAACTTGGGAAGAGCCTTTTGGATGCTGAGACAGAGTTCCGTCGTTGGTTTATCATCAAGACTTTGCGAAAAGCCAAATCGAATACCGAGGCAGCACAAATGCTCGGCATCAATCGAACACATTTTTACAAACTGCTCTCGCAACTCGATATTCAACCATAACAATATCCGACACTTCCTCAGAGAATATTCTATGCCAGAAACTAAGTCGCCAGGTATGTTGATGTTTCAATATAAGTTTCTCTTACAAGATGGATCGGAGAAATCGTTCGATGTGACACTCGATGCACAGACCTTGCGTGTTCAACAAGCCCCGCTCGCAAAAAATCCTGAATGGACAAAATTAAAATTTCATAAGTGCAGGAACTGTCCGTTGAAGGATGATGTTGAGTTCTGTCCGGTGGCGGTGAGTATAGCGCATCTCGTTGATGAATTTAAATTTTCCACTTCATTCGATAGGACATGGGTGACAGTGGAATCTGCAGAACGCACCTACGCACAAGATACATCGGTGCAAAACAGCCTCAGTGCCATTCTCGGCATTTATATGGTGACCAGCGACTGTCCGATTCTTGACTACCTTCGCCCGATGGTACGTTTTCACCTTCCGTTTGCTACAGCGACAGAGACTGTTTTCCGCGCTGTATCTATGTATTTAGTAGCACAGTACTTCCGAAAGCAGAAAGGTCTTGAACCGGATTGGAGCATGGAGGGATTAGAACAAATCTATAAGGAAGTCGGCACGGTGAACAAAGGAATGTGGAACCGGCTTTCACATGCTTCGAGTTTTGATGCCAATGTCAATGCACTCATCGTATTGAGCTCCTTTGGCGAGGCACTTCGTCTATCGCTCAAGAAAGATTTGCAGAACATTTTGCCCTTCTTTAAAAAATATGTAGAGTGAACGCAGGATAGAATTGAATTGATGAAGGAGTGTACTATTCAACAGTATCTTTACCCGCGTTCCACTATCCGGTTATCTCCTCGTTGACTCATCGACTCAACTGCTTCTTCCCCTTTTTTTTGTCGCATTTCACCGACTTTTCTTCCTGATTATCTTGTTTGTATCTAACGACAACCATTGAGGAATACATCCTTTTTTCTCGATTTCCAGACTTTTCCTCTCATATATAGATGGTACGGAGATTGATTCTTTTTTATATGAATCAAGTTGTTTAATCAATACAAGCGAAGATGAACGAACTCATTTTAGTTGTCGATCCGGATACCGTACGATTACGAAAACTCAGAGAACTTCTGAGTCGTGAGGGATTCGGCATCATGACGGCAACTGATCGTGAAACGGCCATGCAGATTTGCCGGCGGATTCCCGTTCAACTTGTGCTCGGTGAGACAAAGGAACTGGGATTTGATATCTGTGCAAATGAAGCAACTCATGACTAATAAAAAAGGCACTAACAGGACAATGGATTATCCAATTGCACTCAAAAGGGAGGTGAGTGGTGAGTTATCCGTTTTCCATGTGAAATAGCGCACAAAACCTGTAAATAATAGAAAAGAGTATTGCTTCTCGATAATCTTCTCATATATTTCAATGAAATAAATCATGAATTTGAATTACAAACAATTCATCTATTAATAACTCTCTTCCACCACTCACAGGAGGTTTCATATGAAATCTATAGTTCGATACATTTTGATTGCTGCATGTGTTGTTGCACTGTTAGGCAGCCTTGCAGCAGCACAGGATCTGCAAGAACAATTAAAAAAATTGGGGCATGACGCAGCAGTTGGTTACGTTACTCCAATTTTAGCCGGATGGGGCAACGATTTAAACTCAGCGATGTATTATTCCGCAGACTTGCATGATGTTCTTGGTTTTGATGTTGGAGTTAAAGTTGCGATGTCAAGGTTCGTTGATGCAGATAAAACATATTCATTGGGAATTCCTTCAATAAGTGTAGATCCATCGGCACTGGGAATAAACTCAATTAATGTTGGTGGCACAAATTATCCTGTACCCACTGGCACTAAGGTTGTTCTTACATCCGGCGTTAATTATCCATCAAGCGTAACAGCGAATACGGCTGTCGGAGCAAAAGATAATACTATAATTAAAACTAATAGTAATTCTGTTGGACATATTAGTTCTTCTAATCCCCTACTAAACAATCAACCCGTATCTGTCCCAGCCAATCAGCCAATTTTAACGCTTCCCGGCGGGTTTGATTTAGGTACACTGGGTGTTCCATTACCAATGCCTCAACTTGATTTAGGTTTGCCATTTGGTTTGGAATTCATGTTACGTTATGTCCCAACGATCTCGGCAGGTGATGTCGGTAAATTTAACTATTCGGGCTTCGGTCTCCGGTACAGTATCAGCCAATGGCTGCCGTTGTTCCCGGTTGATATTGCCGCTCACTTTATGACACAGAAGATGAATTTCAAATCGAAAGATGATAAAGATATCTTCTCTGCTTCTGGAACTGCCTATGGAGTTGAAGTGAGCAAGAAGCTTTTTATTCTTACTCTCTACGGCGGATTCCAACTGGAAAGTTCAACGTTAACCCTTGCTGATTTCCAGGGGTACAGTGCTGAATTAGGACAAAATGTAACGATTCCCGGATTTGAGGTGAAGGGAAGTAATAAATCCCGCTTCACTGTCGGCGCACGATTATTGTTGCTTATCGTTAATGTGCATGCAGAATACAGCATTGCAAAAAATCCAGTTATAGCCATTGGGGCTGGTATTACAATCCGCTAATAATAATTCTGTTTATCTCATAAAAAAGCTGGTCCTGCACAAGGATCAGCTTTTTTTATACAAGTATTAGATTCCCGATATCTTATCCTGTTAAACATAAAATAGATATCGGGAATCTATCTCAGGGAACCGATTTTCCTTTCTCGGAATAATTTCGTATCTTATGATTGCCTCAGGGAGCAAGTCGAGACTGGGGCATTTTTTATTAGATGGATTCCCGATTTCTATCACCGTAAGAACTTTGGTAGAAATCGGGAATCTTTACATTTATTGAAAGGCACAATGCAAGAAGTCACACATATACGAAACATCGCAATCATCGCGCATGTTGATCACGGCAAAACAACACTTGTAGATTTTATGCTTCGGCAAACAGGAACCTTCCGTGCCAACCAGGATATGGGCACGCGTGTCATGGATTCCAACGATTTAGAACGCGAACGCGGCATTACAATTTTAGCAAAGAATACTGCCGTACTGTATAAAGAGCCCAAAACCGGTGAAATCTATAAAATTAATATTGTGGATACGCCCGGTCACTCCGATTTTGCCGGTGAAGTAGAACGAACATTAAAAATGGTTGATGGCGTTCTCTTGTTGGTGGATGCCGCCGAAGGTCCGTTGCCCGGAACAAAGTTCGTTCTTAAAAAATCGCTCGATCTCAACCTGCTTCCTATCGTCGTTATAAACAAAATTGACCGCAAGGATGCACGAGCACATCAAGTGTTAGATGAAGTATTCGAACTGTTCCTGTCACTCGGCGCACACGATCAACAATTAGATTTTCCGACGATTTATAGCATTGCAAAGCAGGGAATCGCAAAAAACGAATTAGAAGATGTAGGCACAGATCTTGAACCGCTCTTTGAAGCAATTATAAAATATGTCCCATCGCCCAGCGGCGATACGCAAGGACCGTTCCAGATGCTGGTAACAACCATCGATTACAACGACTATTTAGGTCGACTTGGAATTGGAAGGGTTTCGCGCGGAAAAATTCGGCTTGGTTCTCCAATGAAAATTGTTCACCGCGATGGAATAGTGGAAGATGCGCGTGTAACAAAAATTTATACTTTTCAGGGATTGAAACGTACTGAAGTTGATGAAGCCGGAACAGGCGAAATCATAGCCGTTGCCGGTATGGAAGATGTCGATATCGGAGAGACGATTGCCGATGCTTCCGATCCGACGCCGCTGTCTTTTGTTGCTATTGAAGAACCGACGCTTTCAATGAATTTTATAGTCAACAACTCACCTTTTGCCGGGTTGGATGGCAAGTATGTCACAACGCGTCATCTTGGCGATCGCCTGGCGAGAGAACTTCGTTCCAACGTCAGCTTGCGCGTGGAATTGACAGACTCACCGGATGTATTCAAAGTGAGCGGCAGAGGTGAACTGCATCTCGGTATTCTTATCGAAACTATGCGGCGTGAAGGATATGAATTTCAGGTCTCGCGCCCTGAAGTAATACTCAAACGTATTGCTGATGTCACTTGCGAACCAATCGAGCACGTCATCATCGATGTACCCGATGAACACGTCGGTGTAGTGATAGAAAATCTTGGAAAACGTAAAGGCGAAATGCGGCAAATGATGCAGAGCCAGGGTAACACGCGATTGGAATTTCTTGCGCCTTCACGCGGACTGATTGGATTCCGTTCGGAATTAATGACGCAAACCAAAGGTACCGGTATTATGCATCATATTTTTCACGGTTACGAACCGTTCAAAGGCGAGCTGTCCCATCGAACACGCGGCGCATTGATTGTCATGGAAGAGGGTGAATCGGTCGCGTACGGTATGTGGAAGTTGCAAGAACGCTCTACGTTCTTCATCGAACCTGGTATGCGTGTTTATGCCGGCATGATTGTGGGTGAAAATTCCCGCGAGTACGATATGGTGGTCAATGTCTGCAAGACAAAACAATTGACCAATATGCGTGCTTCCGGCTCGGACGAAGCCGTTCGTCTGGAACCGCCGCGGAATCTCACACTGGAACAGGCAATCGAATGGATTGGCGAAGATGAATACGTGGAAGTGACGCCCAAGTCTATGCGTCTGCGTAAAAAATATCTCGATCATAACGAACGCAATCGCATGTCCAAGAAAAAAGCAGAAACAATAGAAGATTGAGGATGAGTAATTTAGTAATTGCCCGATTAAGATTGATCACCTGGTAACCGGTTAAGACTCATTGGTCATGTGAAATTGTTCATGAACTGTTTTCAATTTTTTTAAATACAATTTTCTAAGTTTTAAATCCTGATCTCTGGCTCCTGATTTCCTTCTAATATGTTCTCTTCCCGCACAAACTGGAATATGGCTCCCAATCAACTCTCCGATTTGATTGCGGCAAAACGACAGCGCAGAGAAGTCATTATTGACCTCACTGAATCAAATCCAACGCGTTGTGGAATCTCGTATCCTAAAAAAGAAATCATCGCTGCTCTTGCCGACGCATCATCGTTGTTGTATCAGCCAGAGCCACGAGGACTTCTCATTGCACGTAAAGCAATAGCAGATTACTACACAACGCTCGGTGCATCAGTAGCACCGGAACATATTCTGCTCACGGCAAGCACAAGTGAAGCGTATTCGTTTCTTTTCAAACTCCTCTGCAATGCAGGTGATGAAGTAATCGTTCCTCAGCCAAGTTATCCGCTCTTAGAATACCTTTGTCAACTCAACGATGTCGCGCTCCGACAATATCGCCTGGTGTACGATGGTGAGTGGCATATTGATTTCGAATCGCTTCAATCAGCATTCACCAGCCGCACACGTGCCATTGTTCTCGTCCATCCGAATAATCCAACCGGTTCATACCTCAAACAAAATGAATTCGAGCAGGTGTGTACAATGGCCGACGAACATCAATGCGCTGTCATTGCCGATGAAGTATTTCAACCGTATTCATATTTTCCCGACGCACGCCGTGCAAATGTTTTGGCGTTGAAATCTTCAGCATTGTTGTTCTCGTTAAACGGCATATCCAAACTCTTGGGACTTCCCCAGCTTAAACTTTCCTGGATCGTCATCAACGGTACTTCTCTGCATACTGTCGAAGCACTTAACCGGCTCGATATCATCGCTGATACATTTCTCTCTGTCAACACACCAGTACAAACGGCAATTCCAATGCTTCTTTCCTATGCTTCAGATATCGAAAATCAAATTCGTTTGAGAATTCAAACGAACTATACATTGTTGCAGCAAATATTTGCCGGCTCAAGCGCGTCCCTATTTCAAATAGAAGGCGGATGGTATGCAATTCTTCAGCTACCGCAGATTCGCAACGATGGTGATTGCGCTATTGAATTACTGCAACAGCAGAATATTCTTGTTCATCCAGGACATTTTTTTGATATGAAGCAAACGTCCTGCATTGTTCTTAGTTTACTGCCTCCATCGGACCTCTTTGCCAATGCTTCATCACGAATTCGGCTTTTCGTCGAACAATTGTAACCATCTACGAGTGGTGCAAATTGCGCTATTTTGAACGTTATTGACAGAAGGCGTACAGTATTACGATTTAGTCCTCACTTCAGAAACTGTTTGGCAACATCAGCCACCTATCACTTATAGAACTTTCTTAAGCGAAAGTTGACTCTTTTGGCTTTTTCGTCTACTTTCGTATGAATAGTTTTAAGAGAGGAGAATTTCTTATGCCTTTACCGACGCTGAAACCTGAAGAACGAAATGCCCGTGTATCCGCCTTACTGCGCCAGGTGGATGAAGATGTGAAAGCACAAAACCTAGATGCAGCGCTGGATCGTATTCGAAAAGTATATGAGTTCGATATAAAGAATATTTATGCCCGCGCGTATGAAGAACGTATTTTTGTAATGATGATGGAGAAAGATCGCGAAACCACAATGCGGGAGGCAAAGCAGCAAGCAGCAGAACAAGTGGATGAAGAGGTCAAGAAGCGGCTTAAAGAATTCTACAAACAACAGGAACTTGAATCGCACAAACGCAAGCAAGAAGATAAAGCGGAACAACTTCTGGAAGATCGTGCGCGTCAAGCTTCTGTGAATGAAGTACAAGAGGTGGCACACAAAGATATTACTGCTATTGAAAAAGATACTGCGCGAAAATTTGAAGAGCTTGAAAAGAGATTGATTACACAATTCCAGCAAACAGCACCGGGAACGTATTCTGCAGGTACGACAGCCGGTGCTGATGCTCTCCGGGCAGAGTACGAAGCAAAACTTCAACAATATAGAATCGCTGAAGAAGAACGGAAAAAAATTCAGGATGAGGCGTTTCTCAAATTGAAAGAGGAACAGAAACGCGCAGAAGACGAGTTGATGCATCAGATGGAAGAAGAGCGAAATGCACTTTTAGAGCGCGAACGCGAAAAAACGAAACAGCAGGAACTGGATTCTTACCGAACATTGATGAAATTGATGATGCAATTAGCTGTTCCTGCGGAAATGCAGTCTTCACTGTTGCAATCTCTCAAAATATCATTCTCGATCAGTGACACGGAACATATGGACGCAGAGCGCTCGGTACAGGTAAGCGCTTATATTGATGCGGTACGCAAACTCTGGCAAAGCGGTAGTCCGTCCGATGAAGATTTGATGCATCTCAAAAATCTCCAGCAGTTTTTTAAAATATCAGACGACGAACATGGTTCTATTACAAAACGCGTCAAAAAAGAATTGGGCATGGCGGACGATACAGCTGTCATTGTTGTTATCGACGACGATCCCTCCATCCGCAAATACATTGATCACATCCTCAAAAAAACATACAACACTGTTATCACCGCAGCCTCCGCTGAGACTGCTCTGCCGGAGATACAGAAGGCAGCACCGTCTCTCATTATCAGCGACGTCAATCTGGGCGTGGGCGTGATGAGCGGCTTTACTTTCTATGAAAAAATTGTCGCCGGCACATACGGCGAAAAGTTAAAATCTGTTCCGTACGTGTTGGTGAGTTCTCTGGAAGACGAGTTCTTTGTCCGAAGTGCCAAACAAATGGGTGTCAAAGCATATCTCGCAAAACCATTCACGCGTGAATCATTAGAAGCAACGGTAAAAAACGCACTTGCCTAATGGAGAGCGTTTAATTGCATGAATATTCTCCATGTCCTCTCTCAGTTCGAGGTGACTGGCGCGGAGGTGTATGCAGTGACACTCGCTTCGGCACAGCGTCGTCTCGGGCATTCTGTCACTCTCGCTTCTGATTCACTTCATATACCGTTCGATGGCAGTTTCATTTCGCAGCCCATCGGAAAAAGATCATACCTTCAGCGACTTCGGAATATCGTCTTTCTTATACGTTTAATTAAAGAAAAAAACATCCACATTGTGCATGGACATTCGAGAGCGGCATGCTGGGTGTGCAACCTTGCAGCACTCTTCACCGGCATTCCATTTGTTTCCACAATCCATGGTCGTCAGCATCTGCATGTGAGCAGCAGAACTTGGAGCGTGTACGGAACCAATATCATTACGGTCAGTGAAAGCCTGAGAGAACATCTCATTCGCGAGCTTCATCTGGATCCCAAACACATTACCACCATCCCAAATGGATTTGAAACACAACGCTGGATAAGCGCGGCGTTACATCAGCCAGATTCAGGTATTTTCGGAGTATCTCCAGAGATTCCAATTCTTCTCTTTATAGGAAGATTCTCCGGTCCAAAAGGCGATATTGTGAGATTTCTTGTCTCAGAAATTTTTCCTGAATTGATCAAGAAAGCGCCTTGCTCGTTGCAAATCATCGGCGGATTAAATGTTCCGGCAGATATTCCGCAGCGTGTTCAACACATGCAAGAACGTTTTGGTACTACCAGTGTGGTACTCAGAGAATTTCGGAGCGATCTTGTCCCTTTTCTACGCGCTGCGAATGTTGTCATCGGATCTGGACGTGTTGTCATGGAATCACTTTTGGCAGGTAGACCTACTATTGCCTTTGGCGAAAGTAATTATGAAGGATTCATTACACCGGATAATTATGAAGCAGCACGCCGGACAAATTTTGGCGACACAGGAATTCGGCAGTCAATGAATGCTGAATTGGTTGTGGATGATCTGGCTGCGATTCTCAACAAACCTCAGACGACCACAGATATACAACTATTAAGAAAACGTGTGCAGGAAACATGCGATATCAAAGTCGTCGAATCGAAAATCAACGCAGTGTATCAATCCGCTCTCGCTGCTGCAAAAACTCCCGCAACTATTCCTGTGTTAATGTATCATCGCGTTATTCCAGAAGCTCCAAGACATTCACACCATGGTATATGGGTCACAGCACAATCGTTTGAACAGAATCTTTTTTCGCTCAAACAACGCGGATATTCACCCATGACCTTTGAGCAGTACCAACTTTTTCTCAATGGTGAAATCGCCTTACCAAAGAAACCCATCATCCTCACATTTGACGACGGATACGAAGATAATTACATCTATGCATTTCCGTTATTGAAAAAATTTAGGTTTCCGGCTGTCATCTTCGTTGTTGTCGACGAAACGCGGCGAACGAATTTCTGGGATGCCGACGAGCCACAGGTACCATTGATGACGAATGAACAAATATGCGAAATGTCGGCAGCGGGCATCGAGTTCGGATCGCATACCGTTACGCATCCAAACCTTTCTCAATGTTCACCTGAACAGATCAGGTCTGAACTTACAGAATCAAAACACATGATGGAACAACTGACAGGGAATAAAATTATTTCTCTTGCATATCCGTATGGTGCCGTCAATGAAATCATGAAATATATCGCTGCCGAAACAGGATACAAATTTGGCATCGCGACCAACAGTGGCCCGTTGAAGTTTTATGAAGATCTATTCGAGGTTCGCCGCACACAGATTTTTCCATGGACAGATACATTTGGTTTTTGGAAAAAGACACAGCCATGGTACGTCCGATACAAGCAAAGGAAATCGAATAAGGCGGAATAACTATTCTTTTGAGGACGATAATTTAAATCCGCTCACACTGGTCAGCCCGAATCCATGCAATCTTTCCATCAACGAGTGTTACTTTCACCCACTCGCCGACTGCATCAGTCAATTTCACTTTCACACCTTCATGAATAACGAATGCATCAACAGCTTTTGCGTCCGGCGATGATTTTGCGGTTACCGTCTGGACAATGATGATGGCTTTGTCCTGCGCTGTATCCCGAAACGATTGAACACCTAACATAGCCGCACAGAGCGCAGCAAACATACAAGAAATGAAGAACACCATGCGTGCGGTACGAAGAAAAGCCGGTTGGAGAACCAAGTACATCGTGGCGAGCGAACCAAAGAGCAATACCCAGCTAAGAATAAAAATAATGCGGACAGTTTCATGCGGCATCAGTGATCCGACGGCGTGCATCCATTGAACGAGAAACATCTCCGGTACAGGTTCAATGCGGTCAACTGTTTTCAGATACGACAATTTTAAATTGTGATTTATATCGGGATCATTTGGATCTAACAGCGCGGCACGTTCATACGAAAGGATTGCTCGTGCAAGCTGTCCATCACGGTAATACGCGTTGCCGAGATTGAAATATAACTCGGCACTGAACTTACTTTGTTTCACAATGCTTTCGTATTCTCTTTCCGCTTCCTGATACTTACCGGCGCGGTATGACTCATTACCGCGGTTGAATGCATCATCCGGCGTTTGCGCTAACACCACGCTATGGAAGAACGCAATGACACACACAAACAACATCCAGCGTACATGTTTCATGCGTTCCCTCTCTTGCCAAACGACTGTTCGATACTATTAATGGCACTGGCACCGGTATCGAGCAATTCCTTACGGGCATCTGTTGTATCTGATCCTGGCGCATAACGGATAAATTCCGCCCGCTCCATACACGTTTTCAACGATTGAAGAACATCTTCATGGACGCCTTGTTGCCTTAACTGTACTACTGCCTCTTCCATCACAAATTTTGCTTTCGGTGTTCGAAGTTTATGTTCAAGATATTCCATCAGGGCTCTGAGAATTTCTGCGTGATAACTTTCGGTGTTCCCTTGTTCAAGCAAGGCACGTGCCTTCTTCAAGCGTCGCGATGCTTCGCGTCCAGCCGTCTCAAATAGGAGCAGCGGCATATCACCGTAAATTTTTTCCATGCGTTTACGGTAGAGCCATGCACCGGCAAAGACGAACGGCGGGAGAATAATTCCAAATAGAAACCACTGTGACGATTTGATTTCATCCGCACTTTGCAGATGACCGAGAGAGAGTTTGAGGAACCTTATATCTTCACCAAGCATCCGCACATCTTCTTTGGCAGCCAGACTGACACCGGAACTTGAAAAATCTTTGCCTGGCGCGATGGAGAACTCAAATTTTGATGAACGAAGAGTGATGTATTCTTTCTTATCAAGATCGAAATACACAAACTGGATCGGCTCTAATACCCGTTGACCTGCATTTCTCGGGATAAGAAGATACTCTGCTGTTTTCTTTCCTCGAATAATACCTCCGTCGCGCGAAATTTCCTCCGAAATTTTCGGTTCGTACGATTCCATGTCGGCTGGCAGTTGCGGTTTCGGCAGTGTCACTAACTTAATGTTGCCGGACCCAAGCACTGAAACACGAAGCGTAATGGGATCTCCTGCCTTCACATTTCGCGTGTCTACGTTTGCATTGAAAGCGAATCGTCCGATGGCCCCCGAAAATCCTGATGGTACATTCGATGGAATCGGATCAACAATAATTGCCAGCGGATTAGATTTCACATCCATATTCACAGTTTGTACTTGCTGGAAGAATGGGTCATTGAAAAACTGATCAAAGGGGTCATTGCTGCGCCGCTTGGACTGCACCTGTACAGCACAGCGGGCTTCGAGTGGAGCAATTTTCAAATTTCCAGCCTGTGTCGCAAATAACGCTGTCTTCTTTATCACCACTGAACGATATTGTTTACCGTTCAACGTTTCCGATGTTTGAGCCGGCTGCTTTGGCATTTCAAAATCTTCACTCCAAAACCCATCAAATGTCGGTGCTTTTGCTAAATCATATCCCGTCACAGAAACACGCGTATATAATTTGAATGTAACGATCAACTGTTCGCCCTGCCGCACACGTTGTTTGTCGGCAAAAGCTTTGATGATGAGATTGTCGCCTGCATCAGGGGTGGATTGGTTAGATTGAGATTGCTGTTGTTTTGGTTTTCCCTGTGAGACCTCAATTTGAATTGGATTAGACTTTAGTATCTTTCCTTTATAATCCATTGTTGCTGAACCAATTGTCATTTTTCCAGCCTGGCGCGCATAGAGAATGTACGTATAGCTAATAGAAGCCGACATCTTGCCGTTCACCCACTGCATATTTGTTGACTGGTTTGGGCCGGAGAGTACAACAAATTGTCCGAAATCTGGGGCTTTAAAATCCTTCACACTGTTGTAATCGCTTCCATCGAATGTGAACGTAACTCGGAATTGTTCACCTGCTGCGATTTGCGACGGCTCTGCCGAAGCTGTGAAGGTGCCGTCTTGTGCACTGGCTTTGGACATACCAATGCTCAAAGAGAGTACCACGAAAAAGAATATTAGAATCTTATTCACATCATTCATTTTTACAAATACTCTGTTAGTTTTCAGTTATTAGCCACCAGTTATCAGTCCTTTTTTTTATCTGATCACTGAATACTGACAACTGATAACTGATAACTTTTCTACCAATCTTTCTCCACTTTCACATGCACTGCTTCCCGCTTGCGAAGATTCTTCTGAACTTCCTTTTCGTTATTGCGCATTGCATCCAAAATCCTATCAGCTTCCTGCTTCGGCATTTGATTCTTCTTCTGAACTTGTTGGCGTGTTTGATCTTGCTTTGCTTCTTCTTGCTTTTGCTGCTGGCTCTGTTTTTGATTCTGCTGTTGGTTCTGTTGCTGATCCTGCTGCTGGTTTTGTTTTTGCTGATCCTGTTTTTGATCTTTATTCTGTTGTTTTTGTTGCTGCTGTTGTGCTAATTTTGCGCGCGCCATTTGCAAGTTGTAGCGTGTGTCTTCATCGTTCGGATTCAAGCGAAGCGATTGCTTATACGCATTGATCGCTTCCTGATATTTATTGGATTGATAGAACGAGTTTCCAGTATTGTAATACATTGCGGCACGTTCTTCCGGTGATTTCATCGAAACACCTGAGTTGCCATATTCCCGCATCGCTTCATCGAACCGCTGCTGTTTATAATACGAATTTCCCAGATTAAATTGCGCTTCTTTCGATTTCGGATTTTTCTCTAATGCTTTTTTGTAATCGACTTCAGCATCAGTGTATTTGCTTTTATCATACATATGATTGCCTTCATTAATGTGAGAACGGACCGTCTGAGCTGTCGCAGGTGCCGAGAAAACTGCAAACAGCAACACTGTTACCGCAGCAGGCAGAAGTTTTTTAAACCATTTGGCCAGTTTAGTCCGTCTTTCAGAAAGCATTATTTCGAAAATTAATAATAAAATCGCGAATGCTAATGGATATTGATACCGCGTTTCATATCCCGTGATTTGTTTTGTTCCGAATTCTACTTTTTCTAACGACGCTAATTCTTTAAAAATGTCTTCAATCTCATTGCCGCCGCTTGTCGCACGGTGATAGGATCCCCCGGTCGCAGCCGCAATTTGCTGCAGCATTGTTTCATCTAATTTCGACAGGACAATACTTCCCGATTGATCGCGCTTATAATCAACACGAACACCGTTTTGATTGAGAACGGGAATTGGTCCGCCCTCGGGTGTTCCCATGCCAATAGAATACACACGCACACCGGCTTTTTTCGCGTCTTCTACTGCGCCCATGACATCACCTTCGGTATTTTCACCATCGGAAACAACCACAATAGCTTTCTGCGTGGGCACATCTTTAGAAAAAGATTTTAGCGCAACCTCTATAGCACTGCCGATCATCGTGCCAGGTACGGGTACTGCATCAACATCGATAGCAGAGAGAAATAAATCCGCCGCAGTGTAATCAGCGGTCAGTGGAAATTGCACAAACGCATCACCTGCAAAAACGACCATACCGACGCGATCACCGGAAAGTTTTCGTAATAGTTCCGATACATCACGCTTCGCTTTTTCTAATCTGTTTGGACGAATGTCTTCTGACTTCATACTCAGAGAAACATCCAAGGCGACAAACAGATCGATGCCTTCGCGTTTTACTTCTTCCAGACGAGTTCCAACTTGCGGATTTGCGACTGCAAGAATCAAACATGCTAGCGCAAGCGACACGAGCGTTTGTTTTATGATGCGCATTGCCAGACTTGCTTCGGGCGCAAGCTGTGGAATGAGAACTGCACCAACGAACCGGCGCAGCTGTTTCCTCTGCCATAGATTGAGAAAGAAGAATCCAACGCCAAGTGCTGGAATCAAAAGCAAGAACCAAAGATATTCAGGATGTTCGAAACGTAGCATAAAGTTATCAGTTGTCAGTGTTCAGTTCTAAGCATTTAGCAATTAGCGTTTAGCTATTGGCTTTACTTTTTGAATGAGAGCATTCAACATTTTTCGCACTACAATAATTTCTTGTTCCAGTTCCTCATACTGTTGTGTTTTTAAATAACCTAAATCATGAGATAGTAAAACTTGATATTCCAATTCACTTGATGAACCCATTGCGATAATAAGAAATCGATGAAACTCTGTGTCACCAGCTCTTCCACATCCTTCAGCTATATTCGTTGGAATAGAAGAACTGGATCTTCGCATTTGACTTGTCAACCCGAATTTTTCTTCTTTCGGAAACTGACATGTAATTTTGTATACTTCTATAACTAGTTCGTGTGCCCGTTTCCATACCTCTAGATTCCTATAATCTTTCATAGGCGTTTTTCTTAATTACAGATTCCTCATGCTAATCGCCAATTGCCAACGGCTGACAGCTCTTATGGATTTCTCCTCAACACAGTAACGCTCAATCCAACCTCGATCAGCACTGCTAACAATCCCGCCAACAACCATCCGCCGTATAATTCTGAGTACCGTTTGTAGGCAGTTACTTCAATCTTTGTTCGTTCAAGCTGATCGATTTCTTTATAGATTGCTTTCAATTTTCGATTGTCTGTAGCTCGATAATATTTTCCACCGGTCATATCTGCAACCTGCGTCAGTCCTTTTTCATCCAGATCGACGGGGATTAATTGCCTGCGAATTCCAAATGGCGTCTGCACCGGGTATGGCGCCTCACCCTGTGCACCGACGCCAACCGTATAAATTCGAATGCCGTACGTTGCCGCAATCCTTGCCGCAGTGATCGGATCAATCTCACCGCGATTGTTCACACCATCCGTTAGCAAAATCATGACTTTACTTTTTGCTTTGCTGTCTTTCAATCGATTCACACCGTTGGCAATGGCGAGCCCGATGGCAGTACCATCGGCAATCATTCCGTTCTTCACTTCACGCAACAAGTTTTTGAGTACAGGATAATCTGTTGTGAGCGGGCATTGCGTGAAACTTTCCGCGGAAAACACGACAAGTCCGATGCGATCATTTGTACGTGCGTCGATAAATTCCGATGCAACTTGCTTTGCCGCTTCAATGCGGTTCGGATTGAAATCTTCCGCTAACATACTGCCGGAAAGATCAAGTTCCAGTACGATATCGATTCCCTCAGTTGAAATATTCTGTTTGTCTGATACTGACTGCGGACGCGCAAGCGCAATAATAAAAGCTGCAATTGCCAGCAAGCGCAGGGCAAGAGGAACATGGCGCAATCGCACTTGCCATGTGTGCGGAATGTTTTTAAAAATCTGAAGCGACGAGAATTGCAGTGTCACAGTGAATTTCTTACGGCGCCACCAAAGGTAATAGCCGATTGCCGGCAACAACAGCAAGAGCCACAGAAACATCGGATTGGCAAACTTATCACCCAACATCGGCAGTGGCCTCCAGCAGTCGCGTCTCGGTTGCAACCGGCGCTTTTGGCACCATCATCCGTACAATTTCGTATGCCGAGCGTATTTCATTTTCATGCTCGGCAGGTGAAGGTTCGTACTTTGCAAATTTTACCAAATCCGCAGTAATAAAGAACGATTCCATTTCTTTCCACACCTTCAATGCATCCGGAATGTGTTTCATCTGAGTAAGAATTTCGTCTGTCGTCAACTCCAACGCGATGATGTCCCATCGCCGCTCAAAGAAGTACCGAATAATTTCAGTTACTTCCGAATAGTATTGTTTTACCATTCCCTGCTGCCAAAGTTTCTTTTCTTCGAGCACACGCAGCGCTGTCAGCGCTTCACGGTGCGGCGGAATTATTACTTTGATAGTTGCAAGCAAATCCTGTTGTTGTTTTTTCTTCCGCCGGTAATAATAGAATCCACCGGCAAGCGCTGCAAGAACAAGAAACGCGATAAGATAGGGCAAAAAATCTTCAAACAGCCAAGGCGCACTCATCGGCGGTTTGATATCTTTGATGTCGCCTTTAGGATCGATCGCAACACCTGTGATATTCAACATCAGCGAATTGGTAAACGCCTTTTGTGTGCCGGTGTCCCCTTTCACTTTGTAACTAAACTCGATGGGCGGCAGAAATACTTTTCCAGAGTCAATCGTCGTTAATCGAATTAACCACGTTGGTTCTGTCCCTTTCCGTTCTACTGTTACAACTTCAAATAAGCCGATACTGTCTTTCACTACAGGCGCAATTGTATCGATCGGCGTATCACACTTACCTTCCACGTGCACATCGATCCAACTGCCAAGCCGAAAAGTATCCACTTCTATTTTAGCAGTCAGGCGGAGTGGCTGGGCAAACACCGTGCTTGAAAGAAGAAAGAAACAAAAGAGTGCTTTTCTCACCATCAACTTCTTCTTTCCCTTAATTTGAAAAAGTCTGCCAACGGTTTGATATAAGGTTGATCAAGCCGAATGAGGACATCGTCTAAGCGTGATTTGACAAACAGCGACTTACGTGCTTCCTGTGTCCGTTCACCTAACTGTTTATAGAGAAATCGAACTTGTGCATCGGATGTATTCACAAGTCTGGTCGCGCCGGATTCGGCATCACGCAAATCAATAAGACCAACATTGGGCAGTTCATTCTCGCGCGGATCTTGTAAAACAACGCCGATGAGATCGTGACGCTTACCGGCGATACGCAGAGCCGCTTCATAATGAGTATCCATAAAATCGGAAAGAACAAATACGATACTGCGTTTTTTCTGGACATGATTAAGATATTCCAACGCTGTTTTGATGCTTGTTGCCGGGCGTGCAGGTTCAAACGATAACAGTTCGCGGACAATTCGCAGGGCATGGCCGCGGCCTTTGCGCGGCGGCACAAATTTTTCAATCCGGTCGGTGAAAAGGATCAATCCAACTTTATCATTATTTTTCATTGCGGAAAATGCAAGGATAGCACTCAGCTCAAGAGCTGTGTCCCGTTTCAACGCAGATTGCGAACCGAAAAACTGCGAGCCGCTCATATCGACCACTAACATCACTGTCAGTTCACGTTCTTCCTCAAAAATCTTGACGAACGGATGATTGAACCGCGCAGTCACATTCCAATCAATCATTCGCATGTCATCACCAAACTGGTACTCGCGTACTTCTGAAAATTCCATGCCGCGTCCTTTAAAGACGGAATGGTACTCACCGGAGAAGACCTGGTTCACCAGTCCCCGTGTTCGAATTTCCAGTTGTCTGACTTTTTTAAGAAGCTCTTTCGTTTCCATGTAGCTATCAGTTGTCAGTTATCAGTTATCAGTTATCAGTCCATCGATAGAATGTCAAAACGTTTTTCAATCAACAAATCACTCATTCTCCGCGAAAGCGGATGCGCCTTTGACGCAGAAAATCACAAAATTGTCTATGGAACTTCCACATGATTTAAAATTTCCATTACCACTTGCTCCGGCGTAATTTCTTCCGCTTCAGCTTCGTAGGTGACAGCAATACGGTGACGCATGACATCGGGGCAGATCGCACGCACATCTTCAGGGATGACGTAGCCACGCCGCTTGATAAACGCATGCGCTTTTGATGCAAGCGCCAAATTGATGGACGCACGCGGCGATGCACCATAACTAATCAACGGTGCGAGTTTATCTAATTTAAAATTCTTCGGTTCACGGGTCGCAAAGACGATATCAAGAATGTACCGTTCAATCTTCTCGTCCATATACACTTGTTTTACCACTTCGCGTGCGGAGAGAATATCTTTGGTGGATACAACATGCTTCACGACTTTATCGTCGCCGGCTATATTCTGCCGCATAATTTTCAATTCTTCCTCGCGTGATGGGTAACCGATTTTTATTTTCAGCATAAATCGATCGACTTGCGCTTCGGGAAGTGGATAGGTCCCTTCTTGTTCAATGGGATTTTGGGTCGCAAGTACGAGGAATGGTTCTTCTAATTTATACGTCTCTTCGCTAATTGTTATTTGACGTTCCTGCATCGCTTCGAGCAAAGCACTTTGCACTTTCGCGGGTGCACGGTTGATTTCATCGGCAAGAATGAAATTTGCAAAGATAGGCCCTTTGCGCGTAAAGAATTTTCCATCTTTTTGATTGTAAATCATCGTCCCGATAAGATCGGCAGGCAGTAAATCCGGCGTGAATTGCACACGCTGAAATTTTGCATTGATTGCTGCCGCCAGCGTTTTAATGGCAAGTGTTTTCGCCAGTCCGGGCACGCCTTCCAACAGAACATGGCCGTTGCACAGCAAGCCAATGAGCAATCGATCCACCATATGTTTTTGGCCGACGATAACTTTGCCGACTTCCGATGTCAGCGATTCGACAAATGCGCTTTCGCGCTGAATCATTTCGTTGATGGTTTTGATATCCACGCTTTTTTCCTCCAGCATAATTGACAAATTCTTAACTTAATACAGACGAAGAAAAGACTTCATCTGTTCCCATAAATTCTTACGAAAACGAATCGAGCCACGCGACAAATTCAAAAATGAACCTGCGGGCGGCTCGGCGGCACTCTGTTCAGCAACCGTAAGAAATGTACAAAGAAATCATTCGCGATGCAACGAACCCTCCGAGTAAGATTATCCCGAATTGGAACCATCAAGCAGTATTTCACGTTTGAAATATAACGACGATGTGAAATAGTGCCGTTTGTTCGGCAGATAATCAGGGAATACATCTATGATCGCAGAAAATAATCATTCACAAAAAGTGGGATTGGTTGGAACGGGATTCGTCGGTTCATCATTTGCGTATGCATTGATGCATCGCGGTATTGCTTCAGAGCTGGTGCTCATTGATGCAAACGCAGATAAAGCAATTGGTGAAATGATGGACTTGAACCATGGACTTTCTTTTACTAAACCGATGAAAATTACAGCAGGGAATTATTCTGATCTGTCCGGTGCAAAGGTTGTCGTTATCACCGCAGGCGCTTCTCAAAAACCCGGAGAAACCCGCCTTGATCTTCTCTCTAGAAATGCTGCCATCTTTCGTTCCATTATTCCGCAAGTGGTGAAATATAATCCCAACGGTATTATTCTCATCACAACGAATCCGGTCGACATTCTCACACACATTTCGTTGAAAGAATCGAATCTGCCGCCTGCAAAACTCATCGGCTCCGGAACTATTCTTGACACCTCGCGCTTCCGGTTTTTGCTGGGACAATACTATGAAGTTGATACGCGCAGCGTGCATGCGTACATCGTAGGCGAGCATGGCGATAGTGAGATACCTTTGTGGAGTATGGCAAACATCGGCGGCGTACGTTTACAAGAATTTGCCCCGCTGAAGAATAAACAATATGATCAAGCTGAAATGAACAAGCTCTTCATCAGCGTACGGGATGCTGCATACGAAATCATCAGACGAAAAGGCGCGAGCTACTATGCCATCGGGCTTGGATTGCTTTCCATCGTTGAATCAATTCTCGGCAATTACCGTTCCGTGCTTTCCATTTCCACATTGATGACCGGACAGTACGGTGTACATGATATTTGCCTCAGCATTCCCTCCGTGGTTGGAGAAAACGGCGTTGAAGAAATATTGGCGTTGCCGATGAATACTGAAGAGCAGGAAGGATTCCGCGCATCCGCAGATAAACTTAAAACAACATTGAACAATTTACATGCGTGACATAGCTCAATGATTTGTTTCCCTCATGACAGTTCCCTGAATACAAAATCAAGCTTTAAATGGAAAGGATTGCGAGAAATGCGTACCTTCTTCTCATGAAGCATCGATATTTTATTCTCCAATTTTTCATGATACCACTTGTGTTATGCGGCTGCAATTCGTATGTTCAACGCACCGTATGGCAGTCGCTCACAAGAATCGGTGAGCCAATCCCTCCTGCTCCTCATATGATCACAACACCGATACTTCAAAACGTGAAGCTGAGTGTGTCCTGGGTCGGGCATGCAACGGTTCTTATTCAGATTTACGATAAGCTTATTATCACTGATCCGCTTTTTACAAATACCATTGGCATGGTCGTAAAACGTTTTGTCAAACCCGGGCTCGATCCGTCGCTCCTCACAAAAATGGACTTCACACTTATTTCTCATATGCATTTTGATCATCTCAGTTATGGCAGTCTTGATGTTCTTCCTAAAAACGGAACACTCGTGTTCCCGGATGGCATTGCCCGTTACGTTCCGGATTTTGGTTTTAATAAAATTAACGAACTGAAACCATGGGATGTCATCGAGAGCGATAGCGTCCACATCACCGCAGTTCCGGCACAGCACTTTACAGGCAGATACGGTTTTGATCGTGATTGGATGGGAGACATCGGGTACACTGGATATGTTATCGAATACCGAGGCATAGCTGTTTTCTTCGCGGGGGATACCGGGTACAACCCCGAACTCTTCAAAGAAATTGGCCGCCGTTTCAAAATCGATCTGGCAATTATTCCCATTGCTCCGAGTTCGGGTAACGGTGTCGGATCACGAGTGCATGTTGGTCCACTTGGGGCATTGGCAATTTTCAAAGATGTCGGTGCTACGTTTATGATGCCAATCCATTTCGGCACAATGCTTTTTGGATCCACTGCAAATCCGGAAAATCCGCTTGAGCTGCTTCGTGCAGCTGCAGCAAATCAAGGAATTTCCAATCGGATTGTCAGACTGGAGATCGGCGAACAACGGGTCCTTTATTAATATATGAGCATGGAGTAATGCGTAATTAAATTACCAATTGATTTCTTCTTCTTTCTTCCTAAATTGCTGTTTATAGTTATAAAATTGCGCACACGAAAGTTATGCATAGTACCATTGTTCGGAGAAAGACATGACTATTATCAAACCACCGAGGTTACGTAAGGGCGGCACTATTGGTCTCATTGCGCCGGCAAGTACTCCTTCATCGGAAGAGAAGATTGAGAAAGGCGCCGCCTATCTTGAGCAGCTCGGTTATCGCGTGAAGTTTGGCGAACACATTCGCAATACGCATGGCTATCTTGCCGGAACGGATGAAGAGCGGACCGCAGACTTCAACACAATGGTACGAGATAAAGATGTGAACGCCATTTTTGCTATTCGCGGCGGATACGGCACACCACGCATTCTTCAAACGATTGATTACCGTTCGCTGAAACAAAATCCCAAAATAATTGTCGGATACAGCGATATTACGGCCATGCACCTTGCCATCTTCCGCAAGATTGGATTGGTAACATTTTCCGGACCGATGACTGGCACAGATATGTGGAAGGATTTTGACCCTTACACCGAAGAACATTTTTGGCGGCTGCTCACATCAATAAAAAAGATTGGCATAATGAAAAATCCGAGCGATGAACCTTTGAACATACTGAAACACGGTAAAGCACATGGACGATTGCTCGGCGGTAATTTTTCACTGACTGCGTGCCTTATGGGAACACAATTTTTGCCGGAATTGCGCGGTTCAATTCTATTTCTTGAAGATGTAGAAGAAGCGCCGCATCGTATTGATCGAATGTTAGCGCAGTTGCTCAACGCCGGAATTTTGCAGGAACTTGCTGGATTGGTGTTTGGAAAATTCACAGATTGCAATCCGAGCAACCCTTCCGAGCCGCATCTTACTCTCACGCAGATACAAAAAGAATATGCCGAGAAAATAATATGTCCCGTCATTGCTAATTTTCAATACGGCCATGTTCCCCGCAAACTGACGGTGCCAATTGGACTTCAAGCAATGCTCGACTCCCAGCGTAACCGGATTGAAGTGATAGAAAGTGGGGTTCTCTAAGGTAAAGGATGGTTGATGTGAGACGAGAGATTTCAAGAATCGATAACAGGAACAATTTCACAGTGCCAGTTGTTCGGATTCACATATAAGCCCAACAACATTCCGTAAAAAGAGGAGCAAATTATGAATCCAGCAAACGTTAATTGGCTTGCAGTTCTAGTTTCCACTATCAGTTCATTTATCATAGGGGCGCTTTGGTATTCGCCGGTACTATTTGGCAAGGTATGGGCAAAGGTAAATAACCTGACTGATAATCAGATTCGTGCGGGCAACAAGGCAAAAATCTTTGGTGTATCATTTCTTTTGACTTTCTTCGCTGCCGTCAATCTTGGCTTCTTTCTCGCTGATCCGTCTATCAATGCTGTGAACGGAACGCTCTATGGATTTCTTACCGGCTTTGGCTGGGTGTTACCGGCATTCGGTGTCGTCGCAATGTTTGAGTTGAAAAGCTGGACATGGATTCTAATAAATGGTTTCTATTGGGTCGTCTCATTTACCGTCATGGGATTGATATTCGGCGTATGGAAATAAATTAGTTCTTAGTTTTTCTTCTTTCATATACTGCGTTGTTCAAACGGGATATATCATTTTAAACAATTATTTTTCCTCCCTCGGCTTTGATTGCAGATCGCTTAAGAAGTATGTACTTTAGTTGTGTTCAATTTCAGGTAATGAAAACTAATTTGAACATACAACTCGTATGAACTTTCAAAAACACTCCATCCTTACCACACTTTCCTCCAAAACCGATCCGAAGAATGTCGAAGGGATGACACGGTACGAATTGCTCCGATGGTGCTGCATGGTATGAAGGACTGATCTATCATTCGGATCGCGGTGTTCACGATTGTTACGTGGTCTCTGTGTAACTGATGCACCAACCTGGTGTGCGGTTGAGCATGAAAGAAACAGCCAATTCGTATGATAATGCTCTTGCAGAACAGGTTAACGGAATTCTCAAGACCGGGTTTCTATAAAACGAAATGTTGCAAGCAGTGCACGATGCCCAGCGTACGGCTCAAGAAGCAATCGAGACGTACAATAACGTGAGACTACACTTGCGTTTAGGTCTCTGACACCTTCGATGCAATATGCGCCATAATTGTGTTATCAATATATGCCGATTATTCAAAAAGAAATTTGTATTATTATATGTTAACTTTTTTAGGATGATACATCTACGGGGATGCTTTCTTTTCTAGCTTACAAAAACTGACTATTATTAATATTAGGATAGACAATACAATGACTCAAGATCCACACCACACTCTTAAAGATATTAAGCCCACAATGGATTTCTTTGTGGGAATAGATTCCGACGGTTGTGTATTCGATACGATGGAAATAAAACATAAAGAATGTTTTTGCCCAAACTTTATTAGGTATTGGGAATTACAGAATATTTCTAAGTATGCGCGTGAGGCATGGGATTTTGTGAATTTGTACTCTCAGACGAGAGGATGCAACCGGTTCCATGCAGTTATAGAATCGCTTCGTTTGCTTGCTGAACGAAAGGAGGTAAGGGCACGCGGTGCAAAACTTCCGGATGTTACTCCTTTGATTGAATGGGTAAAGAAAGAAACAAAACTTGGTAATCCCGCACTCGCGCGCTATGCAAAAGAAGTAAATAATCCAATTATCGATAGAGCCCTTGCATGGTCGAATGGAGTCAACAAATCAATCAGTGAAATAGTCTATGGCATTCCTCCCTTTCCATGGGTTCGTGAATCCCTTGTGAAGTTTAATGAACATGCTGATGTCATAGTTGTTTCTCAAACTCCAGGCGAGGCGCTGAATCGTGAGTGGGTAGAACATAACATCGATAAATATGTTAAAATTATTTGCGGGCAGGAGTATGGCACAAAGTCCGAGCATATTCAATACGCCGCAAAAGGAAAATATCCCGATGATAAAGTATTGATGGTCGGTGATGCTCCAGGAGATATGCAGGCGGCAAAATCAAATGGTGCGCTGTTCTATCCGATCAATCCTGGACATGAAGAGGATTCTTGGGAACAATTATACAAAGAAGGCATCGACCGCTTTATTAAAGGTTCGTTTGCAGGTACGTATGAGAAAAAGTTGATTGAAGAATTCAACACGTGCTTACCGAACACACCGAATTGGGTCTAAAGTTAATATTTTCTGAAATATAAATTGTTCGTGAGCATGAGAATAGGAATAGTTTTTTCATGAATGTACTATATAGGTATCTACAAGTACAGAATGGTAAAAGGAAATCTTAATGAATTTTTCGAAATTATTTAAGACGGAAGACGGTAAAAACTATTTCTTTACGTTTGCACTTGTAAGCACACTGTTCTTGTTGTGGGGTATCTGTAATGGAATGATTGACGTTATGGATAAGCACTTCCAGGAAGAGTTACACTTGACCTTATCTCAATCTACCTGGGTGCAATTCGCGCACTATTTGGGCTACTTTTTAATGTCGATGCCCGCCGGATGGCTGGCGGTAAAGTTAGGTTACAAGGGAGGTATCATTACCGGTTTGCTCATGGTTGCTGTGGGCGGTCTGTGGTTTATTCCCGCAACGCATATAGCGTCGTTCTGGGCGTTCTTGATAGGTGTTTGCATTATTGCTTCCGGTCTTACATTTCTCGAGACCATAGCTAATCCCTATACGACCGTACTTGGACCGAAGCAATACGGAGCCACGCGTATTAATCTTGCCCAGTCCTGCAATGGCATCGGTTGGATTCTTGGTCCGATTGCCGGAGGCTTATTCTTTTATTCCAAGAACGAAGCAGGGCAAAGCACCGGAAGTCAGACACTGTGGATTCCTTATGCTGCTGTTGCTGGAGTAGTTATTGTTCTGGCAATCATTTTCTACTTTGCCAATGTTCCTGACATCAAGAGCGAGGATGATTACCACTTAGACGACAAAGATGCTCATACCGGTGCTGCAAGGATTCCCGAAAGACAAGTCAACCGCGGACTTATTTATTTCTTGCTGCTGCTCAATGTTGCTGTGCTTATCGGCGTTTTCGGAATGATCCTCTGGGTGTTACTCGGAACTTTCGGTGCAAGTGAATCTGTCATGAGTAGCACACTATGGATTGGATGTAGTGCGTCGCTCATCATCGCTGCCGCGGTGCTTATCCAAACTGCAAAAAAGATTTCGCATCACAGCATCTGGTCACATCCGCACTTTTCATCGGCAACGCTTGCACAATTTTTCTACGTCGCCGCCCAGGCAGGCATTTTCAGTTTCTTGATCAATTACATGACATCAGAAGTCCCCGCTCTTCCTGAATCCTTGACATCGGGATGGATGCAGAATTGGTTTGAAATCAAAGACGGCATTTATCATTTCAGCAACCAAGGTGCTGCCAACCTGGCGTCGTTAGGTTTTTTCTTCTTCCTCGCAGGACGGTTTTCTGGCGCTGCTATTCTTAAAAAATTCTCTGCTCATAAAGTGCTTGGCTTGTATGGAATTTTTAACGTGGTGATATGTTTCTTGATTTTCTTGAAGCTGGGCTGGCTCTCTGTGGTGTGCGTGTTCTTGTGCTACTTTTTCATGTCGATTATGTTCCCAACCATCTTTGCACTTGGCATCTTCGGTCTTGGTACTCGGGCGAAGAAAGCATCCTCCTTCATCGTCATGGCAATCATGGGCGGTGCCATCCTGCCTAAATTGATGGGGCACATTGCCGACCAATACGGCATGTCTCGTGGTTTTATCGTCCCGCTTTTCTGCTTCGCAATAATCACTTTATATGCCTACTACTGGCCTAAACTGAGTAAGGCAGATGGACTGGTCGATTTCTCCTCAACCAAGGAACAGTAATCGACTACGCACTTTGGTATGATGCCGGTGCTGATAAGAATGATCGTTGAAGAAGGATTTAAGCGGATTGGATTTGTACATCCGAATATTTTCGGAAATACTTATACTTAATATAAACCTACTATTGCAAAGTGGTAATTCCTTTATCGAAAAAGAACTCCAGCTTGACAGTGCCACTATGCATCGATCTGGTTAGCTGAGAGTTTGAGATTTTCTCAGTCAGGTCGGCAATCATTGTTTGGCCTGAATTTTAGATTCCTTTGATCAAGTTTGCAGCTTCTTTTACAAGAGCAGTAATTTCCTTGAATTGGCCGTTCGAGATCATCTCTTTTGTCACCATCCAGCTTCCTCCACAAGCAAATACTTGTTTCAAGGAAAGATAATCACGGACATTCTTCGGACCAATGCCGCCTGTGGGAATAAATTTAATCATGCCATAAGGTGCACTGATTGCTTTCAATGTTTTCAAGCCGCCGTAGGCTTCTGCAGGGAAAAACTTAAAAATATTCAAGCCGTGCTCAAGACCTATTTCAATTTCTGTTGGAGTACAAATTCCAGGGGTAATCGGAATTTTATTATCGACGCAATACATTACAACTTTTGGATTGAGACCGGGAGACACAATAAACGTTGCACCAGAATCGATGGCTAATTTTACTTGATCGACCGAAAGAACAGTTCCTGCTCCAAGACAAATTTCTTTATACGTTGAAATACGCTTAATCGATTCTGCCGCTGCGGCAGTCCGGAACGTTACTTCAGCGCAAGGCAATCCGCCGGCAATCAGAGCTTCTGCTAGCGGTTCGGCATTTTTTGCATCTTCCAAAATAACGACAGGCACCAATCGTATTTCGCCAATCCTTTTTAAAACTTCTGACATACTATAATCCCTTATGAATTGCTCATTATTCTTGATGATTCCATCATTACATCGCATTTACCGTCTTAGCATAGCCTGTACTACAAAGTATATTTTGCAGGAGAATAAATGAAAGGTTATGCAAAACGAAGATATTCAGCCCAAATCCACTCTTAGCGTACTAAAAACTCATAGAACAAATATCGTTTTCTTCCAATATCTATTTTCTTAATCCCAATTGTTTTCGTCGACCCGGTTCGAAATCTTTTTGATAATTTAATAGCGGATCGAAGATAGTTCTTTCAGTATACCCGCACTATACTCTGGAGTAATATCTCTTTGGGGTTCCGCAAGCATTTCATATCCGACCATAAATTTTTTAATACTTGCAGAACGTAACAGCGGCGGATAGAAATGCATATGAAAATGCCACTCAGCGTGGTCTTTTCCATCAGTCGGTGCCTGATGCAGCCCTGCAGAATAGGGGAACGATGTTTTAAAAAGATTATCATACTTTATTGTCAACACACTCAATGCATTGGCAAAATTCTTCTTTTCCGTATTCTTCAATTGAAGAATGTTAGAAATCCTTCTTTTAGAAATGATGATGGTTTCGTACGGCCAGATTGCCCAAAATGGAACCAGCACAACAAACGAACCGTTTTCATAGACAATTCTTTCTTTCACCTTCAATTCCAGCTTGAGATAATCCGATAGAAGGCTGCCCTTTTTTTTCGTGTAATACGATTTAAATTGCTTCAGCTCTTTCATCGGCTCCATCGGAATACTTTCCTGTGCCCAGATTTGCCCATGAGGATGAGGATTACTGTTCCCCATGAGAGAACCCTTATTCTCAAATATCTGCACATAGTTAATTCGCGGATGAGAACCTAACGAACTGAATTCATTTTGCCAGGCAGTGATGACTTCTTCTATTTCACCTTCCTGCATTTCCGCAAGAGTCAAATCGTGGCGAGGTGAAAAATTCACAACTCTGCAAATGCCTCTTTCAGACTTCATAAAAAGCAAATTATTTTTTATCGATTTACCAGAGGGAACATCTTCCAGCAAAGCAGAAAAATCATTCGTGAAAACAAATGTACCTGCATATTGAGGATTGATAGCACCATTTGCCCGTTTGTTTCCGGGGCATAAATAACAATCCGGTACGTATGGTTTTCTTTTCTCGTTGGCCGAAAGTGAAATTTCCCCCTGCCAAGGACGATTCGTCCTATGGGGAGAAACTAACACCCATTCCCCGGTAAGGATATTTTTTCTGCGATGAGGAATTTGAGATAATTCTGGCTGATTCATGTCCTACACTTTGATGATATTCGTCCCGGAACCGATCGATGTTATATAGGTTTTGAGATCTATATTGAATTGCTGTTTATACCGTTCAGTCAGCATGCTACTTACTTCTTCAACATGATTATTTTCAATGAGGTTAATCGTACATCCCCCAAATCCACCTCCCATCATCCGCGAACCATAGACTTGCGGATCGTTCTGGACCAGTTCCACCAAAAAGTCGAGTTCCTTGCAGCTTACCTCGTAGTCGCGGCTTAATCCTTCATGAGTTTTTATCATGTACTTTCCAAAAGCTTTTAAATCTCCCTGTTCCAACTCCTGACATGCATGAAGAACCCGGTCATTCTCTTCTACAACATATTTGCACCTTCGATAGATCGTTGCATCCATCTTGTCTTTGCATTTCTGGAGCATTTCTACAGAGACATCTCGCAAAGAATCCACTTCCGGATTTTTTGTTTTTATAATTACGACTCCTTCATTGCACTCTTCTCTTCTTCGATTATATTCTGACGATGCTAACGAATGCGAGACACGCGTATCAAAAAGAACAATAGAGATATTGTGAAAAGCGAATGGATAATATTTATATTCTAACGAGCGGCAGTCAATACGAAGAACATTGTCCTGCTTACCAAAAATGTTTATGTATTGGTCCATAATGCCGCACTGAACACCCACAAATACATTCTCTGCTTTCTGGGCAAATTTTACCAATGCAAGGTTATCAATTCGCAATTTGAATATAGAGTTGAGGGCAAACGCCAAACCTGCTTCGAGAGCGGCTGAAGACGACATTCCTGCACCTATGGGAATATCTCCTCCAAAGACACAGTTAAATCCTTGGATAGCACACTGCGCCTGGATAAGTTGATCCACGACACCCATCAAATAGTTCGGCCAACCCTTTGGTGAGGATGGAAGAGCATCGATCGAAAACTCGTGCTCATCGTTCATGTCCATGGCAACCACAATACAGCGCCGATCTTTTCGTGGAGCAATCGCAAAATAAATGGATTTGTCAACAGCCGCCGGAAGAACATACCCTTTGTTATAATCCGTATGTTCACCGATAAGATTTACTCTTCCCGGTGAACGAAACAGCATGGGTTGTTCCTTGAACTTTTGCTGAAAGACGGATTCGACAGATTTTGCAAGGCTCATGATTTTCTTACCTTGTTTGTTTTCTCATTTTAAAATACAGACCGCCTCCAAAAAGAATCATAAGGCCTCCCCACCATAAATTGGGATGCGTCTCAGCCAATACTGTTTTGACAGCAGGGGGATTAAAAAAAATGTAGATCCCGCTGCAAAAGACCAATCCTCCGATCACCAGGATTATCAATCCGACAAAATACCAAATGGGTTTCATTCCTTGCTCAGACATAGTGTTTCTCCTTGATTACCAAAACCAAATATTCAATAAAATAAAGACGATCAAAGAAATAATCGCATAGAATTCCGGCCTCTTCATGAACGGGATATCCTGATCGAGTTTCTCCTTGGTTAATCCTTTCACCAATCCGACGAGTTCTTCTTTCGGTCTCTTTTTTGTAAACAGGCTTACGAGAATTGTTACAACAGCGCAAATCAGCCAAGCCCACCATGCACGCCAGAAGTTTGCTGCCATGTCGCTCTGCACACTCGACAGGGTAATGATACTTTCTGCAAACCAATGGAATTTTACTGCCATGTACATAAAGAATGATGAAGACATACCAGCGATGAGTCCCCAAAAAGCACCATCCGGTGTTATCCACCAGAGAAACATTCCAAGCAGCATGGTTGCAAACAGCGGTGCATTCACCCACGAGAAGATTGCCTGCATATAATCCATAATACTGGGAAAACCTTTTGCCCAGTACGCAGTCACCAGAGAAAGAATGACACCGACAATTGTTGATGCCCGTCCCATCCAGAGAAGGTGTGCGTCGGATGCTTTTCTGTTCAACACGGATTTATAGATATCATAGGTCCATACTGTATTAAAAGCACTGATGTTCCCTGCCTGTCCTGCCATAAATCCAGCCAGCAATGCTGTCACTCCTAAGCCAACTAATCCCGGCGGATAGTATCGTGCTATCAACAGCGGCAGCGCAGAGTCGTAATTCGCCTGTCCTCCATCTTGCAGTAATTTGAATCCGCTTTTTGGATCGATCGAAAGAGCGATGGCAATCAATCCTGCAAGAATCACAATAAAGGGCAATGCCATCTTAAAAAATGATGCAAGTATCGGAGTTATGCGTGCCGAACGTAAATCTTTTGCAGAAAACGCACGTTGAACAACAAGAAAATCTGTTGTCCAATAGCCAAAGGATAAGACGAATCCAAGACCAAGGACGATACCGCCCCAATGAACGAGCATACCGTTCAGGTTCGGGTTTGAGGAGGTCGACCAAAGAGTAGTAAAAGATATATGTCCGTAAATTGGATCCGCATTTATCCGTGCCAAAATTTCGCTGAGACTTCCAATCTCGATGATCCCAAGAACCGAAACAAGAAATAATCCAAACCAAATCAAAAAGAACTGAATGATTTCTGTGAAGATCGCCGACAGCAAGCCGCTCAAGGTGACATATCCTGCCACCGTAATGGCCGATGCCCACATGCTGTAATCCCAATTCCAACCCAGGAATGTATGAAGAACAAGAGCCATAGCGTAGAGATTGATGCCAGAAACAAGGAGTGTCATGATAGCAAAGGAAATACCGTTGAGTACTCTTGTCTTTTCATCAAAACGGAGTTTGAGATATCCGGGGATAGAATTGATTTTACTGCTGTAATAGAAAGGCATCATATAAATGCCAAGAAAAAGCATAGCAGGAATGGCACCTATCCAATAGAAATGGGCAACATACATTCCATACTTGAACGTATTCCCGGTCATACCGAGTAATTCAAGCGCCCCCAGGTTTGCTGAAAGGAATGCAAGACCGGCAACCCAAGCAGAATTTTTTCTTCCTGCAAGAAAGAAATCTTCTTGACTTTTCGTATATCGCCGAAGATACAAACCGATACCAAGCACAAAAGCAAAATAGATGAAGATGATAATCCAATCTATCAGAGTGAGTCCTATCGCTTCCATTCTATTTTCCTTCTGAAATAATAAAATATATTGTTGTGGACGCTACCTTTGTGAATCAATTAAGAAAATCAATGGATTCTTTTTATTAATCATCCTTATCATCTGCGATGCCCCTGTTATCAAACTCTTCCTACAGAAAGATTCCCAACAGATGAGACTTTTTGATTTGATGAAAACCAATATTGCTTCGTGCCGTTATCGCTATTTTAACTTTCCCTTACAGTCACATCTCAAGATATCATCAATACTTCAGGAAGAAATTATAATTATAAAAAAAACTACATATTTCTATCATACAGAATACTTTTTTTTCCATACAAACGTTTGCAGGAATGATTGCAATATTGCTATTATCCAAGTATTTTGTGGAGGACATTCATGCACGAAGTATATTTTTCTATGAAGTGATCTCTCTACAATCCATGCTTCATAGTACAACTTATTCATACCCTTATCAACCGAAAGTCTATTTGCATGAGAATGTATCAACATCACTCTAGGCTTTTTCTGCTTATCGTTTCCTTACATTTTCTTATTACTTTTCGAGCGGTTTCTCAACAAACCGCTGTGCAGGATGATACCGTACTTGTCTTTGACGCCCCCATCCCTCCTATCGTTGATGGAAAGAAAGATGACTCCGGCTGGCAGGATGCATCATGGCAGAGTATTGCTCAAGTGTGGATTCCTTACGGAGCGAAAATAGATTCGAGTGATTTTTCAGGACGATATAAAGTTGTATGGTCTTCTACAACCAATCTTCTCTATTTCCTCGTTGAAGTGACCGATAATGTATTCATCGATGGTTTCATACCTAATAAAACTGCCGAAGTATTTAATTATGATATCATCGAAGTATTCATCGATGAGAACAAATCCGGTGGACTCCATGTGTTCGATGCAAAAGACAGCATTAGCATTGAATTGGGAACAAATGCCGAGAATGCTTTTTCTTATCACATCTATGCACCTTTTCCTAAGGAAGATAAGGTAACAACAGAACATTTTGCAGGTGATATAGCCGGAACAAGCTGGTCGGACATCAGAAGGGTTAATTACTCATCTCATATACCCGAATTCGCTTTACGCAGAACAGGAACAAAAGCAGTCTGGGAATTTTCTTTGATCGTTTACAATGACACCTACAATGATACAATAAGCAATAACGATGCGGCTCGATCGCAATTAAAAGCCGGCAAGGTGATGGGGTTAACACTCGCCTATTGCGATAATGATCATCCCAAGAAAGAGCCCAAAGTCCGCGATAAATTTTTTGGATCAGTCTGGGTTCCGGCAGCAGCCTATAATGATCATTGGAAGAATGCAGATTATTTTGGAACAATGAAATTGATGCCAAACCCTCATCCAGTAACGATAATAAAATGAGATATCTGTGAAGAACTTATTTTCCTTACTTCTATTTTTTACTCTTGCCATTCATGTTCTTCATGCGGAATCTGATGATGCTGTTCAGAGTCCCGACAAGAATATCTCTGTTTCTATCAATCTAGCATCTAATCAAAGTGTAGTATATAGAATAGAATATACTGGAACTGTCATTTTACGGAATCAAAACTAGGGCTCATTCGAGGAGATAATGATTTTTCTCAAGGCCTTAAGCTGGATTCGACTTCCCGTATCGAAGTAGTAACAGATACATATAAAATTCTTAGCTGATCGTGTTCCTATATCGCCCATCGGCGGGTATTCCACTTAACGAATTCCTCCGGCGTGGGAAGAGACTCGCTTCATCGCTGGCTATCCAGGAAAATTTGTTCTCCTTGCCCGACGATCTGGGAACACTTGGTACGTTGCCGGAATCAATGGCAAGCAAATCGAGAAACAGATTCAGATAGTACTTCCATTTTTAACGAAAGTAACAAACGGCATTCAAATTTCCGATGGTAACACGAACCGATCATTCACAACAAAGTCTATCACTGTCACACCAGAGAAACCATTTTTCGTTGCCTTAAATGGAAATGGCGGCTTTGTAGTAAAGTTCTCAGAATAGAGTTTATATTTCATTTTTCATAAGCTACATATTGCACGAAAGGTTCACCCTATGAATTTATATCGTTGGCATACGTTGGCGATCATTTGCTCTTTTCTCCTATGTTCCATGCTTTCTTTTGCTATTGAAAAACAATCAGACGGTGTTCTTTTTGAACTCAAGAAGCAAAAAGAAACCGATCCTCAATGGATGAAGATCCAGGTCTGCACTGAAAATATTATCCGGGTGATTGCATCTCCGGAAAAATCTTTTCCCTCTCGACCGAGTCTCATCGTAGAGAGAAAATCCTGGAAGCCGGTCAAATGGACATTAAAAGAAAAAAGTGATTGGACAGAGATATCCACATCGTTAGTTACAGTTCGTGTTCATTCGAAAACCGGTGAAACATCTTTCTTTGATTCCAAAGGACAAGCGCTTCTACAAGAAATCGGTGGAGGCGGAAAGATTATTACACCTGCCGAAGTCATGGAAGAGAAGACATTTCATGTGCAGCAGCTTTTTAATTCGCCGGATGATGAAGCGTTTTATGGACTTGGCGGCCATCAGAATTCAATTATGAATTACAAAGGCCATGATGTGGATCTCTGGCAGCATAATATGGTGGTATCTATCCCCTTCTTTGTCTCTACTAAGAACTATGGAATCCTTTGGGACAACACTTCACATTCAAAATTCGGTGACATTCGAGAGTTTCAATCACTTTCGACACTGAAACTATATGATAAAGACAGCATCCAGGGAAATCTTACCGCAGAATATTTCAAGGATGCACAATTTGATTCCCTTTTCATTTCTCGTAAGGAATCGAGAATCGAACATGAGTTCATCGATGTCAATGATGAATTCCCTGTTGGCTTCGCTCATAATGTCGCTGCAGTCCGGTGGAGCGGTGAGATAGAAAGCAAAGAGACCGGTGTGCACAAGTTTAAATTATATTCTTCCGGATATACGAAACTCTGGCTGGATGGGAAACTCGTTGTAGACTCGTGGCGGCAAAACTGGAATCCATGGATTCAGTTACCTGCATTGGATATGATAGCCGGGAAAAAATATCAGATCAAATTGGAATGGATTCATTCCGACGGCTACATCGGGTTGAAATGTTTAACGCCGGAGAGCGAAGAAACGAAGGGCAAGCTTTCCCTCTATTCTGAGGTGGCTGACCAGATCGATTATTATTTCGTTCATGGGGATAATCTTGATGAAATTATAAGCGGCTATCGTACTATCACCGGCAAAGCGCCGATGATGCCGAAATGGGCGATGGGTTTTTGGCAGTCGCGCGAACATTACAATTCACAGGATGATATTCTTTCCACGGTGAAGGAATTCCGAAAACGTCACATCCCACTTGATAACATTGTTCAGGATTGGTTTTACTGGAAAGAAGATCAGTGGGGCAGCCACGAATTCGATCCTACGCGATATACCGATCCAAAAGGTATGATACTATCGCTGCACAATGATTATCATACGCAGATTATGATCTCCGTCTGGCCAAAATTCTATGAAGGAATAAAGCATTTTGACCTGTTCAGTGAGAAGGGGTGGCTCTATAAGCGCAATGTCGAGAAAAGACAGAAGGACTGGGTCGGACCAGGTTATATCTCCACATTTTATGATGCGTATAATGGTGACGCACGAAAGCTCTTCTGGAAATTGATGAATGAAAAACTCTTCAGTATCGGTATGGATGCTTGGTGGTTAGATTGCACAGAGCCGGATATTTGTTCCAATCTCTCCAGAACCGAAACGATCCTGCGACAAAATCCAACTGCATTGGGTTCTGCCAATCGCTGCCTGAATGCTTATTCGTTGATGAATGCAAAAGCTGTCTACGAAGGTCAACGGTCGATAAACAATAATCAGCGCGTCTACATACTTACCCGCTCTGCATTTGCTGGGCAGCAACGGTACGCCGCAACAACTTGGAGCGGTGATATTGCCTCCCGATGGTACGATCTCAAAGCACAGATTTCGTCCGGGATGAATTTTACTCTCTCCGGCATTCCCTACTGGTCGATGGACATCGGTGGTTTTTCTGTGGAATCCCGCTATGAACATCCGACGGAAGCAGATCTTGACGAATGGCGTGAGCTGAATACTCGATGGTATCAATTTGGATCCTTCTGTCCAATCTTCCGTGTCCACGGACAATTTCCATTGCGTGAAATTTATAATATCGCTCCTGAGGATCATCCCGCATATCAATCGATGCTGGCGTATAACAAACTGCGATACCGTTTAATGCCCTATATCTACTCCATGACAGGCATGGTTACACAGCAGGATTATACAATTATGCGTGGATTGGTGATGGATTTTAGTACGGACAAGAACGTGCTCAATATAAACGATCAATTCATGTTTGGTCCGGCATTGATGGTGAACCCAGTATCAGAATACAAGTCGCGTTCGCGAGCGGTGTATCTTCCTTCCGGGAGCGGCTGGTATGAATTTAAGACTGGAAAATATTTTGCAGGTGGGCAAACTATTCAAGCTGATGCACCGTATACGGAAATCCCTCTCTATATTAAAGCAGGTTCTATCATTCCATGTGGTCCGGAGATTCAACACACAACTGAGAAACCGGCAGATCCAATTCGCTTGTTTGTCTATACCGGCTCCGATGGTTCCTTTACTTTGTATGAAGATGAAAATGTGAACTACAACTACGAAAAAGGGAAATTTGCAACTATTCCACTGAGTTACAACGAGAAGAAAAAAGAATTTACAATCGGGAAACTTCAAGGTTCATTCGCCGGTATGTTAAAGAAGCGCACATTTGAAATTGTTTTCATTGGAGAACAAAAGCCGTCCGGGCTTGATTTCCAATCGAAACCTGATGCTCAAATTATATACAACGGTACTAAGCAATCGATTAAGATGAAATAAAGAAAGGGGATTGAACAGTATGATAAAATACTTTAGTATTCTCATCATCGTTCTGATAGTAAACACAGCTTACTGTCAACAGCAAGCGTATAAAAATTCTTCCCTGCCAATTGAAGTTCGGGTAAACGATCTTCTTCAGAGAATGACCATAGAAGAGCAAGCAGCTCAGCTATTTTCTATTTTCTCCAGGGATACGGCTGCTTTCGACAAATATGGAAATTTTGTCAGCACTCTTGATACGGCAATTATTAATCATGGTGCGGGCAGTTTGGGAACCTGGTCATTGTGGCGTGAACGTTCTCTCAGACGCCGGGTTCAGTGCTTCAACGGAATCCAGCGATATATGATGGAAAAAACCAGGCTCGGGATTCCAATATTCACATTCGGTGAATCGCTTCATGGCTTCATGGCCGACGGGGCTACTTCTTTTCCCCAGGCAATTGCATTAGGATGTACATGGGATACTGTGTTGATCGAGCAATTGTTCACTGCTGCGGCACTTGAAGCCAGCTCCCGCGGAACCAGGCAGGTCTTATCTCCCGTTGTCGACCTGGCACGCGACCCCCGCTGGGGACGCACGGAAGAATGTTATGGTGAGGATCCGTATTTAGTCTCCCGGCTCGGAATGGCTGCTGTATTTGGTTTTCAGGGACGCGATTCAATTATTGACAATCATCATGTTGCTGTCACACTCAAACATTTTGCCGGACATGGGCAGTCTGAAGGAGGCCGCAATATAGCGCCGGTGAGTTTTTCTGACCGGGAATTCCGCGAGAATCATCTCTACCCTTTTGAAATGGCGGTGACGAAAGCCCATGCTCGTTCCCTGATGGCTTCCTATAATGAATGGGATGGAGTCCCGAATCACGTCAATCACAAGCTGCTTACCGATATCCTGCGCGGAGAATGGGGTTTCAACGGATATGTTATGAGTGACGGCGGCGGAATGGATGTAACCTATCGTGAGCATCATGCGGCCTCAGATTCGATTGAATCGGGAATTCTCTCACTCAATGCCGGCCTTGATTACGAACTCGGCAGAGGTACCTGCTTTGCAGGTCTTGCTGAGCAGGTTAAAAAAGGAAAAGTCAATGAGTCAGCCATCCGCCGTGCAGCAGCTAATGTGCTGCGAGTGAAATTTGAATGCGGTTTATTTGAAGCACCCTATGCAGATGTTGATTTAATGGAGCGTGTCACTAATTCCAAGGAACATAAGGCCCTGGCCTTAAAAGCCGCAAATGAAGCTATGGTGCTGCTGAAAAATGAAAAAACTCTTCCATTTGATCAGACAAAGATCAAAAAACTTGCTGTAATAGGTCCTAATGCTGCAGACATTCATCTTGGCGGCTATTCTGCTATTCCCATGAAAGGCGTCAGTGTATTACAGGGTATAAAGGATTTTGCCAAAGGAAAATTCGAGGTACAATATGCCGAAGGATGCAAGTTAACTTTGAATAAAGAATGTCATTGGCAGGTAAATGAAAATCCAATATTGGGCGATCCAGAGAATGACAAAAAGTTAATATCTGAAGCAGTGAAGACGGCACAAAAGAGCGATGCCGTGGTGCTTGTATTAGGTGAGAATGAATTGATATGCCGCGAAGCTTGGTCGGAAAATCATTTAGGCGATCGCGATAATCTGGACCTTGTTGGGCGACAAAACGATTTGGCAGATGCAATTCTGCAAACCGGAAAACCGGTTGTAGTTCTCCTGATTAACGGTAGACCAATCACCATCAATGAAATACATAAAAAAGCACCAGCAATTATTGAATGCTGGTATCTCGGACAGGAGACCGGCCATGCTGTTGCTGATGTAATTTTCGGAAAGGTCAATCCTTCCGGCAAACTTACGGTCACGTTCCCCCGCTCCGTTGGACAATTGCCTTGTTATTACGATCATAAGCCGTCTCGCTTCCGAAGTTATGTATTATCCGATTCCTCGCCGCTCTATCCGTTTGGCTTCGGATTGAGCTACACGCACTTCGAGTATTCCAATCTACGCATTGCACCGAAGAACATACAAACAAACGGAACAGTTGAAGTTTCGATAGATGTCCAAAATAGCGGGGCCGTGGAAGGAGATGAAATAGTTCAACTGTACATCCATGCCATCATCAGTCTTCCTACACGACCAGTTAAAGAGTTAAAGGACTTCACCAGAATACATCTCAAACCGGGTGAACTCCGAACTATGAGATTCACTCTCACTCTCGATAAACTAGCCGCCATCGGATTTGACATGAAACGGATCGTTCCGGCAGGTGCGTATGAAATTATGGTTGGAAAAAATTCTCTGGATGTGGTTCGCGATACATTAATAGTTCAATAACAAATATTCCACTTAGTTTGAAGAGGTTAGAGTATGAAGAAGTTTCTTGCAATATTATTATCTTCACTCATACTTTCTGCTGCAGCACTGTCCCAAACAACCACATTAGTGGTTGATGCTTCGAACCTCCGGCTCAAAATTAATAAGAATATCTACGGTCAATTCTCAGAACATTTGGGAAACTGTATCTACGGCGGTATCTGGGTTGGAGAAAGTTCTAAAATTCCCAACACAAATGGAATCCGGAATGATGTGGTAGAGGCGTTGAAGCATATTAAAGTTCCAGTATTGCGCTGGCCAGGCGGATGTTTTGCTGACGAATATCACTGGAAGGATGGTATCGGCCCTCGAGATAAGCGCCCAACCATGATTAACACCAATTGGGGTGGCGTGACAGAAGATAACAGTTTTGGCACGCATGAGTTTTTAGAATTATGCCGGCAAATCGGCTGCGAACCTTATTTTAGCGGCAATGTCGGCAGCGGCACTGTGCAGGAATTATCACAATGGGTTGAATATGTCAACTCTGACAATGTGAGTCCAATGACCGAACTCCGAAAGCAGAACGGCCGTGAGAAATCGTGGGGAGTGAAGTATTGGGGAATCGGAAACGAGAGCTGGGGATGCGGCGGGAATATGCGGCCAGAATTTTGTGCTGACCAAACGAGGCGTTACGGAACGTACATGCGAGAATACGGCCAGAACAAGCTGTTTAAGATAGCGTGCGGCGCTGCCAGCGGTGATTATCAATGGACCGAAGTCATGATGAAAAACGCTCTTGGGTATATGTCAGGTCTTTCGCTCCACCACTACGCTTTTAATGACGGTAAGATTGCTGCAGACTTCGACGAAGGCGGTTGGTTTGCCATGATGAAAAATACTCTTATGATGGAAGAATATGTCACCAAGCACAGTGCCGTGATGGATGCATATGATCCGAATAAAAAAGTTGCGCTTATGGTGGATGAGTGGGGTACGTGGTACAAAGTAGAACCCGGCACCAATCCGGGATTTCTTTTTCAGCAGAACACCATGCGCGATGCAATTTCCGCCGCCTGCAATCTTAATATCTTCAATAACCATTGCGATCGTGTCCGGATGGCAAATATAGCACAGATGGTGAATGTGTTGCAGGCGATGATTTTAACAAAAGAAGATAAAATGATTCTGACCCCCACCTATCATGTATTCGACCTTTTCAAAGTTCACCAAAATGCATTATGGGTTAAAACGACATTGCAATCTCCCGATTATGTATATAACAATGAAAAACTTCCAGCAGTCAGCAGCTCCGCTTCTATCGATGCAAATGGAAAACTGCATATTTCGCTCTGCAATATCGATCCAAAGTCGTCACAACAAGTGACTTGTGAATTAAAGAAATATATGCCACAATCTGTAGCCGGACAAATTTTAACTGCGAAGATAATGAATGCTCACAACTCTTTCGAAGAGCCAGATGTTGTCGTGCCTCAAAATTTCACTGGTTACAAATTAAGTAAAAGCGGATTAACAGTCTCTCTTCCACCGATGTCTGTTGTGGTGCTTGAGTTGGAAGGAACATACGAGCTTTCTTCTTCCCTGGAACTCAAAAATCCAAAACCAGGAATCCATTACGATTACTATGAAGGATATTGGAAGAATCTTCCGGCTTTTAATGGATTACCTGCAAAATGGTCCGGAATCATTGATCAATTCGTCATTCCAGAAAACAATTCTGGAGAAAATTTTGCAGTCCGTTACAATGGATATATTAAGATCCCGGTCGATGGATTGTATACATTTTATATCAATTCTGACGACGGCACCGAATTGGTGATTGACGATAATTTGGTTGTAGATAATGACGGTCAGCATGCACCAGTGGAGCAGTCCGGTACAGCTGTTTTGAAAGCCGGCTATCATCAAATCAAGGTTGGATTTTTCCAAGCCGGTGGAGGGAAAGCATTCGACGTAAGTATTGAAGGTTCCAGGTTACAAAAGCAAATTATTTCAACAGATTTTCTTTTTCATTGAGAAAAATAAAATATATGAATCAACATTCAGGTTTGCAGCCGATCTTCCGATATATCACGGCAGCGTTTCTTTGTATTTCACCCTACAGCCTCCTTTGTACAGGATGTTCTGATGATACACAATCGAGTCAGTTCAGTCTGAATGTACTATGGTACAAACAGCCTGCCAGTGAATGGGTTGAGGCGCTTCCGATTGGTAACGGTCGATTGGGTGGAATGGTGTTTGGTGGGATCGACTACGAACGCATTCAACTGAATGAAGAATCTCTCTGGTCGGGCAGTAGAACTGTTACCGACAAGCCAGATGCTTATACATATTTGCCGGAAGTAAGACGGTTATTGTTTGAAGGGAAATATGCTGAAGCGCAAAGAATCACCGAACACGATATGATGACTGAAGGCACCTGGAATATGTACCAATCGTTGGGAAATTTATTTCTGAAGGTTGATCACCCGGGAACTATTTCGGAGTACCGGCGAGAATTAAATATTAGTGAGGCACTCGCGCGTGTTTCTTACAAATCCGGTGATGTCAATTATCAAAGGGAATATTTCTCAACACCTGTTGACCAGGGAATAGTGATTCGATTCACGTGCAGTAAACCAGGAGCGTTAAATCTATCAGCGCGTCTGGTGCGGGTAAAAGATGCCAAGATCGTTGCTTCCAATCATTCCATAGTTATGAATGGACAAGTAACGGCAGGTGATGTCAATGTCATCGGATTGAATCCGGGTGTGCACTATGAAGCCCAATTGACCGTTCATAATGATGGCGGAAATATTTCTATCAGCGGTGATAGCCTTATCATTCGAAATGCCGATACGATTACCCTCCATTTTGTAGCGGCGACGGATTATTGGGGAAAAGATCCACATGCGGTTTGCGAACAAAATCTAAAGCTGCTTGCGGGAAAGAAATATGAATTAATTATTAAGGATCACATTGCAGAGCACCAACGACTGTTTAATCGTGTCAAGATTGACTTAGGTTCCAGCGATAATTCTACTTTACCAACGGATGAAAGATTAGAGGATTTGAAAAAGGGCGCCAACGATCCTCAATTGCTCAGTCTCTATTTCCAGTACGGACGGTATCTCCTCATTTGTAGTTCTCGCCCAGGTGATTTACCGGCAAACCTTCAAGGTATTTGGGCAGATGGATTAACGACACCATGGAATGCCGATTATCATATCAACATCAACATTCAAATGAATTATTGGCCTGCTGAAGTGACCAATCTTGCCGAATGTCATCTCCCTTTCATTGCATTCGTGGATAGTCTTAGAAGAAGTGGAAGAGAAACAGCAAGACACATGTATAACAGCCGCGGATTCGCAGCACATTTCAGTACCGATGCATGGTATTGGACAACTGCCACTGGCAAAGCTGAATGGGGCATGTGGCCGATGGGTGCCGCGTGGAGCTGCCAGCATTTGTGGGAACATTACGCATTCAGCGGCGACAAGAAATTTCTCGAATATGCTTACCCTATTTTAAAAGAAGCGTCATTGTTTTTTGTCGATTACCTTATAAAAGATCCAAGGACTGGATACTTGGTTTCAGGGCCGTCAAGTTCCCCGGAAAATAAATTTATCACCAAAGATGGTGATACCTCCAACATTACCATGGGTCCAACAATGGACATGGAAATTATTTGGGATTTACTTACGAATACCATTGAGTCTTCAAAAATACTTGGAACTGATGAAGAATTCAGAAATCAGTTGATGCAACTTCGCTCTCATTTAAGTCCTTTACGAGTCGGAAGCGACGGTCGGTTGATGGAATGGACTGAGGAATTTAAAGAAGCGGAGCCGGGACATCGTCATATTTCTCATCTTTTCGGTTTGCATCCCGGTAAACAGATCACTATGCGTCAGACTCCCGATCTGGCACAAGCAGCACGAAAGACAATCGATTACCGGCTCGCTCATGGCGGCGGACACACTGGGTGGAGCCGCGCATGGATTATTAATTTTTTTGCACGGCTTGAAGACGGTGAAAAAGCATATGAGAATCTTGTAGCATTACTTCAAAAATCCACATTGAATAATCTCTTCGATACTCATCCTCCATTTCAAATCGACGGTAATTTTGGAGGAACCGCAGGGATCGCCGAAATGCTTCTCCAGTCACATACGGGTGAAATCCAACTCCTCCCCGCTCTTCCAAAAGCATGGTCCGAAGGCAGTGTAAAAGGATTACGAGCCCGAGGCGGTTTCGAGGTGGACATTGAATGGAAGCAAGCACAACTTTTGAAGGCAACAATCAAAAATATTTCGGGTACCGCCTGTAAAGTGCGTTACGGAGAACATATTATTGCACTACAGATGAAACCAAATGAATCAATTGAATTAGATGAAAGTCTCCAGCGTATCTAATGAAGTTTGATAATATTAAATCACGTACTGTCCAACAAACCTCGCGAGAGTTCAGACGGATCGAAAAACAGTAGAATTGTTCATCAATGGTTCTTTGATATCGAAAAAGAGCATGAATTCCGATATTCACAAAATCATTTGGGAGCACATAGAACTCATGCCCGGGAAAAATCAGATCCATGTGATTGCATATAAAAACAACAAATAATGTACGGATGACTGCGAATGGAATTTCGTGAAGTACTTACAGAACTCTTTATTTGAATCATATAAAATCTTTATCGGAAGGAACACCGACGATGAACACAGCAACTGAAAAAACCAGAAAAAGGTATTTCCATTTTTGCTTTGTTTCTCTCTTCATTCTCTTTCTTGCATCCACAGCTTTTTCATCGGGACCTCGAAAGATTGAAAACTTTGGCAAGAGCTGGAAATTTAACCTTGGGGACGTCCAGAATGGACAAGAAGCGAATCTCGACGATTCGCAATGGCGCCTGCAGGACATCCCTCACGATTGGAGTATCGAAGGAAAATTCAGTATTGATAATCCGGCAACTCCGGGCGGTGGTGCATTACCGGGAGGTATTGGTTGGTACAGAAAAGCTTTCTCCCTCCCTCTCAGTGCAAATGAGAAATTGACATTTATCGACTTCGATGGTGTCTACCGAAACAGTGAAGTGTGGATTAATGGCCACTATCTTGGCAAACGGCCTTACGGATATAGCTCCTTCCGTTATGAATTAACTCCTTATTTGAAATATGGGAAAGAATTAAATCTGCTTGCTGTAAAAGTCGATAATTCACAACAACCGAATTCACGATGGTATTCCGGATCGGGAATTTATCGAAATGTGTGGTTGGTAACGACAGAAAAAATATTTGTGGATCATTGGGGAACCTATGTTACAACACCGGAAGTCAACGAACAATCGGCTAGAATCGTTGTTCAAACGGAAGTAAGAAATGTTTCAACAAAGTACCAGGCAATTACTTTAAAAACTACGATTGTAGATAACAGTGGGAAGAAAATTACTGCCGTCGAAACAAAACACTCTCTCCCTAAAGCATCTGCTGAAAATATAGAACATCATCTTGTTGTTACTCATCCTATCCGATGGTCTATTGAAAATCCCTATCTGTATAAAGTCCTCTCGACCGTCCTCATCAACGGAAAAGAACAAGATCAATACGAGACCACGCTCGGTATTCGTACATTTGAATTCGATAGAGCACAAGGTTTCTTCCTGAATGGAAAACATGTTAAAATCAACGGAGTATGCACTCATCATGACCTTGGCTGTCTCGGGGCCGCAATAAATCGACGTGCGCTGGAGCGCCAGTTGGAAATCATGAAAGGAATGGGCGTGAACGGCATTCGCACATCCCATAATCCGCCGGCTCCGGAACTGCTGGATCTTTGCGATCAAATGGGATTCATCGTGATGGACGAGGCGTTCGACATGTGGAAAAAAGGAAAGACAAAATTCGATTATTCATTGAATTGGGATGAGTGGCATGAACGAGATATTCAGAACATGGTGCTGCGCGATCGCAATCATCCGAGCATTTTCATCTGGAGTATTGGTAACGAAGTGTCCGAACAATGGGATCAAAAGGATAGCAGCGGTACAATCATTGCGAAAGAATTGTGCTCTTCAATTCGAAAGCTTGATAGGAGCCGCCCCATCACGGCCAATTGCAATTCCATCGATTCGTTGAATCCGGTGATTCGTTCTGATGCTCTCGATTTAATCGGATATAGTTATAATCAAAATGCGTATGAAAATTTTCATACAAGGTTCCCCGGGAAAAAACTCATTGGTTCTGAAACTGTTTCATCATTAAACTCACGCGGCTGCTACGATATACCGTCAGACAGCATACGACGATGGCCTGTTCGCTGGGATTCTGTACTGATAACCGGAAATGCAGATCTGACATGCTCCTCCTATGATAATTGTAGCGCACCATGGGGTTCGACACATGAAGAAACGTGGAAACTGATGAAAAAGCTTAATTTCATTTCAGGCCAATATATCTGGACGGGTTTCGATTATCTCGGTGAACCAACACCCTATCCATGGCCCGCCCGTAGTTCCTATTTCGGCATTGTGGATTTGGCAGGCTTCCCAAAAGACGCATACTACTTGTATCAAAGCGAATGGACGAATCAACCGGTGCTGCATGTATTTCCACATTGGAATTGGAAAGCGGGCGACACTGTTGAAGTATGGGTATACTCTAATTGCGAAGAAGTTGAATTAATGCTGAATGGAAAATCGCTTGGAGCCAAGAAAAAGATTGGCGATGATCTTCATCGTATGTGGCGGTTGCCTTACACACCGGGCATCTTGAAAGCCATCGGCCGCACTGGAGAGAAAGAAATTCTCACTCAGGAAATCAAGACGGCCGGAACTCCGGCAAAAATCATACTTGAAGCCGATAGAAACATCATTACTGCCGACGGAACAGATCTTGCGTTTGTTACAGTCAAAATTCTCGATGAACAAGGTACAATAGTACCATTGGCTGATAACCTCATTAAATTTAATGTTTCAGGCGAGGGTAGGCTGATTGGTACCGATAACGGACTTCAAACAAGCATGGAATCTTTCAAAGCAAGTGAACGAAAGGCTTTTCATGGCCTTTGTTTGGCCGTTGTGCAGTCAAATGAAAAGCATGGTACAATAACTGTGCATGCAACGTCGGACGGAGTACGAGAGACCTCAATTATTATTACGGCAAAATAGAATCTTGATGAAACGCACATGTATGATCGGACAATGGAATAAAATAATCGCGAGATAATCGACCGTTACCATTTTCGTTGTTTGGTTTGTTCGTCTTTTATCAATTCGATGTCACAGCACGAATAGTGTATAAATCGGGCACATTCATCCCTCATCGACGTTTGTCGATGATCTGATTTTCGGTAACAATAATTGATGTCAGGGAATACGAGAGGAATTTTTGTTATCTATAAAAATAGAGCTTCGCTGTATCATTGTTCACAATGTAGAATATGTTTCTCGCTCTATCGAAAGCAATACCTTCATTCTTTGCATTGGGGAGCAGATATTTAATTATTACACCATGCTGTTTACTCCAGCTAAAAAATGCATTGGTCTCATCGCTTAAAATCCAAAATGTGTCGGTTAACTGATCGTACGAAACATCTGAATAATCGAGCGCAAAATTCAATGGATAGGACTGCGCAATAGCGTATGTGCTATCCAATTCAAACAATACCGATGGATCACGTTCATTGATAATATAAATGATGTGATCTTTACCTATTGTAATTCCTTCCGGACCTTTGTTTGACTTTGAGGAATATGATTCTGCTTTACGAAATAACACGTTTCCATTAAGATCCAGATGCACAATTTCTTTTGTGTATTCATCTACTATCCATAGCGTTGAGTCTGTAACATCAAACGCAATTCCCTCCAGATCAATTCCAGTATAGAGTAATTTCCTTTCGACCTTTCCGGCAGTATCGAGCATATAGACGTGCTGATCGCCTCCACTGACAACCCACATTTTTTGCAGCGTTTCTGAAAAAGCGATTCCTGATGGTTCAGCAAACGGAAGGGTAATTTCTGCAAGCAACTGTAATTCTTTTTGTGGAAAATTCGTTTCCAAAGAATTGCTCTTTTTGCAAGAGACACCTATCATTCCAAGGAAGAGTAGGGAAAATAAAAATTGAGGCGCCTTAAATATGCTCTTCATCTCTAAAAAGATTAATGTATTGAACAGCACTGACACTCTTGAGGTCTTTCACGAATTCAAGATAATCCTTATTTCGCTTGAGGCTGACATAGTAAGAAAATTCTTTTGAAACACCGCCTGACGGACTTTTAATATTAATGAGTTCGAACGAGGAACAGTATGTATGCATAATATTCTTGATCGTTGACACATCGTCGTCGGAATATTGAAGCTGGAGTAAAAATTGTTCGCCCCGGAACATATCCATGTTAATTTTTGACAGGAGATACAGGACAAAAGAAATGAATACCGTCCCCGCGACTGCAATTTTAAAATAGCCCACACCAGCAGCCATCCCGACGGCAAGTCCAAAGAAAATGTACACAATGTCGATCGTATCTTTCACTGCCGTTCTAAAACGGATGATGGAGAGTGCCCCGACCAATCCAAATGCCCGTGCGAGATTATTTCCAATGACCATCAGGACAAGCGAAGTAATAAGAGAAAGGGCTATAATGGAAATGACAAAACTGTTTGAGTACCCGGGTCCTCTATACGTCAAACGATACACCATCGAGATAATCAAACTGCAGAGCAGGCTTATAGTGAAACTGATTATAATCTGCGACAGTGTCGGGGAAAAAAGGTCAATTCCTTGAAGATTCTGCATGGTACTCTATTCCTTTGTTAATACTCATTGCGAACGAATGTATTCATCTTGACAGTCGATGAATCTTGCCTGTCAATCGAGGATGTATATTTTGATACTGCCAAACGTGTCAAATCATATTTTCCAAGTACACGGTTAATCCATTGAGGTAATACTTGAAAAAACTTCACTTCAAAAACAAATTCCGTTCTGTAAACATTTCTCAGGTTGCTTTCATCATAGAGTTCTAAATAGTTATTAACCGACTTACTCCGCAAATTTTTATCAAATGTTATTCTCAATTGTGAGCCAAATTTACACTCAAATGGTTCACGGTCATAGACAACCAATACCTTAGGTTCAAGATGCCTCAATTGATAATAATAATAAAAATATTCGAAGTCATCCTCGCCTCTTTCTATAAGGTTTGGAACATTCTGCGTATTCTTTAACACTTCATGCAAATCATGATAATACATTCCTGCCCGACTTTTCGAAATAAAGTTATCATGTTTACGCTTTATTTCAAAAAATATCTGATTGTTTTCATCCTGAGTATTGTACCCCCTAATTCTGAATTTCTTTCGCGTGTGGAGGCCGTCCAATTTTTCATAATAGCATTTATAGTCATGCGTATCGAGATAAATACTGCGCACGGTATATTCCTTTTCCGGACGCGCTGTCGCATATGCGTCATAATCGAGATATTTTAACAAATCGTTACGCAAATGATCCATTGAACGCAGTGGAACAAGATATTTGTATTCCAACCTGTTTTTCATTTTTTCAACACTATCTTCTTAAGCAATTGTAACGAGTAGTATCAAGGAAAGTGTTATCAATTCTCTAAAAGCGAAATCAAGTATTGTGTGATAGTCACTTTGGGAAGGATAATCTCGCCTCCAATCAAGAGACCGGGCACCATATTTAATTTTTGTGGATCGATAATGATGCGTGCATAAAGAATCTGTACGCCATTAAGAATTTTGACTTCCTTTGAAAGGGAATGTAAAACTCCCGTCACTTCGTCTGGAACATTTCTGAGCTCAATTTGTACTTGTTCACCTTCTCTTAAATACTGTGCGTTTTCAAATCGGACAGGAGCGTAGAGGATAAGCTTTGTTGTATTGTTAACAACAAGTAAAGTATCCTTCGAGTATTCCCTGAGAATATCTCCGGAGATAGGCGACGTGAGCACAAAATCTTTAAGTCTTTTCTTGAGAAGTTCTATCTCGCCAAGGTACGAATCTATCGTCGTCTTCAATACCTTGATATCTTCATTTTTACTACCTGTTAAATATACTTCAAGCTGCGCCCTATCAATTTCATTTTCAATTTCAGCTTGTCTCAGTTCCCAGAGTGCAGCATCATATTCTTCTTTTGAGATATATTCCTTTTTAAAAAGTTCTTTTGTTCTTTCAAATAACAGAGTCTTTTCTTGAGTTTTTGCTTCAGAGTATTTTATTTTTTTCTTCGCTTCATCTATCAAAGCTTGTTTTTCACCTGTACTCTTCGCAACTAAATCTGCTTGTGCTATTAAGATGATGCCTCTCAATTGTGTGAGGCGTTCATGTAATCGGCTCGAATAGACAATACCAACTGTATCACCAGCCATAAGAGAGGTTTTTGATTCTATAGAAGGGACGAAATTAAAGTTCATCGATTCCCCGCGTTCAAACTGAACAACAGAGATGTTGTTAGAAGCACCAGATTTGAAATGAATGACACTGGATACGATCTGGCCTTCTACGCCTTTGGCCAACACCCATTTTTGAATGGGCTGCACCTCAAAATATGTACGTATACTATGAGGAACTTTTACTTCAAACATGATGAGTACAAGAAGGAGACTTACTGCAAGAGAACTAACATAGATACTATTTTTTGATCTTTTTTTAAGCATCGTAATAGAACTGTATGATTATTGGAATCTGTAATTATAAAGAGCAGCGTTGAGTATATATTGAACTGAATGTTATATTTTACAGCTTATCAATACGGTTAAATTGTGTAAAAGAAATTCTTTTATTTTTTTGTTATTCTTGAAAGATACTTGTCCTGGAATATTCCTGACTTATTTGATCCTTATAAGAGAATCCCTTTATTTCAATAAAACGAGTTTTTTGGTTTCAATAAAGGAACCTGCTTGCAAGCGATAAAAGTAAATACCGCTGGGAAATCCAACGGCATTCCAATAAACAGAATGAACGCCGGCCTGTTTTTGTTCATTGACCAATAATGCTATTTCGCGTCCAAGTAAATCAAATATTTTTAATGTTACCATTTTTTTGTCCGGTATGCAAAATGTAATACATGTTGTCGGATTGAAGGGATTGGGGTAATTTTGTTCCAATACATAGGTGGTCGGATGAATTCGTTCTGTTTGTTCTTCCACGCCTGTTACATAGTTTTGTCTTCCGGGCGAACCACCATATTGCCCTGATCTGTTCCAATTTTCCGGAAGTGTATGTCCTTTTTCAGGATCCAATAAAATGAGACTATATCCTTGACCATCTGCTTCGAGAGGCCATGGAGATTGATTTGTGTATGCAACACTATCGACGAGCATACTGTTCGGAGTGAAGAGACGAACCTGGTCTTTTCCTCCAAATCCAAATGGAATATTTCCCGAAAAAGTAATCACATCCGGGTATACCAATTTGAATGCTGCAGTATCGCCACATAATATCCAGTACCCCTGAGCAGGAATTATAGTACCATCAGGAAGACTGAAAGCATGTGCATTATCCTCGTCTTTGATAATCCACCTTGAAATATCTTGATCCGTCGACTGTGGATTGTATAATTCAATCCAATCTTTTGAGTCCATGTTCGTCGGTGCGTTGTACATAATCTCGTTCACCACGATAGAACCGATAGTCAGCGCTGTTGAATCCGCTCTCCCCATATTTGTTCCACGCATCCCCATATGTACTCCAGGTGAACCCGGAAGGAGATAATAATAAGGATCGAATTGCGGTACTCCAGTTATACAAGACGGCGAAGCATCATAAACAGAATCATTGGTCATCGAGTATGAAATATTCAAAGCGCCTGCAACCGGTGCATTCGTACCGTAGAGGTAATTCCAAACGTTGTGATCCCTGTTATGATAGACGATGGTGTTGGTTACTTTTAAGAAATCCTTATAATTTGTACCGGTGTAATTATCGCCAACACGCAGTCCATCGATTCGATTATCAACGGCAACACAGTGATCGACAAACAAAAATGGCCCCTTGCTTACTCCATTGTCCGTCCAGCCGGCTTCAAATCCTTGATCATTTTTCAACGCAACCGTATTAAAGACCATGATCGTATCGCCACCAGAAGCAGCAACACCTTCATGAACAAAATCTTCTAACCAACAGTTGGAAACTTTCAATCGTGAACTATGTTGATCGATGGCATCATCCTTACCCGTAATAAAATAACATCGATCGATGATGGAATATTGTGGATATTTTGGATTTACATAATCGATGTGAAAACCATCGGTATCGATGTCTTCGGTATAACTTGCATTGTTGTCGTCAGGCATATTCATAAGATGGCTATTGGTGTATCGCAACAGCACTCTATGAAATTCTCCACCGTGCCAGACGAATGAAGAGACGGAATTTTGTACGGTTGCTGTGCCATCCTGCATACCGAAGACCTTTCCCGGTGAATAGAGAAAGAAACACTGGTTGAATGTGAATGCCGAATTATTTTTCCCGAAGAATATATGCTGGTGTCCCGTATGCCATCCGTCATTGGTTGGATATCCTTTTGAAAGATCTCCCCCACCATTGAATATCATACAATACTCAAATGTCGCATTTGCATTATCATATTCCATCCCGCCCCAAGGTTCTGATCGATTTTCTGAAGTGATAACAACTGGCTCCTCTGCGCTTCCTTGAACTGTGAATTCTCCTCGGACATAGAAATTGACATACTTTTTCACAATGATCCATGTTCCAGGATGAACAATCAAATGACAACCAACGGGAATTGTAATATCTCCTTCAAGAAGTCTGTCCGCAGTATTATCCCAGATTACTTCTCCCGCTGGAAGATTACCAGAATACGAGAGAGTAGGGACTGTTGAGATCTCGATTTGTTTTCCTGCAGCAGAAACATGAGCATTTTGCACGCTTAACATAAAAGAAGAACTCGCATTGAATTGAACATAGCCCGTCCCAGCTCCCCGCTTTATCGCTATCACAGTATCCGTATGAGCACCATTGAATATTATATTCATCGGCGTTTGCTCAATCGGATTAATTTCTCCGTTTGCATCTCGAATCCGCACTACAAAAGGAAGATATTGCCCTGGCTTTATTCGTTTCGGAGCGATAAGTTCTGCATTCGCAGATCCAATTGGAGTAAATACAGCAGAAATGGTTGTATCACTAGTAAGATTCACGTTGACCGTCTTATTCGCTGTTTGCGAAGTACTTCCCCAGCCGGAGAATTGATATCCTGGATCAGGAAGTGCTGTTACCGTAACTGGTATTCCGCAGAAGTATTTTCCCGACCATGGAGAAGTTGCTATTGTAACGGTATTGACAAGGATCTTGCCGCTCCCGGAAATGTTAACAGTAAGATTCGCTTCTCCGGAAAGACCGAAATATGTCTGAATCTGCTGCCGGAGGATGGCAGGCCGCTGGTTGGCAAAACTCTTTACGGATTCTACATTTATGTTCCATTGAGCAACTGTGTTGTTCCACTTAGCAACATCCGCCGGGATTTCAGATTCAATAATCCCGACTAAAGAATCGATGATCATCGTTACGTTCTCAGGTCGGAATGTGGTATTCAATAAATCAGCGATCCTGTTAATGAACTTAACCCGGTACGATTGATTCTGCAGTAATTTTTTTGTGATGAGTGTGTCGAGATATACATCGATGGGATTATATCGCGTGGTAAACCCATTCCAGGTAACCTCTGTGTATGTGCGATCAGTATCCCATATCGTCCATTCCCATCGTGCATTATCGGTTTTCTGACGGAAGGCAAATGTGCCATATGCATATGATTTATACTCGGTGGCATGAGTCAGTGCCAGAAGGTCGGTGTAATTATCGAGATCAAGAAGTCGGGAAGCTTCCGCAATTTTTGTGTCGCTGACAAACGAGTTGCTGCTGAAGAATCTTACCAACTCATCCCATTTGACCCTGTTGCCGTATTGGGTCTCGAGAGAATCCCATCGCGTTCGAAACATATCTATATCAGAATATCCTTTGTGATCACTGATGTATGCATCGTTAATACTTTCTTTGAGATCGTAGATACCATTGTAACTGTTGTTGAGATAAAGAACAGCGAGACGATCGTAAGGAGAAAGTGCACCCATTGTTCGCCAAAGCTTTCCGACCAGCGGGTCCCGTACAAGTGTCCCCTTATATGGTACCGGTTCCATATTATCATCGTACCCGGAGCGAAGTACAATTTCCGAGAATGAAGTGACAGGATTATCGGGGATCAGCGGATATACCAACCTCTCATTGCCGTACCCTTTTCGAAAGTATGTACGAAACGATTTTTTATGGTAATCCGTAGGACCGGTATTGCCCTGAATCCGCAATCCCAATGGAATATGAAATGCAAGAGATTGATTCTCGAAATATTCCATCTCACCGTACCGCTCCCATGCACGGCCATCCTTGTCATTCACATAAATACCAGTCGCAGGATCGTACAAATTCTTAGGATCGGTCATCAGAGCAAGAACCGGCAAATCGTGATGTGCAACAAAGAATGCTTTAGTCGTTATTTGACTTGGCAGTGTACCTGATTTGAATGATCGAGCTTTGAATATTGAAGTCTGAGTTATCTCCACTGGTATTGTGTACTGAGTTGAAGCTCCCGTAGGATCAGAACCATCGAGCGTAAAGCGGATAGTGTCCCCAATCGCAGCAGGTTGAACTGTAACAGTAAGACTCTGGTAGAAACCCGCTGTTTGATCTATTGTTGGTGGTAAAACGAATGTCTTATAACCCGGTTTATTTGTCCTCCCAGGAGTAAAGTCCGTTATGAACATCCACTGCCCACTGCCATCAGGAGAACGACCGTAAGAAATGTCTCTGAACTGTGACTCATAAGAAATGCTATCAAGAATTGTCGTGTTATCTGTGCCGAGTAATACAATCTGCCCTCTGGCACCAGACAATTTGAAACTTAGGTGATTTGCTCCAAGTCCAGGAAGTTCGTCTGCATACAAGACCAAATATCCATACGCAGGGATAGTCGTCTTCGTCTGTTGCCCGGACGGAATTTGCCAATGATTGTTACTTCCAAGATTGTCAGTTAAATAAAAACCGGCAATATCTATCGACGATGCACTGGAATTATATATTTCGATCCAATCCTCGTAATCTCCATTTGTATTTTCATAGGCAAGTATATTAGAAGCCATGAATTCATTGATGTACAGACTGGAATGCTGTGCAAAACTATTGCAATGAACCGTAAGCATCATTCCGATAAAAAAGAATAATCTTAAATTATACATTCGAAGCGTCCTTATATCTTCCCTTAATTATTTATCTCACAAGAATCATTTGTTTTGTCTGTGCAGATTTGCCGGCAGTTAATTTATAGAAATAGATTCCACTCGGCAATGAAGCAGCATTGAACTCGACGGAATAATACCCTGCTTTTTTTGTTTCATGGACCAACGTGGTCACCTCTCGTCCGAGGATATCATATACCAGCAACGTAACATTGCTCATCTGAGGCAGCTGGTATTTGATCATTGTTGAAGGATTAAACGGATTCGGATAGTTTTGGAATAATGCGAAGTCTTCAGGTTTGCTGCTCATGTGTTGTACATCAGTTGTTAATTGCACGTCTGTTGGTGCAAGGACAATTTCAGTCGTTCCTCCAGCAGGGTTTACGGTGTTTACACCACTCGGCCAGATACCATCTGCATCGGTTGCAGCAGCAATGATAGAACCTGTCAATAGAGAACGCTGCTCAATTCGTCGGACACCATTCGCCAGCGCATTTGGCAGGACAACTCCAAAGGCACCATTTACACCATTTACGTTGGAACCGTAAAAAGACGCATAGCTTTTAGCGGTCGTATTGTCTGTTCCATCGCTCTCCACAAATGACCCAGAAATGGGGCGACCGGTGCCGGTTGTATTGTCATACGTAAAGATAAAATCCTTTGGACTTGCAGAACTTGTGCCTCGGAGACACGTTCCGGTGCTGTCACTGACGGCAGGATCAAGTTTTACTACCCGTACTGAGTCGGTGGTCGTAATTCGTGTCACTGCTGTTGATCCAGCAGCGCCATCATTCAGAATGATACGCATAAAAATGTACTTCCCAGGCACAAACTTACCGCTTCCAGTGGGTTCAATAATAAACCATCCTTCATATGCACCTGTACCATCTGTTGTGAGTGAATCGTAGGTTCCTGCTGTTTTAAGACCTGGATTTGTTGTTCTAACAAAACTACCTGTCTTCGAAGCAAAAATACAGTTTCCTGCACCATTTGCGGTAGCTGCATCTGTCGAAATGACGACTTGATTGTAATAGCGATATATGGCATTTGCCGATAATCCGGATAATCTCGCTCGATACGCGAACGGAATGCGGTTAGCGTTCGTTCCGGTGTTTCCCTGAATGTATTGCGGAAGGACAATGCTTGTAAGTGATTGAGCAATGAGAGAAGTATGAATGAGCATGCTCAGAAATAAAATCCATAACCATTTCTTCATAATTTTTCCGACAGAGATAGTATCAAGAACCATCGACAATTATTTGAACACAGAAAACGAATAATGTGAAACAAGAGCGCACTATTTTACTATCACGAGTTTTTTCGTATCGATGAAAGAACCGATCTGCCCACCAGATTTTTCGTGAGCTTGTAAACGATAAAAATAAACCCCGCTTGAATATTTTGTTGCATCCCATTCAATTGAATGACTTCCGGCAGATTGTTCTTGATTTACCAGCACGGCAACTTCCCGCCCGAGCAAATCGCACACGGTGATCCTGACAGAACTGTTTGCCATCAGCTGATAACCGATCGTTGTTGTTGGATTAAATGGATTCGGAAAATTTTGATTGAGTTGAAATTTACCAGGCGGCCGGCTTGATGCATCCTCTATACCAGTGACTATATCATCTCTCCCCGGTGATCCATGAATGTATAAAGAAGCTCTCCAATAATCAGCTGAATCAGGGTTTCCAAAACCGTTAATATTTTTAGCCACTATCGAATACCCGCTGCCATCCGCCGCATCAGGCCAGGGCGCTTTATCGTTGTAACGAACAGTGAAAAGTGTATCGCCTGCCACGTCGACCAACGTCAGACGCTCTCCGCTATTATCTAACTGTTGGTTATATTCACCGGTGGGAGCGAATCCATATCGCTTCTGGAACATACCGGCGTTCGAAGCCAGTACAATGAAGTTGTTCGGTAAAAGTACGGGCCCATTGGGGAAAGTGTATTCAATGCCTTGTACAAAGTGTGCACCTGCAAGGGATAGAGATGTTGATCCAATATTTTTCAATTCAATAAATTCAAACTCGGTACTACTGATATCTCCTTCAGCGAGCGGATTATAATGAATTTCTGTGATTCTTACTCCACTCAAAGCCTCTCCGGTGTTGAGTAAAATTTCATGTAAAGCACTCCATGTAGTGCCATTTTTCACGCGAGCCTTTATTACCATATTAAAATTGATTGACAATTCAATTTCGTCTCCCGCATCTGTAGCCGACGGACTTGGAGATCCTCCTATGGCGCGCGGATCGGTACCATCGAGTGTGTAGAAAATGGAGCCTACCTGAGATGAATTGTTGTTCACTAAGCGGACTTTGCCACCTGCATGAAGAGCCAAAATGTTATCCTGTATTTCTAGAGTACCAGACATGAACACTGGCGGATCAATTGATGGATAGAGGATGTCGTTCTTAAGCTGTTGAAGAACGACCCCTGTGCGAGTTGGGAAATAAGAATTCATGAGCCATGATACCGCCGGTACCCAATCATCATCTTTGGTGCGCGCAGGATGCACTTTTGTATCTCCCCAACGTGCAGATTCTGCGATCACCGCCGTATCGATCTCACTGCTCCGTGCAGCCATTCGCTGCTGAGAGGCCAGCGGCGTCAGTGCCCCGTGATTGAAAAAATGACGATAGATATGGTCTGAGAATAACACTTGATACTCGATGTTTTTGGAAAGTTTTTCATGGAGAAACTGCGGGTTGAAATACGTTTGGTCGATACTCGTACCGAAATACGGTCCTGTGCGGTCAAGTCCATAATCACTGTTCTCGCTGTATCGTTGATCCATCAAAGTATGTTCCGCATCGTGTATAAAAAACAGAAACCCGTTACGGCCAAGCCGGTCATATATACCGTAAAAGTTATTCGGTCGCTGATTACCCATAAACGCGCTTAATGGTGCATCGAAATTTCCGGTGTAATAAATTATGAGCAAGTAGTCTATCAAATTATCTATGTTAGCAAGAACAGGATAATTGATATTCACCGAACCATCCATGTTCCTTCCTTGCACTTTAAAATATGCCTCGTTTGATACGAACCCCGAACTCGAAGCCGACCAAAGCTGATTATAGATATCGAGAGTTCCATCCGTTGCTTCAATACTATATCCATTATTCATGTCCACTTTTACCACATCATAACCGCTCTTATCACCACCGAAATACGATTCCGCATACGATGCTTCTGATCTTTCTTGAGTCTGATACAAACCCCAATACATACCATTAAGATAAAGATGATATTGACGGCTTCGTGTGTACGGCTGTCCCATGTCGCGCTGGCAGTCGCGGGAAAACAAATCCCTTGTAAAAATAGCAATATGGCTGCCTTGATAACTCCAGGAATAATTCTGTGCCGTTCTGAGATCCACGCAATCAAACTTTGACACTCCTTCATCTCCGAACAGCGGATATTCCAAATTCCCTTTGCCGTATTCTTTCCGGAAGAAGAACCGGAAGGCATGCTTGGGCTGTGCACCGATTCGGCTGTACCCGCCCCGCAGACGCAATCCGCAGCTTATTTGAAAACCAGGTTCTTTTTTATGTGGATCAATCAGTTCGACAGAAGCTGGACGCTCCCACTCAATGCCCCTCCCTGTTGGGTGATTATAAATCCCAGTACTTGCATCGAAAAGATTTCCAATATCGGTATTGATACAAATCGTCGGAATCTGTAACAATGCGTCATCGATCAAATAATTATAGGCCCCGGAATTCACTATATCAGGGTCCATTTCGTAATCCACAGGTGTCGTGCCAAATGATGTTTGAGGCCATGCACCGCCCGGATTTGCCTGATTCCTTACCTGGTCAATAAAAATATAGGTTTGAGATCCAACGTTCGTTACCGGAACCCCATTGATCGTGGCATATGCACGCACAACAACCGCTGGCGTAGATGTTCGATTTTGCGTAAGAGCCGGATCGATTCGAATCGTTGCCGGTGAGGCTATTTCAATCGCGCCCGTATCTTCTCGCGGATCAGATCCGTTTAATGTATAGCGGATAACCGATCCTATAGAATCACTTGATATCGTAAGATCAAAGGGCGACGTAAAGAATCCATGTTCTGCAGAATAATGCGGCATATCTGGAAGTTCCCCGTAATCGATTTCTTCCTTAAATTGGAAGTACGAAATATTATAACCTGCATTATCAACAGTAAGCTTCATGACTTGTAGGCCGGAGTCAAGTTGAATATGCGGAATTTCAACCAATACCCATTGTTGCCACCCCCCTGTGTTCGGCACAGTCTGAATACCTGTTACATCCTTATCATTGAATGAGATGTGGCCGGTACCTCCGGTTAAAGCCGAAGCCAACTGGATTCGCAGAGTGTAATTTCCCGCCTTTGTAACAGAGACCGTATACTCAATCCACTCCCCCGTACTCATCCAACCAACGCTGTACCCACCTGCAGAACAAGTCTCAACATCAACACCCTCGCTCAATCGGAATTGTCCCCCTTGATTCGCCGTGTCAAGATCGTGATACGCTATTCCTTCACCCCCCAGATCATATTCCTCAGCTTCAATTATTCCCGGAATAGAGTGCGGAGTTCCACCATACGGTGCTTGCTGCGCGAAAAGGCTCGGAATCCATAAAACGAAAGAGAAAATATAAAATCGGATCATCAGGTGCGCTTCCTTTCCGTTTTTAAAACCACTTTTGAAGAGTTATTCCACAAATGTTAAATATAATCATAGAAGCATATTATTCAGAAGTCTTACTATTTATTTTACGAGCGCCATCTTCTTTAGCTGTACTTCATCGTCTGCTTGCAACTTGTATATATAAATACCGCTCGTTACATCCCTGCCAGAAAATATAACTTGATGATCTCCGGCAGTTTGAACACCATGTACAAGAACCCCTACTTCCCGACCCAATACATCAAACACTGAAAGACGGACAGGACCGCTTCTCTTTAATGCATAAGCAATCTTTGTGCTTGGGTTGAATGGATTTGGATAATTCTGGTTTAAGAAAAATATTGCCGGGTTTGGGTTAACATTAAGGATATTTACGCCTGTGCTGCCGCCAGTGGTTGTAATAAGCGTATCGATCATAGCTTTTATGATATCAGGATATACCTGAGCTCCTGTCGAACGGTCAAAAATACCCTCACCGGTATCACCGGTATACCCATTATCCCAATAAATAGGTACTAAACCATGCCTATCAAGAGACCGTGTAATATATTCCATATAATAGAGACGATATCTTGCGTGTTCAGCATTGAGAGCATCGCTTCCTAGAGTTAAACGGGCCATAGGACCATACTCGCCCAATATTACAGCATAGCCCTTATCGATAAACTTGGTTTTCATTTTCTGGAACTGACCATCAGCGTATGATTCATTTGCCCATGTCTCGGTTTTACTAGGGTCGGTGGCATTCTTCCCCCACTGAGTAATTGTACTACTAGTGTTTAATGTAAAATCATATGGATCGTAATAATGAACTTCTACCATTAACCTGTTTGGTGTTACATCCGTAGGTATTGCAAAATAATTATAAGTATAATCAATATTTGTATTATAGCCTTGTACAGCTAAATAACGATATACATTACACCCACCCGTTGAACGTACTGTAGTGACAAAGGTCTGGTTAAAACTATTTTGAACGGTATAGTTCTCAACTGTTGGTCCTGAATAGACGTCTGTAATATGGATTTCATTCATGCCTGCGAACAGGAGATGACCACCATAATCACGAAAACGGATCGCAATCTGACGCCACATAGCTGCTAAACGATCATTTACGTATGCTTGCTGTGCATACGTCGGCTGTATCCAACCGCCGTCATAGTGTTCATTAATAATTGCGAACATACCGTCGTCTAACACATAGCTGACAACCTGTTCAACACGGTCCAACCACGCTGGATCAATTGTAAATGTCGATGCATCAGAAAAATGGCTGCTCCACGCAACAGGAATACGGACTGAATGAAACCCAGCCGCTTTTATTGAATCGATGAGGCTTTGAGATATCATAGGATTTCCCCATGATGTTTCGCCGCCTATAGCATCTAATGAATTACCAACATTCCATCCCGGAATCATCGCTTTAGCCAATTCAACAGAGGTCAAAGTACCCATCCCTGTTGTGTCAGCTGCAATACTATCAGCCGACAGCTTGGAGAGTTTACCAACATGTGTAATACCTCCGGTCTGGCCGAATAAAGGGAGAGTTAAAACTGGAACGATAAAACACATATTCATTAAGTACCGAATTTTCATTTTCAGACTCCTCTGGATAAGAACTTTAACTAAACTATTCTACAGTTAATTTCACTTTGAGTCAATGCTGATCATCACCTAACTTTTGAGTGACAATGTTTTTAGTAAACCATATTGAGGATTTTATATATGGAAAGATATGTTCATTTCAAATCTGAATAACCAGACAAAGAACAAAAAGGTCGGTTTAAGAGAAGCTGAACCGACCCTTTTAATTCAGAATATTTTTCAGAATCATTTATCATTTTAAATCATCATAAGTTTCCTTCGCCTCATTGGAATGATTCAATATTCTCTCAATAATTTGGCGCTCCGGATGTTCCTACATCAACCTTATAGACAATCCAATTTACTGCTGGGGTCACGTTTCCACTTATCATATAGAGTTTATCTCCAAAGCAAAACTGTTTGCAATAGGGCGGCAGAATAGCTTTGTAAAGAATATCCACTTGATTAGGTGATATTGGTGTACTCGTTGCATCAACAATCAGGATTGAATACTGTGAATTTGTTCCAATGTACATCTTACTTCCATCTGCAGAAAAGGAAAATGCCTTTAATGGAATGGGACCGAATGCAGTATTAGTTAAGTCGAGTACTAATTCCGGGCTGCCTATCTTACTTGAATCAGTAATCGAATGGCGATATATTGCCTTTCTAGTCGCAGCATAAACATATCCGTTGAACACGCGCATACTTAAAACCGAATCAGTTGCATAATAGCCGTCATCTCTTCTTGATCGATTCGGACGTATTACTTGAATACCACTTTTTCGACCGGCTGTGTATAAATAACCGTTGGCGTCAAAGTCACCGCAAATAACATTTTTAACAGGAGCAAAAGTGTACCAAGTAGAATCTATTCCCGTTTGTAAGTCCACCATATGAATTTCTTTTGTGTTTGGGAAGATACTGTTTAGGTAATAGAGTTTTCCGTCAGTGCCAATTATTGCATCCGACGGCTCTTTCGTTGCAGTTCCTACTATCGTTTTTCCACCAGCCGGTGTTATTTTAAACACGCTAAAAGGAGTTGTCCCTTTCAATACGTACACGTTTTCATCTTTATCAACGGCAATAGCATTTATTTGAAAATTATCATTAAAAGAACCGAATCGTTGCATCACCGGATCAATTTTGTAAGGATCAGATTTTGCAGCAACTAATGCCGCATCCGAAACTATTTTTATTCTAATCGAATCACCGGACAAATTTGGTCTTAGCATTTTTATTGCAGTTGGTGTACATTCGATAATATTTGCAGCTATATTGTCAAAATAGACGCCCTTATAGATGTTCGTTGTATCTCCATTTAAAAGATGAATGACTGTTGTATCTAGTGCGCCTTTGAATCCGGTTCCATGGATCGTAATGAAATTCACACCAGGGGCTGCCTCCTGCGCTGGATCGATGCTCGTAATAGTAACCTCTGTGGATGCCACTGGAGGACTATCCCACAAAGGCTCGGCAACATCATACTTACATCCGCTAGCCATCGCCAGTAAGAGTGATGCTATAACAGTTGTTCGTATATAAAAGATATTCATATTCATACTTTCTTTCCTTCCATTTTCACATAGAAATTCTGGCGGTCATTCGCTGCACCTTATCGAATACACCAAACGGTGTATAGGCATAATCAACAGCAAAGCCAAATTGGGAAACACCCAATCCAAACGAAAGTCCATTTCCACCATTGTCATTCGCATAACCACCACGCAGGAAAAGTATTTGCATGATTCGATATTCGACACCTATTTTAAGTTGCTCAGGATGATCATTGTAATGGCTTGCATCAATACTCAGAATAAGCGACTGATCCAATAGGCCCGTACCAATAAGATCCATCAGATCCATCGATATTCCAAGAGTGAATACCAAAGGAGCTTGAAAACTTTCTTCTGCATATTTCACTTCTCCGGAAAAATTACGCACTGACATACCAAACACGAGACTTTTAAAACCTGTTTTAAATTGTGTTCCAAAATCGAAAACCAACGGCGAAAGTTTATTTGTTACAAGAGAGGTATCTGCAATACGACGTTGACCGGTAGGATCAGTTGTGTCGGTCCGGATATTCACAGCGATCATTGATTCTCCTAAATCTTGATGTACCCAACGAACATGAGCCCCTACGCCAAAACGATCCGTTAATTGTTTGGCATACCCGACACCAAGAGCTAAGGAGCTCAACTTGAACATGCCCGTATCATCATATCCCAGAGGAACAGATCTATTCACACGCGTACCATAAAATTCTCCGTAATCCACGCTCTGGACACTAAAACCAATAACTCCATAATTTCCTTTTGCCGGACTGATAGCCACACTAAATGTGTAGTGTTTTATATCCGCTATCCATTGATTGATGCTAGCCGACATATCAAAAAATTTCTCCATCCCTGACATACCTGCAGGATTGGAAAATAACGCGCTGGAATTCAGCTGAAGACTCGTCAACGCATCTGCCATTGCAGCCGACCGCGCGTCCGATACCACGCTGAGAAATTGAAAGCCTGTCTGGGCTAATTTTTGATTGTCTTGAGCATACCCGCTGGTCAACAACAGACTTCCCATCAGAACACCTACGAATAATGCACATACCTTATTTTTCATTGATCATCTCCTTACCTGATGATAACAAACTTGCGAAATACTGATCCAAGATCGGTCGTTTCAACATAGAGAATATAAATACCACTGGCAATAATCTGCCCTGACGAAGTCTTCGAATCCCAAAGTTCATCACCCGTACCGTTCGTATGATTTTTCTCCCAAATAAGGTCGCCGCGCTCAGTGAAGATTTTCAGTTTACATACACCCGGTAATCCGTAAAAGGCTAATCGGTCATATTGAGATTGGTCGCCAAACTGCAAGAACCGAGCACGAATATCATAAGGATTCGGAACAACTCGAACTAAATCCAACCCATGACCACTGGCAATTGCAAATAAGGTAACAAAACTTGAACCGCTAAAGGAAGCAACATCATGAGCGCTATAATGAGAACCAGAGACCCAGTCTCCTCGAGATGCCATCGACTGCCAATGAGTCTTATCAATATCTGGAGTTATCACGCCATGAGTAATTCTGCTAATGCAAAGATAACTCGAACCATTATAGGATACAATATCATGTGTAGTATCAGCATAGCCAGAACTAGAAATCCATGATCCTTTATTAAATGCAACCGAATCTCCTTGAGATGTCAGCAATTGCCAATGAGTATTATCAAGCGTTGGTCTTGTCGTATCAGAAATAAGAAGTTTGCAAATATAAAACGAACTTTGATAGGATACAACATCATGAGTATTGCTGCTATAATTAGTGCCACTCACCCAAGCTCCTTTATATTCTACTATTAATTTCCAAAAACTAGTATTAACATCTGGAGGAAAATTTGGAGGTATAACCGGTCGCTGCAGATTCGCTTGCCGGCTGGTCACCGTCCAAAACAGACTGCTGTAAAGAATCTCATTGGGTACCTGTGTGCCGTCATCTTTCGACTGGATGTAATAGTAATAGTCAAATCCTCTTTTTGCAGTGACATCATCAAAATGATTGACGGCATTGGATTTATTACATTCAAAGATTTTTTCATAATTTGTTGTCCACTGCAAGACGGTCCCTACAGATCGGTAGATTACATAGCCGCCAAAGTGTGCTGCACCCTCAGCGTTGTTAGTCCAATCAAGCATAATCTTATCACTACCAGAAGTAACCGTAAACTGACTTGGTGGAGAAGGAGGCTGAGGAACGACATAACCAGCATCATAATTTTGTTTTGCGTTCCGATAAGTTTGCAGTATGTTATCCTTTCCCGTTTCACACCATCTGCGTTTGTATAAGTCTTCATCTGTCGTGGTGGATCCGTTTGGCATGACAAGTTGCGGTGCACCGGTATTATTATGCCATTGCAGCCAGTTCGCACCAACCTCTCGACCCTTTTCCCAAGAGAGTCCGGATACTCCTTCAACAAAAACGATGTGAATACTAGAGTCCGGGGCAAGTCCGTTATAAGGACCAAATCCCTGACCCATAGCAACACCGCCACCCTCGTTTCTTTTTGGTTCCCTATAATTATCCGGGTAAGCGTTACCCAGCATGTCATCATGTTGTACTGGTGGATGTCCTTCAGTCATCACGGCATATCGAAGACTCATAAATGTTTCATCATACTGGCTCGGGGTAGTGTTCCCTAGAGGATTGTAATCACCACTAATATACCATGTCGTTCTTGGTTGGTTGGGATCATCTGTCTGATTCTGTGGAGTTAAGTCCGCATGCAAAGTTGCACAACCTGCATATTTAGCTGAACCCAGTGTGCCGCTTCCAGGATCAGTTAACTTAGGGCATCCCCAATCTTCTTCATATACAGACGTCCGAGGGGAAGTACCCCATGGACCATAATAAGAATAGAAACCTCTCAATTGATAAAGAGGAGAAGTCGGATCATTAAACTCAGTGGCGCCCGGATCCTCTCCAAAAGCGTGATTCAGTGTATTTTGTCCCCAATCAGATTCAAATGCCCCCCACGTTGCACCAGATCCACCAACAGTCACGCCGGCAAATGCATACCGATACTCGAAATATATCCAAACACTATCCATCGTCTGCCTCGGTTGTTGAATAGTACCTGCGCCGTCAATAATACCTGTATTCTTGAAGACATAGTCGTAGATAAAGTAATTGCCGTGCTTTGAATTGGCAAATGACATAACCTTTTTTGTTACTGAGATTCCCATAGAAGTATTATATTTCACCAATACCATACGATCACATGGGAGATATGGATCCACTTCATCCAAAACATCATAGGTATCGAGAACCGTTGCACGCTGGCCGTCAACAAATACTTTTGGATGAGAGCTCTTCCCGATCAGTTTGAGTTCCTGTGGAAAGATTTGAGTGGGGTCGGCAGGACCTTTAAAACCGGTGGAAATCACCTTTACACTTTTCACTTTCTTTTCTACCGGATCGCTAAAATTCTTGCAGCCAATCATCAAACCTCTGTGTCGCATTACAGTTTGATCAAAATTATATTGAACGGGCCACGAAAAAAAATTGCTGCTCGTATTTGTGACGTTCCATTCAACTTCATACTCCATGCCTAATTCACTAATAGGCGATTGCAAATCACCGACACGCAGCCATTTGATTTGCTGAGCATTCATCGTGTGAAAACTGCAAAAGATCAAGCAACACGCTGTGATGACAAAAAATCGATTTCTCATTTTTCGCTCTTTCATAAATGCCTCTATTCGTTTGCTAATCGGTGAAGTCAAAAGATAGTTTCAGACCAAAATATATTTTTCGCGGATCCAAGAACCAATAGGTAGAAGCATTCGGCATATCAATGTAAGCTTTATCTGAAATGATCTTATCGATCCGATTTTGGTCGACCTGGGACCATTGATTGTTCATGTATTCAAAATACTTACCATATGTTTGACTTCTATCGTTATTATCATAATATATTAATCGCGCTTTTCCAGCCGAGCCAAAGGGAACGCCATTTTGCATAGGTTGAAACTCTACGCCCAGCGTACGGTAGTCGCCTACCTTATCATCTCCAACCATATTGGGATAATCTTTACTCTTTGGAAAATGCAATGATTTCATATAATCTTGGTCTCCACCAGGGTTATTACTTAGCCGGAGCGTATTGAAGAGATTGTTTACATCCATAAAGAGTTGAATTCTAAATTTTCCAATGCTCACCGTTTTATCCACTCGTAAAGTTGTATTGAAATAATCCACTGCCTTTACGTTGTACGCTACATAGGAGAGATCACCGGGATTCCAAGTGGTCCAAGGACCGTCTTGCCAATCCAATACAATATTTAATCCGATACTACCCAAAATATTGTGTCCAAATATTGTTGGACCAAAATCCTGCGGTGAAAATAGATTAAGATTTGCTCTTGCATAAGGTTGCGGAAGTGGACGATCTTGATATATATTGACTGTTGTTTCGTCATAGCTTTTTTGTAGCCCTATATCGTCAAACTGCTGTGCACTACCGAAATGTCCTGAGGTGGAAACCTGATAAGTGTAATTGACAAAACCAGACCACCAGCGCCCGGTAGTTTTACGAATGGTCAATTCAAATCCGCGGACATCTTGATAATTATTGGAAGTAGCTTCGGTATAAGAAAATCCAGCAGAGCCAGTATACGTTGTAAAACCTTGTTGGTTCGTTATATCGTTGTAAAAACCAGCCATTTGTATCAAGTAATCATTAAACACGACGTAATCAAATCCCAACTCATAAGAGATGGTTTTAGCAAGAATAATATTGGGATTACCAAAACTCGTCATTTGTTGGAAATTTTTCCGCTGAATTCGGAATATGCTTTCATATTGAGGAACTTGTTTAAAATGGCCGTAATTAAAAAACAATTTTGCATTCTCTGATATGGGATGTGAAATGCCCAAACGAGGACTTAATTGCCACTGTGCCGTGGATTTTGTTTTAGAAAATGACGTCGACATCACAGTATCGGCAAAGAAAGAGCTATAAGGATCAACATTCCACCAATCGGTATTTGAATTGATATAATCCAAACGCAATCCGGCGTTTACAGTAAACTCTTTAAATTCAAGTTTGTCCTGCAAGTAAACAGATGCTTGGACAGGGAAAGCACGCATCTGAACCCTGTTTATGTATTTTTCAGCAGGCTGTCCGGCATCTGCTATTTGTCCATAATCGAAGTTGAGATCATTATAGAGAAACTCAACTCCGGCTTTTACTAAGTTTTGAAAATTGATTTGACTACTTATATCTGCTTTCAAAGTAGTCGAATTGACAACAGTAAAATCTCGCACTCTGGAGAATTGCGAACCTCCCTTTATATAAACACCATCTGTGTAGTCGTTAATCGGATAATAACCAAATGGATTCCCATTCTCGGTAAAACCCGGGAGAATCTGGTCAATCTGCGATGTATTTCGTAATGCAGTTGGGCGTACATTGTAATCACGTCTGAAATTTTCTAAAGATATTTCATAGAAGGTACGGGAATTAATAGCATTCGTCAGTTTAGCAGAAAGAGATCGTTTCCCGATATCAGCCAGACAGAAGTTGTAATCGGAGAATATTGCCATCAAATTATTACCAACAACACCGGCAATATCACCCGGTGTACGTGGATAAAAATAAGAACCGTTATAATCCCAGTTATTTTCGATGGTATACTGTTTTCCAAGAGTGGCAGAAACTCGAAGTTTCATCGAAGATGTAATATCAGAATTAACTTGCAGCGACCAATCGTAATCACTGTAATCCGGTCTCGTTAGGGGGAACAGCAGCATCTCGCGAGTACTACGATAGGAAGTGAAAAATCGAAGGTTTCCAAGTACTTCACTGACGAAAGGAATCGGACCGCCAAACCCGCCATCGATGTCATAATCCGGCTGATTGTTAGGTTGTCTTTTACGAATTTCGTATTCAAAAGCCCGCTGCGCTCCCATAGGTGTTAAATCGTTATTCGGATTATTATCCGAGTTTAGCTGCTGCGAGATATTGTTCCAACCATCAAACGAAGGATACTTTTTTTTAGTCCATTCATCCCAAGCTCCGTTGTCTGTCCCTGTCCAGCATACGGCAGGATCGAAATAGGGACGCAGGACGAAAGAATTAGGATCGAGAATATCCAAAATCCCTGTACCTCGATAGTACTTCGGTGCGGGTGGACTGACCCGTGTCTGAACACTTCCGAAATAACCTTGTCTAGCTCCTTCTCGAGTGACGACATTGATAACACCGGATCGAACTTGACCGTATTCCGCACTGAATCCACCTCGTTCCACAGAAATTTCTTTCACAGAACTCAACGATACTTCAGTTGTTGGTTCATTGTTTCTGGGGTCTCGCATGGTAACACCATCCACCATGAAAAGAATATTATCGCCTCCACCGCCGCGGATACTTAATCCCCCTTGAACACTCACTCTTCCGCTACTTGAGCTTCGGGCGAATGTCGGTTGCGCCGCGCCAATAGGGTTGGAACTCCAACCTCCACGAACACCAGCTTGCAAGCCAATAGCACTCACAACGTTACTCACAGGCAAGCTTTCAATTTCTTTGCCCGATACCGCTGAAACGCTGGTGGCGACATCTGGCTTAATGGTGGTTCTTTCGGCTACAACAACGACCTCGTCTGCATTAATTGTTTGCTGTCCCAAAGCAACATCTATCCGTGCAGTTTGATCTATATAGACGCGTACATCATTGATGACGGTCGTTTCATATCCGATGAAAGAGATTTGAACCTTATACGTACCCGGCGGAACAGATAAAATGGAATACTGACCATTGATATCTGCCGCCGCACCGAACGATGTCCCGACAACAACAACATTCGCTCCAATCAGGGATTCCCCATTTGCCTTATCCGTTATCGTGCCCGCGATCTTTCCTGTTGTTCCTGACCATAGCAGAGATGTCAATACAATTGTCAGCAGAAGAATGTATGCGATCTCCTTCTTCAGTTGTTTCATATCCTATTTCTCCTTACGGTTTAGTATACTGCTCTTGCCTCAAGGCGAGGGTTTTCTGTGCATTTAAAACGGGGTGCTCTTAAAAATAATCGAATGAGAATTCCTTTTTGATTCCTCAAATACAAGCCCTAAGTGATTAACCTTAGAAAGTCATAAGAAAATACTTATCTAAAAATATTTATAAGAACTTAGAGAGACGAAACACACATGATTCTTTTTGGAAAGAATTGCATCAATTGTCTCAAACATCTGTGGTAAGGAACAATATCTATCTTCACAGTTTAGAAATTCGATCCTGCGTTCAAATGTTTTTTTAGGAAAGCATGGACAGGTACACAGGTGATCACACCGGACTGGAAATTAAGACTTCACTCGAAATGGACAACAACTATTCGCAACGTGTATGTTGTTTTCCTTTCTTTTTCTCTTTATCCGTGTCGAGCGTGAGCAACATCTGTATATCTTTCTTTTGATACAATAACAAAGCTTAAAACTATAACTTGATTTCTTGACTTTAAAATATTTTTGAAATAAATTGTATCGTTTGAAAATAGATTGAATTGTTTCAATCCAATATAAATAGTTTTTTTAAAAAAAGTCAAGTTCTTTTTATTGAAAATCTGGCAATCAATTTCGGAGGTTATTGGTGGACAAAGTGACAATCGGTGACGTTGCTAAACGAGCCGAAGTCTCCATAGGGACAGTATCGGCAGTACTGAATGAAAAGAATACCGTCAAGCCAGAAACAAGAAAACTTGTTCTGAACGCAATGAAGGAATTGAATTACCGACCTCATGGAAGCGCCCGAAATTTAAAAAACGCAGATACGTATTCAGACAGTATCGGCCTCCTCATCCGCGAATTGGATAATCCGTTTTATACAGCAATTGCATTGGGTGTCATTGAATATGCAAGAAGCAAAGGGTATTTAGTCAGCATTGCCAGTTCGGAAGGTGATCACACCTTTGAAGAAAAAATTATCAAAGGTTTTTCAGGAAAAGACATTAAAGGCGCTATTATTGCACCCGTGTTAGAAGGGACGGCTGAGATTGAGCATCTCTTCACTTTAAAGATGATCAATTTTCCATTCGTGCTTTTAGAAAATGTCAAAGGCATTCAAGCGAATGTTGTAAGCATAGACAATATAAAGGCGATGAAAGAAGCCATCAAATATTTGATGAACAACGGGCATTCAAAGATCGTGCACTTCGCTGGACCCACCCATGCTTCTCATACGTACGAAAGAATTGATGGATTTCGCCGGGCATATAGTGAAAGCCATTTTGTATTCAACAGCGATATGATCATTTCGACTGGAGCGCATCTTATCGATGGGTATAAACAATGTTTTGCATATTTCAAGGACAGAAGTCGAAAAGAGTATCCGACAGCAATTGTTTGTTACAACGATCTTGTTGCTCTCGGTGTTATATCAGCGTTGAATGAAATGCACATCAAGATACCGGATGAAATTTCTATCGTCGGTAATGACGATATTCCGTTTTCAAAGTACATTCCTGTACCACTAACAACTATTCGTGCCCCTATGCTGGAATTAGGCAGAAAAGCAACCGAAATTTTAATCAAGAATATAGAATCATCTATGACTTTGCCGATTGAAAATGTAGTTTTTGATGCCGAATTCATCGTGCGACAATCGACAATGGCGTTGCAGCCGTTAAACGCAAATCCAATGAAAGAAAAGCACTTAACCTAAAGTTAATCTTCTCACAAAAGAATTGCGAGCATGAATCACTAAAATAATTCTGGACTATCCTTTTTTTATCATGGGCACTCAATAATATTTATTAAATTAATAGTGAAAAAAGATGTATACTCTCGGTTATGACGTTGGCAGTTCATCTGTCAAAGCGACCCTCCTCAATTTAGAGACAGGCAAAGTTGTCGCCAGTGCCTTCTCTCCAAAAAACGAAATGCTTATAACAGCCCATCGTATCGGTTGGGCCGAACAAGAACCACTGATGTGGTGGGAAAATTTAAAGCTTGCTACATTTGAGATTCTCTCTACTTCCCACATCCAAAAAGAGGGAATTATTGCAATCGGCATTTCTTATCAAATGCATGGACTTGTCATAGTCGATAAGAATAAACAGGTGATACGTCCCTCTATTATATGGTGCGACAGTAGAGCTGTGGAAATCGGTAAAAAAGCATTCAAAAAAATCGGCGCAAAAAAATGCCTTAGTTCACTGATGAATTCACCCGGTAATTTCACGGCCTCCAAACTTCGCTGGGTAAAAGAACATGAGCCCAAGCTCTATGATAGAATTGACAAATTTATGTTACCGGGCGATTACATAGCACTACAGTTGACCGGCGAAGCTGTGACAACACTTTCTGGTTTATCCGAGGGAATTCTTTGGGATTTTAAATCGAACTCCATCGCATCTTTTTTACTTCGAGAATACGGTATAGCATCCGATTTGATTCCACACCTTGTACCAACATTTGGAGAACAGGGCCGTCTCAACCGCACGGCATCGCAAGAACTTGGCTTGCCGGAAGGAATTCCTGTCACGTACCGTGCAGGTGACCAACCCAATAATGCACTCTCGTTGAACGTGATGGAACCGGGCGAAATCGCTGCAACGGCAGGGACATCCGGTGTTGTGTACGGCGTCAGTGAGACACGTAAGTACGATCCGGCATCACGTGTAAACTCATTTGCTCATGTCAACCACTCTTCAGATGCACAACGTATCGGAGTATTATTGTGTATCAACGGAACAGGAATCGCGAACAGTTGGATTCGTCGTATGACAGGGCAACAATCTTTAGAGTATTCTCAACTGAATGAACTAGCCTCGACTGCTCCCGTTGGATCCGGCGGAGTCATCGTCTTGCCTTTCGGCAATGGTGCAGAACGCATGCTGGAGAATCGCGATATCGGGGCGCGCATATTCAATCTCCATTTTAATATTCACTCTCAGGCTCATCTTGTGCGTGCCGTGCAGGAAGGAATTGCTTTTGCCTTCAACTACGGAATCGACATTATGCACGGTATGAAAATAAAACCAAAAGTTATTCGCGCCGGTTTTGCTAATCTTTTCCTCAATTCAATCTTCGCTGATACCCTGGCGCAAACAGCAGAAGTGAGTATTGAGCTGTACAGTACAAACGGTGCGCAAGGCGCAGCGCGTGGAGCCGCCTTAGGAGTAAAACATTTTACATCCAGACAAGAAGCATTTAAAGGACTTGAACGCCTAAAAATCATAGAACCGCAAAATTCCCGTTCGGCAGCATACCAAGAATACTATCAACACTGGTCATCTGCCTTACAACGAACTTTACAATCTAAAGGACAATAGTCATGAGCACAAAAATGACAATCGGCAGCAAAGAATACTTTCCGAAAATCGGCAAGATATTCTTTGAAGGATCTGATTCAAAAAATCCGATGGCATTTAAGTACTACGATGAAAATAAGAAGGTAGCCGGAAAAACGATGAAAGAATATTTTCGTTTTGCAATGGCTTACTGGCACACACTGTGTGGAACAGGTGGCGATCCTTTTGGTCCCGGTACAAAGAATTTTCCCTGGTGTGAAGGCAGTGATATTTTAAGCCGTGGAAAAAATAAGATGGATGCTGCTTTTGAATTTCTTACGAAAATCGGTATTCCTTTCTATTGCTTTCATGATCTAGATTTAATTGATGAAGGCAACAGTATTGCTGAATACGAAAAGAACCTTAACACTATCACAGATTATGCTAAAGAAAAACAAAAAGCTACAGGAGTTAAACTACTTTGGGGAACAGCAAATGTTTTCTCAAATCCGCGCTATATGAATGGTGCTTCTACTAATCCTGATTTTCATGTACTTTGTTATGCAGGTACACAGGTTAAAAATGCAATTGATGCTACTATTAAATTAGGTGGCGAAGGGTATGTATTCTGGGGTGGTCGTGAAGGTTATATGAGCCTTTTGAATACGAACATGAAACGTGAAGTTGAACATCTTGGAAAATTTTTAACCATTGCCCGTGACTACGGTCGCAAAAATGGTTTCAAAGGCTGTTTCTACATTGAACCCAAACCAATGGAACCAACCAAACATCAATATGACTTTGATGCAGCTACGGTCATTGCTTTCTTAAAACAATATGGCTTGGATAAAGATTTCAAATTGAATATTGAAGTGAACCATGCAACCTTAGCTGGACATACATTCCAGCATGACCTACAGGTATGCGCAGATGCCGGTTTACTTGGAAGTATTGATGCTAACCGTGGAGACTATCAGAACGGTTGGGATACCGACCAATTCCCTATCAATATATACGAATTGGTAGAAGCTATGCTTGTCATTGTTGAAGCAGGTGGTTTTAAAACCGGTGGTATCAATTTCGATGCTAAAACCCGTCGTAACTCTACCGATTTGGAAGATATTTTCATAGCTCATATTGCAAGTATGGATGCTTTTGCACGCGCTTTATTGGTCACCAACGACGTGCTTACCAAGTCGCCATATAAGAAAATGCGTGCTGAACGTTATGCTTCATTCAATTCAGGAAAAGGTGCCGATTATGAAAAAGGCAAACTTACTCTCGAAAACCTTCGCAACATAGCAATTGCCAATGGAGAACCAAAACAGATAAGCGGCAAACAAGAATTATTTGAGACCTTTATCAACGACTATATTTAAACAAGAAAAATTATTTATTATTATTCCGCTGATGTTCAACTAGGTTTTTATATTCAGCATTAATCCCATAGGTCCGTACTATGATTGAAAAAACACTGTTTGGTACACTTACGGACGGCCGAGAAGTGAACCAATATACCTTGAAAAACAGCACTGGAATCTGTATTAAGATCATCAACTATGGAGCGATAGTCACTTCGATCATTGTGCCAGATCGGAATGGCAGGTTTGAGAATGTTATATTAAACTATGACTCCCTGCAAAGTTATGTGAGTGATCACTGTTGTTTTGGTGCAATCGTCGGTCGCTATGGAAACCGTATTGCGAAAGGCCAATTTCAGTTGAATGGAAATCGTTTTCAGTTGACAATCAACGATGGAAAGAACCACCTCCATGGAGGAATCGATGGATTTAATAAAAAACTTTGGACAGGGAAAATCGTTGAAGAGCGAAGTGAACCGTCTCTTGCGTTAACATACATCAGTCCTGATAAAGAAGAGGGTTACCCCGGAACAGTTACTCTCACGGTTACGTATACACTCACAGAGAAAAATGAATTACGCATTGAGTACCGTGGAACAACTGATCAAACAACCATACTCAATCCAACGCATCATTCCTATTTTAATTTGTCCGGTTCTTGCAGAAATACGATACTCGATCACGCGCTCAGCATCGAAGCTGATGCAATCACAATGGTGGACCATGGACTCATTCCAACTGGCGAATGCCTTGAGGTGAAGAATACACCAATGGATTTTCGCATTCCTACTGCTGTTGGGCTGCACATCAATGAGCGTGATCAGCAACTGCTGCTCGGAAACGGATATGATCACAATTGGGTTTTAAGAAACTACAACGGCAAGGTTCGAAAAGTTGCGGAAGTTTATGAACAACGAAGCGGACGCTTATTATCTGTTTTCACGGATCAACCGGGGCTTCAATTTTATTCCGGGAATTTTCTGAAAGGAGCGGTAAGAGGAAAAGACGGTTTTATCTATGAAAACAGAACGGGGCTTTGTTTGGAAGCTCAATGCCCTCCTGATTCTCCAAACAGACCTGAATTCCCGTCTGTTGTTTTAAAAGCAAACGATATATATCATCAAACAACAATGTATCAATTCTCAACCAAATAATGACAGGAAAGGAACGCGCATGGAAATTCTTGGTTTCATCGATTGGGTTGTCGTTGGACTCTATTTTCTTCTTATCGGCGGTATATCGGTATGGTCGATCAGGCGAAAGAAAGATTCTCCAACTGATTATTTTTTAGCTAATCGCAATCTTGGTTGGTTTGTTATTGGCGCTTCTATTCTTGCATCCAATGTTGGTTCGGAACACATTGTAGGATTAGCCGGTACAGGAGCAAAATCCGGATTAGCGATGGGACATTATGAACTCCATTCTTGGATTGTTCTCATGCTGGGATGGGTGTTTGTCCCTTTCTATATGCGAAGCCAGGTCTTTACCATGCCGGAATTCTTGGAACGACGATATAACGAGAAGACTCGCTGGCTGCTCTCTATTGTACAAATGCTGAGTTATGTCATCGCAAAGGTTTCTGTGACCATCTTCGCAGGTGCCGTTGTATTCGAATCGTTTTTGGGAGTAGATTTTTGGACTGGTGCCATAGTTCTCATTGTCATTACCGGAATTTATACAATCTTTGGCGGGCTTCATGCCGTTATGTACACAGAAGCCCTGCAAGCAATTATTCTTTTAGGCGGTTCAATCATTCTAACCATATCCGGCCTTATTCAAGTTGGCGGATGGAACACTCTTGTGCACTCAGTAACATCCGATCATCTCAATATGTTTCGCCCGTTATCAGATCCGGATTTTCCATGGTTAGGAATTATCTTCGCTTCTCCCATTGTTGGTATCTGGTACTGGTGCACAGACCAGCACATTGTGCAGCGGTGCCTTGCAGGACGCGATGAACAACAAGCACGGAGAGGAACAATTTTTGCTGCATACTTAAAACTCCTTCCTTTTTTCATATTTTTGATTCCTGGATTAATAGCATACGCGTTAGTCAACAGCGGCAAAATTCAGCTTGCTGATTCCAACCAGGCATTTCCTACATTGGTAAAGACATTACTACCCGTAGGATTACGCGGCATTCTTGCCGGCGGTATTCTCGCAGCACTAATGAGCTCTCTCGCTTCAGTATATAACGCTTGCTCAACATTATTCACACTGGATATTTATAAAAAAATTAAACCACAGACCACTGATAAAGAATTGGTCAAAGTAGGACGTATAACCACTGCTGCCGTCGTTGTTTTAGGAATGGTCTGGATTCCAATGATGAAAGGAATTTCCCCCGTTCTGTATCAATATCTACAGAGTGTTCAATCGTATCTTGCTCCGCCTATCGCAAGCGTTTTTCTCCTTGGCGTATTTTTCAAACGGATCAACGGTACAGGTGCTTTAACCACGATGGTTGTCGGATTCATCATCGGCCTTCTTCGTATCTTTCTTGAACTCATCAAAGATAATCTGAGCGGGTTCCTGTATGCATTTGCAACACTTAACTTTCTTTATTTCTGCATTTTCCTTTTCGTCTTTTCTGTATGTCTCTTGATTGTCGTAAGTCTGCTCACAGCAAAACCGTCTGACGTACAGTTGAACGGGCTAACGTATGCGACAACCGTTGCAGCGGATAAGGCAAAATCTCGCGCCAGCTGGAATATAACGGATCTTGTTCTCTCGTTGATTGTTCTCGTTTTCATCGTCGCTGTGTTTGTTTATTTCTCGCCGTTGGGTATTGTACATTAAACTTCAGCAGGGTGTCCTGCATCATTCGTTTTTCGCCTCACTGAAGTTCGGGATACTTCAGTGAGGTATTTTTATCATTTCGCAATTCATGAACGAAGATAATGAAAAACAATTTCACCAATATATTAAGCATCTTCTTTTCGCTAAACATTCCCTTTAGGAAAAGGAACATACTATGATCAAGAGACTCGTCACTACAGGACTTTTTCTCTCCGTAGGTTTGTCACTTATGCTTGGACAAGCACGAGAGATAACCGGCAAGTGTACCATCCCTGATGGACCAGAATGGATTCGCGATGCCGTATTCTATCAGATCTATCCCCAAACGTTCTACGATTCCAATGGAGATGGTATTGGCGATCTTATTGGTATCATTCAAAAATTGGATTATGTCAAAAGTTTAGGTGTGAATGCCATTTGGCTCAATCCGTTCTTCGATTCGCCATTCAACGATGCCGGATATGATATTCGGGATTACTATAAAGTCGCACCTCGATACGGCACCAACGAAGATGCAAAGCGCTTATTCGAAGAAGCGCATAAACGAGGAATGAAGGTGATCTTCGACTATGTCATCACTTATACTGCCATAGATCATCCGTGGTTTGTTGAATCCTGTAAACAGAAGCCCAATAAATATACAAACTGGTATGTCTGGAATGATAATGTCTGGAAAATGGAAGAAGGTGAATTTGCCAACAGGTTCATTCAGGGATACGGACAGCGGAACGGAAATTTCATGCGGAATTTTTATTGGTCACAGCCTGCATTGAATTTCGGCTTCGGTCAACCTGATACAAATAAAAAATGGCAGATGCCAACGAACCATCCTGATGTTCTTGCAATGCGTGAAGAATTAAAAAGAATATTCTGCTATTGGATGGATTTGGGAGCTGACGGCATTCGCGCAGATATGGCGGGAGCTCTTGTCAAGGGAAACGATGTCAATGGCGACACAAAGAAATTCTGGAAAGAAATTCGCCAGATCGTTCAGAAAAAATATCCGCAGGCATTTATGGTATCAGAATGGTCATATCCAAAAGATGCTCTTGACGGATTATTTCACGCTGATTTCTTCCATTGGTTCGACGGGTACAACGATTTAGCACAAAAAGAAAGCTGGCGTATTTTGAACGGCTACTCTGAAGGACACAGCTTTTTCGATAAGGAAGGCAAAGGGAATATTGCTTATTTCCTATCGAAATACATGGAGCAATACAATGAAACAAAAACCAAGGGATATATTTTGCTGCCTCTTGGAAACCATGATAATGCCAGAATGAATGTGAACCGAACGGATGATGAACTTGAAATGATTATGGCCTTTGGTATAACCATGCCAGGAATTCCCTTCATTTATTATGGTAATGAAATTGGTATGCGGGAATTATATGACATGCCTCAAATAGAAGGGGCATATAAGCCGCGCGCCGGTGCGCGCACACCTATGCAGTGGACACCAGGAAAGAATCGAGGATTTTCTACTGCTGATTTCTCCAAACTCTATCTACCAATAGATACGAGCAACGACGCACCAAATGTCGAGACAGAACAACAGGATCCGAATTCGTTACTGAGCCGCGTTAAGAAGCTGATTGAATTAAAGCATACCGAACCTGCATTAGCTGCTTTTGCTGAATTTGTTCCGCTCTATGCAAAAGAAAACACATATCCCCTTGTGTATGCTAGAGCCAATGGAAAAGATGAAATGTTGATTATTCTCAATCCTGCTGAAAAGACGGTAACTGCTGAGTTTCAAGTCAATATGCCTTACAAGAAACTGCAACTGTTAGCAGGAAAAGAAATTAAAGTGACAAAAAATGAGAAGACACTGAAAATTGAGGTACCTGGAATAATGTATGCAGTATATAAAGTACAATAAATGTGAAGGGGCAAGACCCGATCGGTTCTCGCCCCTTTTACAAACCCGCGGCGTAGCGTATTACATTTGACAAACTTATATTTTTCAATTCCTACATTTCAACAAGAACTTCGTTGCTCTCCATCATTCTATCAGCAGGAATTAGATTCCCGTCAATAATTTCACCGTTCAATAGTATCTTTTTCACACCTTTTTGAATTCCATTTTTATTTTTAATGACAATAGTAAAATTTTTATTCCGAAATCTTCGTGTAATCTTTACTTCCTTCCACTTCGAGGGAATGCATGGATCAATTCGTAATCCGGAATAATCAGGTTGAATGCCAAGAATGTATTGCGCAGCTGTATAATAAGCCCAAGACGCCGTTCCACTCAACCACGGTAATCGAGAAGCACCATACCGCGGACTGTGTTTGCTGTGGGTGAATTGACAATAGACATACGGTTCGGTTTCACGCAATTCCGCTTTTTTGTTGTAGGCGGAAGGCATAAATTTTCTATAATATTCATACGCAATATTTCCTCTGCCGATCATCGCTTCAGCGGCAACAACCCAGCTCTGTGTATGCTGAAATATCGAAGCGTTTTCCTTCATGCCTTTATTAAACAATCTTGCTTTGATGACATGCGGATCGGTTTTTTCGACAGGCGGATCGTTGAGCATCAGGCCATAATCAGTTGAGAGGCGCTTTCGTACGACATTCAATAATTTCTCAGAATGTTCCTTGGCCGTATGACCGCTCATGACCGCCCATGGCTGCGGTTCAATAAAAATTGATGCTTCTTCATTATCCTTTGAACCAAATTTCAAACCATCAGCCCTATAGGCCCGCAAATACCATTCACCATCCCATGCATATTTTTTAAGATTTTCATCAAGAGTACTCAAATGATCCGCTGCCCATGTTGTTTCTTCCGGTTTATTCAGCATCGTCGTAATTTCCATGTACGTTTTTAACGCGTAGCGAAGTTGAAATGCGACGAACGTTGTTTCGCCATCTTGCCCCAGAGCTAAGCAATCATTCCAATCAGCCGAGAGGCCACACGGAAATCCATGCTTGCCTGAATGATCAAGATTGAATTGTATTGCACGGCGAAGATGCCCAAGTACTGTATCTTCTCCCTTATCGGCGTACGGAAGGACTTTAAGATAGAATGAAATATCTCCACTCTCTTTTACATATGCCGGGATAGTGTTAAAGAGCCACATACAATCGTCTGAGCGAAAGTCTTTTTCGTCAGGCGCTTTTTCCTTTCCAGGTGTGTGTGCAAATGGTTTTACGACAGGCATCGCGCCGCCGCTGAAGACTTGTCCGGTGATCATGAGTTCAAGCCGCTCTTTCACTTCAACCGGTATCGAATGAAGAATGCCCAGCATATCCTGAACCGTATCACGATACCCGAGTCCGTCTCTTTCACCAGAGTACACTAAACTCGCCGCACGCGACCAGGCAAATGTCATTAAGTTGTTGTACGGATTCCATGTGTTGAACATACTATTGAATTCACTATCCGGTGTCTCGGCGGTCATCCCTGCAATTCTTGCATGCCAGTATTCTTTCAGTTTTGTAAATTCCTCTCGGACTTTATCCGGATTTCCCATTTCTCGTACGGCTTGTTTTCCTTCAACACCGGCTGCACCGATACCCATAAGGACAACCAACTCTTTTGATTCTCCCGGTTTCAAATCGATGTCGACTTGCAACGTTCCACAGGCATTATCTCCAACCGCCTTTGAATTTTTGCATTTTCCTTTCTCAACAACGAGGGGATTCGCGTATGTACGATAGGGTCCGATAAATATTTCTCTATCAGTATCAAATCCTTTTACCTTCGCACCGGAAACTGCCAGAAACGTATGACGTCCTTGCCCATCGTCTTCGAATTTATCTGGCAGCGAAGGCATAAAGACATTGGTTCCATGATCGATGATATTTCCAACGACATCCATTTTCATGATGTACTGTGAATATTGAAGATTGTTCATGTCCTGAGAAAGATTCCAATTATTTGCATACTCGACAAATGTAAAGACACTCAATCTTCTTTTTTTCTTCCCCGTGTTTTTCACTTTCAATAGCCAGCATTCGTACATTTTGCCAAGCGGAACAAAGTACACTGTTTCCGTTTTAATGGAAGAATAGTCAGATGAAATTTTTGTGTACGCAGAGCCATGACGGCATTCTGATTTATATTGCTTGAGAGATTTTCCAACGGGCTGCCACGATGCAGACCAATAGTCTTTGCTGTCTTTGTCTCGTACGTAGAGATATCGTCCCGGCTGGTCCATAGGAATGACATTGAAGCGGAGACGAGTAAAGCGGCCCTGGGCAGCAGATTTCACAAAGCTATATCCACCTGCATTGTTGGTAATGATCGCACCGTATTCGGTTGATCCTAAATAATTACTCCACGATTTTGGTGTATCAGGCCGTGTAATGACGTACTCTTTATTTTTGTCATCAAAATATCCGAACTGCATTGTTACCTTCTCCTTTTAAAATTTTGAACGGATGTATTACACGGTTGTTGGTTCTGCCTCGCTCGCTTTCCGTCTTACATCCAGTTCTTCTTTCACTTTTTTCATTGTCGTTTCATCTAATTTGTAAAAGAATGCCAAGATAAGGAGAGCGGCCGTTCCCACTGCAACCGGTATGATACTCATCATATCCCTCAACCCATGTTTCACATCTATGTTTTGTAGAGCATTGGCGACAAAACCAGTTTGATCCAGAATAAAAGCAGCGACCATACTACCTATCGCCCAGCCAATCTTGTTGGACATAATGGATGCAGAGAAGACAAGGCCCGTGGCTCTTCTTCCAGTTTTCCATTCGGAATAGTCAGCAGTATCGGCATAGAGGACCCACAACAATGCGGAAATAGGTCCGCCCGTAATCGATCCAAAAAATTGGAGAACCAGTATCAAGAGAACGTTCTCTGGTTGGATGAAATAAAACGATCCGGTAAAGATTAATGCTGCAATGAAAAGAATTATAACGCTTCCTTTTCTGCCTAAATTTTTTGCAACCCATGGAACAATAAGAACGCCGACGAGCGATAATCCCTGGCCTAATGTATTAAACACTGATGTCAGCACTTCAAAGCCGAATTTGTGCGTCACATCCAACAGCACGATCTGTTCCTTTCCTAAAATTCCATTGATAGGATTGAGAAGGAACTGGATAAAGAAATTCGATATATGCGCCAGCAAGGGGCTTGCCTGTTCACCGATATAATATTTAAAATAATGCGTTGTGACACTTAACCGGATACAAACAAAGAGGATAAAAAGAATTGTTACGATGAATAACATCATCCAGGGAAAATTCTTCGATAAATCTTTTAAATCATCCTTCACGGAGGTTCGTTCTTTTGCAATGGGTTGAACACGTTCGCGTGTTGAAAGGAACGTAATCATAAAGAACAAAATTGCTGCAACTCCATACAACCCCATGGTCATTTGCCAGCCTTTTGCTGCATCGCCTTGTCCGAAATACGATGCTAAGGGAAGGACCGTGGCGGAGACAATAATACCGCCTAAATATGCTCCCGTAAATTTAAACGATGACGCGCTCGTTCGTTCGACCGGATCACCGCTAATAACACCTAACAATGCTGTGTAAGGAATATTGATTGCCGAATAGAGAAACATAAAAAGGATAAACGTACAGTACGCATAGACAAGTTTTCCTACATCACTGAATTGAGGTGTAGAAAATGCTAAGACAGCAGCAATCGCCAATGGAACTGCTCCAAATAAAATATATGGCCGGAATTTTCCCCATCGGCTTTTCGTACGATCCGCGGTCATTCCGATCACCACATCAAAAAAAGCATCGAGGATTCTTGAAATAAAAAACATGATGCCGGCAGCTTTTCCAGTCAGGCCAAAAATGTCAGTATAAAAGAAAAGGAGCTGCGACATAATCGTTGCCCAAAAAAGGCACGAAGCTAAATCACCAAATCCATATCCAATCTTTTCTTTGAATGTAAGTTTTTGAGAGACAGTTACCATTGAAATCTCCTGTTGTGATTGTGTCGATAAAATACGTTCTCGGAATAGGTCAAGCGCAAGCTTTACTACACACTGGCAGTATCGGGCAGGTTTTAGAGCTTCGGCATTCCCTGCCGATTCTCCTCTGTACCTGCTAAGACAACTTCAATCTCTTTTAATTCTTCCTTCGAAAAAGAGAGATGCTGCAAAGTACCAACTGCATCTTCGATCTGAGATACACGGCTGGCTCCGATAACAACAGATGTCATTTCCGGATGGCGAAGAACCCACGCGAGCGCCATTTGCGCCATGGTTTGCCCCCTCCGAATAGCGATGGTATTCAGTGTACGTACTTTCAAAATTTTTTCATTTTCGACTTCTTCTCTTTTTAAGAAACCATGCGGCTTTGCTGCACGAGAATCGACGGGAATGCCGTCCAAATATCTATTAGTGAGCAATCCCTGCGCCAGCGGTGAAAATGCAATACAGCCGATTCCTTCTTTCTTAAGAGTGTGCAATAAACCATTTTCCACCCACCGATTGAACATACTATACTTTGCTTGATGGATAAGACACGGCGTTCCAAGGGATTTTAATATCTTTGCTGCCTTGGCGGTAAGTTCCGGTGGATAATTCGAGATTCCAGCATAGAGCGCTTTACCGCTGCGGACGATCTGATCGAGAGCCTGCATCGTTTCTTCCAATGGAGTTTCAGGATCCGGCCGGTGATGATAAAAGATATCTACATAATTTATTCCCATGCGATGTAAGCTTTGATCCAAACTTGCGATTAAATATTTCCGTGATCCCCATTCTCCATACGGGCCAGGCCACATGAGATAACCGGCTTTTGTTGATATAATCAATTCGTCTCTATACAATGAAAGATCTTTCTTCAAAATCTTTCCGAAGTTTTCTTCTGCAGATCCGGGAGAAGGACCATAATTATTTGCTAGATCAAAATGAGTTATCCCCAAATCAAAAGCACATCGAATCATTGCTCGGGCAGTACCAATACTGTCAACACTTCCGAAGTTGTGCCACAATCCCAGAGAAATGGCCGGTAACTTTAGCCCGCTTCGACCGCATCGGGTATACTTCATTTCATCATATCTCTTTATCTCTGGAGCATAGATCATCATATTACACCTGTTTTATGATTCCTGGTTCAATTGAAAAATTCATTGTCAATTTAAGAATCATTATTCCAAAATACATGGCTGCAGAAAAGATTGTTGCGACTGAATCTGCATGCTGACAGAATCTCATCCACAAAATATTCGGTTTATTCAAGAATACGAGCTGAAAAAGTCGTTATAATTCCATTTGTTTTTGTAACCGAATATCTTTTGAGGATGCGCCTATATGAATAATGAATGTACCTTTCTCGAAAAACCAACCTTTTGATTCCGGATTCCAAAAAGAAAAATCCTTCTTATGTAATTCTATCACAACAGTCTTACTTTGACCCGGTTCCAATTCCACTTTTTTAAATCCCTTGAGTTCTTTTACCGGCCGAGGAACGGTAGATTCAACATCCTGAATATACAATTGAGCTGTTTCCAATCCTGTTTTCGTTCCTACATTTTTCACCGTAAAGCGTACGTTCACAACGCCATTCTCACGAAATTTGTCGTTTGTTATTGTAAGATCACTGTATGCAAAGGTTGTATAAGATAAACCATGTCCGAACGGATAGAGCGTCTCGATGTTTTTCTTTTCGTACCATCTGTACCCAACAAATATTCCTTCTGAATATCGAACATCGTATATAGAATGATTTTTCTCCTCATTATCACTCCAAGTATGATACAACGATTCATGTTCAGGAACATATCCATAGGCCGGTGAATCTTTGAATTCTCTTTCAATTGTTATAGGGAGTTTTCCTGAGGGATTAATTTTTCCGGCAAGAATTTCCGCCAATGCTTTATTCCCGATTTGACCGCCATACCAAGCATAGATAACTGCTCTCGCTTTATTGTTCCACCCCGTCATTCTGATGCCGCTCCCGGATGTAACGATGACAACAGTATTGGGATTATTACTCACACACTCTTCTACTTTTCTCTCCTGGTCTTCCGGCAATTCAAATGGACGATCCCATCCTTCACTGTCCCCCGTTCCGATATTACATAAAACGACATCCGCAGATTTAATTTGGCTGAGACCTGGATTTTTCTCATAGGTCAACCTGTCGCCGAATTCACTTTTCAATTCATCAAGCATCAGTCTATTGTTATATCCCTTCACCTCCGCAGCTCCGCCTCCCTTAGCCAGTTTTTCCACGTACTCACCTGTTAACAAAATAGTTTTTATATCTTCTTGAAGAGGGAGGATATTCTTTTCATTTTTGAGAAGGACAATTCCTTCGCATGCTGTCTGCAAAGCGACAAGTTCATGATTTTCATACTGCGCAGTATTATGAATATTCATTCTTCGTTCATCGAATTTCATGGCAAAATATGTTCTTAACACACTTTTTGCCATTCGATTAAGATCCTCGACTTTTACTTTCCCTTCTTGAAGAAACTGCTGAGCATCCTTTAAAGCGATTGCATGTGGCATTTCCAAATCCTGACCGGATTTCGCAAGTTTTTCGCCGTTGTACACCGACCTCCAATCTGTCATGACCAACCACTGAAAGCTCAATTGTTTTCTCAGGATGTTATTAATGACATACTCGCTTTGTCCGCACCATTCTCCATTTAACAAATTGTAAGAAGTCATGACCGCTTTGGCGCCAGCATCAATTCCAGCTTGAAATGGGGGCAAATAAATTTCATGTAACGTTCTCTCATCGATGAGGGAATTACTCTTTCTCCTAAAATATTCTGTATTATTTGCGACGAAATGTTTTAATGTCGCTATTGTTCCAGTACTTTGCACTCCTTTTACATATTCTTCAACCATTCGTGCTCTTAAAAAAGGATCTTCTCCAAAATATTCAAAATTTCGACCGCACTGAGATTGTCGATAACTATTAATGCCGGGCCCGAGTAAAATGCCAATGCCGCCTGCTCGACACTCTTCACCAACAGCCTCGGCGTAATTGTAGGAAAGTCCAGGATTCCAAGTAGCCGCCAATGAAATTGGACAGGGAAAAGCTGTTGATTTTTCCAATTGATATTTCGTCAGGTCTATATCTCTGAATTTTTCCCGTATGTGCACACCTTGCGTTGCGTCAGCCATATACACTTCGGGAAGATTTAATCTTGGCAACGGCCTGATAAAAAACGATCTATCACCTCCGACCAAATCAATTTTTTCATTCAGCGTCATGAGTGCCAACACAGAGTCAGCCTTTATATCGGCTGACTCATAAGAAAGCGGTTGAAAGATTTCTTTTTTCAGAGTAATAGATTGACTGTTGAGCTGAAAGCAAAAAACAATAATAACAATAGGCAACGTTTTAATAGAACCAATATCTCGAAGCATATGTCAATCCTCATATATTGTTAATAATTTTAATAATGCCTTATGAAATCAAATTTATAGTTTGTAGAGATTGAGGGCTTTCTCATATGGTTTGACAATCTTATACATTCGGTCATTTGATTCTTCTCGCAGAATTTGATTCAAACCATTCAAGAGTTCTTCGTATACCATGGTGAAATGGACGACAGCGGTAAATCCTTGGACGAATCTCTTTATCTTTGAAGTATCAGAAATAACGCTTGCTGGCTTATCGTCAATTAAACTGCCGCGCAATTCTTCATCAATTCTTGCCAATATTTCAGACAGAATATGCACAATCTTAGCTTCACACTCAACCGTTTTTACCAAGGCTTTATGAGTTTGATGCCATGGAAAGATTTCATCAGATGTTTCTGAAATGATTCACCGGTTGCATGTCAATGACCCACGAGTCCGAGAAATCCAATACGAAATCAGCAGCATGGGTAGCCATGGAGCCAATTCGGGATTTCATCATGTTCTTTGACACAACGACAAATTTTACGAACGCTGAGTTTCATACTCCGTGTGAGTTTTCAAACACGATTTATCTTCATTTTATCAATTATTTTGCATTCTCAAATCAGGTTTGCTTTCTATTCTCCTCCTTTGTATCTTGGAAATAATACTCCAGAGCCTGAGTTGCCTGTTAAAAGAAAAAAAAATATACTCGTTATAGACGACGAACCAGCTTGGCTGAAGATTACTTCTCATATACTCCGAGGCCATGGGTATGACGTTCTGACCGCTGGAAGTGGCGCAGAAGCGTTAAGAGCATTAAAAACTTTTAGACCGGATTTAATTTTTAGTGATGTACGTATGCCGGATATGAATGGTTTCGAACTCGTAGATAACTTGAAACGCAATCCTTTGACTTCTTCAACTCCAGTGATATTCTTCTCTGCCATCGATGATTATGATGCCCGCAAGGTTGCACGCACGCTTGGCGCAGTTGACTATTTGATAAAGCCGTTCAATGAAGACGAAGTGAGTTCCGTTCTTTCGAGGCATTTACCCATTTCATCTGAAAAATACGATAGAAAATAGTTACTTTCATGAACATGGTGATGTTACATGGTTTGCGGTGAGGGAAAGAATATTTGAATGATTCCTCAAATGCATTTTTCTAGTTTTAAGAAGCCTGCAGTACCATAATTCTGTTTGTCAAACATAGACCGTCCGAATATAAAGATCCAGTTATAAGAATGGCAAACTTCCGTAACTTTTTAAAATTCCGCGCATCTCTTGGACCTGTTGAACAAGCACAGATTGTAGCCTCTACTGCTGTGGTAGTAACCCTCGTAACAATTGTCGTTGTACGAATAACGAGCGGTCACACACTTGAATTGTTATTATTCGGGAGCGTTCTCGCCGTTGGTGTATTTGGATTTATTATTGTTTTCTTCACACTAAGATATGGACGCCTGCTTGAAGCGCAAAAACAAGAATTGCTTGCATTAAATTCATTTGCGGAATCTGTCAATCGTGCTATCGGTGTTCAATTTCTTCTCCACAATGCTCTTTCCGAAATGAAACGTTTACTGGAGGTAGAGTACGGATGGATATTCAACGTAGAAAACAATCAACTTGTGCTCAAAGCTCTCCGTGGAACTGAAGAATTGAATGTCTCTGTCGTGGATACCTCTCTGGGAATTCATCACGAAAAAATGAATTGGATTCATTCTCCTCGTATTGTAAAACGGCCAAAGAAATCTGATTCAAGGAAGGACTCTCCATGGGCGTATGGTGTTATTGAATCATTAACATCAGTACCGATTATGATGAAGGACCAGCTGTGTGGACTGATTGTTTTAGCAAGCAGAAATCGAGAGGCCTTCTCCAACAAACAAATTGCTTTGATCATGGCATTCGCCAACGAAATCGGCATTGCAATGGAAAATGCAATGCTCTTTGAGCGAGTCCGCAAATCGGAAGAACGCTACATCGATCTCTTTGAAAACTCGCCTGATATGTCCCATATCTTTAATAAAGATGGCATCATCATCAGCTGCAACCAAACAGAAGCAACACGATTGGGATATAATAAAGAGGAATTAGTCGGCAAGTCTATTCTGAAACTCTATCCACCGGAATACCACAAAGAAGCTCAACGCAATATTTTTGATATTTTTGATCGGAATAAAGAAATCAAGGGAATAGAGGAAAAATTTACATCAAAAAACGAAGAGTTAATTGATGTAAGTATCAATGCTTCTATCATTCTGGATGAAAATGGACAGCCGTTGGTCCGCGCAGTGGCACGCGACATCACAGAGCAAAAAAAATTCGAGGCGAAGATTATTCACGCTCAACGTATCGACAGCATTGGAAATCTTGCGGGAGGAATTGCTCATGACTTTAACAATATCCTCACCTCAATCCTTGGCTCCACCTCAATTATGAAGCGAAAGATGAAACAAGACGACCGCTGGTATCGCTTCGCTGACATCATTGAAACCGCCGCTCGGCGCGGTGCCAGTTTAACACGACAGCTGTTAACGTTCGCACGCAAGAGCAATGTGCAATTCCGGCCAATAGTCGTGAACGATATCATCGAAGAAACATTGCGGCTTTTCGAACGCAGCACCGATAAAACGATTCTTGTTGAGAAAAAATTGACAGATGAAGTGTGCATCATTCATGGAGATGACGGACAGCTTCAGCAAGCGTTTCTCAACCTGCTCATCAACGCTCGGGATGCCATGCCTGATGGAGGAACTATCACTATCCACAGCAAACGCAAGTCGATTGAAGAGGACACAACCGCCACGCCCGAGATACGTAAAGGACTCTATGTCGCCGTATCCATTACCGATACAGGTGTTGGGATGGATAAAAAAACTCAACAACATATCTTTGAGCCATTTTTCACGACGAAAGATATAGGAAAAGGAACAGGATTAGGACTTTCTGTCGTGTACGGTGTTGTCAATTCCCATAATGGTTTCGTTACTGTTCAGAGCGAACTAGGTCATGGCGCCGAATTTACTATGTATTTTCCCATTATACCCGCAGCGGAAAATTTTCAACAGTATGTGCGACCTTCAAAAATCGAAAATGGTACTGAACGGGTACTGGTGATTGACGACGAAAAAGATGTTGCAGACATTATTAGCGGAATGTTAGATAGTCTCGGATATCAAGTAACGCATGTTGATAGCGGACAGAAAGCAATCAACTTGTACAAAAAGAAAAAACGGTTCGACGTTGTTGTTCTCGATCTCAATATGCCTAAGATGAGCGGAAAGGAAACTTTCATAAAGTTGAAGAAAATCGACCCAAATATCCGTGTCGTTATTTCCACTGGTTATGGGGACCGAGTAATAGATGCTTCTCTCGGAAAGGCCGCAGGCGATACATTCCTACAAAAGCCGTATCAGATTGAAGAACTTTCCAAAATAATGCGCCTTACCTTAAACCGTGATAGAGAAAAAACATCTCGTTGAATACTGTATTGAGTGTTGCTTGATGTAATACCGAGAATGTCCTCCATTGCCTACAATCAAACTCAGATCAGAGAACTGTAAATGAATTCACCAGAAAAACACTTTGTTATGAGCGATATATTCCTACGCTCGTGGCATCCTTACTTCTGGCTTGTACTTATCGCTTCTTTACTTTATGTGCAGATTCTTACATTCTCTGAATACACTCATCATGATGATTACTATCTCATAGTCGGAAGCTTTTCACATATCAACAAGCTTTCTGATATAGGTCATGCTTTTTTAGAAGATGTGAGTCATCAGGGACAAGGGGGTAACTTATACCGCCCTTTATTGACTATCTCGTTCATGCTCAGTGCACAAATCAGTGGAATAATGCCCTTTGGCTACCATTTGATTGACATCATTCTGCATTGCATAAGCTGCTGTCTTCTTTTTGTTACTTTTCAGATGATGGGTTTTAAAAGATCAATATCATTTTTCGGATCGCTTGTGTTTTGCGTTCACCCTGCATTAACGCAAGCAGTTGCATGGATTCCAGGGCGGAACGATTCTCTCCTTGCTGTTTTTATTCTGCTCTGTTTTATATCATTCATAAAATTCCTTTCAACCTCTTGTCTAAAATGGTATTTTTTTCATCTTCTTTTTTTCCTGCTTGCCATGTTCACAAAGGAAACGAGTGTTGTGTTTCCAGCTCTTGCCTTGCTGTTTTTTTATTGTCGAAAGGGAAAAGAAATAATCTCCATCACAACAATTCTCTTCGTTGTCGGATGGGGAATTGTCCTGTTCAACTGGCACATATTGCGGTCTGCTGCAATGATCACACCTGTAGGAGACAAGTTTCAAGCTGCTGCGTTGGTGTTATCAAGTCTGCCTATTGCACTTCACTACTGTGGAAATGTTTTCTGGCCAATCCATCTTGCTTTTGCTCCTATCTCAAGCGACATCCACATCACTGCCGGAATTATTTCTACCGGATTGCTTTCCCTCGCCCTCCTCCTGTCTGAACGAAGAGATTGGAAGCTGATCATTTTTGGTGTGGTGTGGTTTGTTGCATTCCTCATTCCGACATTCTATTATGATATAACCGTTCGCATGCCGCTAAAATTTTATGAGCACCGAATATATGTTCCATTGATAGGAATCCTTTTTGTGCTCCTTTCCTTTTCTTTTTCACACAGAGAACAATTCCTCACACGAATCATTCCATACGCTGCCATGGTAATCATTTGTGTTTTCAGCTGGCTCAGTTATGCGCACACCTTCGATTTCAAGAACTCTCTTGCGCTGAGCGAATACGATGCCGCTACATCACCGAACGATCCAAGACGGTATTATGATATTACAAGAATGAATATTCCTAAAAAGCTTGACTCTGAAATACGCACAATACAAGATGCATCGCAATCACGAGAAATCAAGTACACATCGGTGACGAAAGAAGAATTAGGGAAAATCATTGATAATGTAAGAGACGAACTAAAATCAAATCCTCAGGATCCAGAATTGCATCATGCTCTCGCTGTCGCATACTTTGCGCGGGGATTATTGCTTTCATCCGAAGAGAATTTTTTTACTGCGATGCGAGGTAAGCTACAAGATGCAGCCATTCCCTATAATCTTGGTATCCTCTATTACAGTGCCGACATGCGAAGCAAAGCCGAAAAAGCATGGCAAGACGCCTTGCGAATAGATCCTGCAATGGGCAATGCACATCTTAACCTTTCATTTCTCTATTATGAAGCCAGTCAATATACATCGGCATGGGATCACTGCCAAAAAGCAATGCAACTTGGAATAGCTGTCCCTTCCAGTTTCGTAAATGAAATTCGAAGAAACCTTTTCTAAAAAACACTATCCTGAAATTTTTAATTGTTACCCATTTCTTTGTTGACGAGAAAAAAAAGTCTTTTCTTGAAAGTGGTTGGAATAATTGCTACTATTTTGACAACGTAGAACCTGCATTCTATGAAGCGGCACGTAGCATGGGCTTTCCCGTATGAACCTTGAACAATTTGGTGAAGAGCTGAAAAAGGCTCGCCTGGAAAAAGAATTATCGTTGATGGATATTTCTGCCGAGACGCGCATCAGTGTACAATTTCTCGATGCGATTGAGCGTGGACAGCTTCAGACTCTTCCTCAGACGTATGTACGCGCGTTTCTTCGTGAATATGCCTTGATGACCGGTCTTGATCCGAACGATGTTATGGAACGATATGAATCTGCTCGGCGGGAATCTTCCTCTCGAAAATCGGAAACTGCCGTGCCCCGGCAAAATTCTCTTCCAGAAAAGACACTTGAGGAGGACAGCGAGAAAAAACCGTTTTCGCTTTCACCTCTTCAACGTAATATTGCCTTCGGAATTTTCATTGCTGCAGCTATTGGCTTGGTTGCCATTCTGGCAAATATGAATAGAAGGTCGAGCTCCGGTAATTCTGTAGAAGAAGTTCCATTCGATCGCGTCGTGCGTGAAAGTGAAGCCGCATCAATTCTACAGCCCGTTGCCGCTGCTGATTCTGCTCCGATTGCCATGACACACCAACCCGATAGTTTGCGATTGGAGATGACCACCCGAGATTCGGTTTGGATTAATATTCTTATTGACGGCAAGACCGGCGGAACATATCTTTTTGGACCAAAAAGAAAACGAGCATGGGCTGCAAAAGAGCGCTTTGTCGTAACAATGGGAAATGCGGGCAGCGCAACGTTTCAATTAAACGGCAAAGATATTGGTTCTCTCGGCAGACGGGGAGCTGTCGTCCGCAACGCTGTCATTTCCGAAGCCAACCTTAAGAATTGATCACCGGCATGGTAAAGCTGGTATGAATTCATCTATCCAAAAAGAAATTGAAACACTGAGCCGGAAAATCCTCAACCACGATTACCGGTACTATATCCTTGCCCAGCCAATAATATCGGATGAAGAATATGATAGATTAATGCGCCGCTTGCAGGAACTCGAGCGGCAGTATCCCGCACTGGCCACACCCGATTCTCCCACGCAGCGCGTAGGCGGTCAAATCACAAAAGAATTTTCCACGGTAACTCATGCTGTGCCAATGCTGAGTCTTTCCAATTCTTACAGCGAAAGCGAGGTACGTGACTTCGACCGGCGCGTGCAGGAAACATTGGAAAATGATACGTATCGATACGTATGCGAATTGAAATTCGACGGCATCGCAATTAGTCTGCGGTACGAGGACGGCGTTTTCGTGCAAGGCGCCACACGCGGCGATGGAACGCAGGGGGACGACATCACACAAAACCTAAAAACAATCCGTTCGATTCCCCTCCGACTTCGTTCTGTCCGAAATGGACCGCGCACATTGGAGGTACGCGGCGAAGCGTTTATGAAGCGAGCAGATTTCCAACGCATGAATGAGGAGCGCCAGCTTGCCGATGAAAAAATATTTGTTAATCCGCGTAATTCAGCAGCGGGAACATTAAAACTCCAAGATCCAAAACTCGTTGCACAACGGCCGTTGAATTTTGTCTCTTACTTCCTACGCACGGACGACATCGAATTGAAAAGTCAACACGAAAACCTGCAACTCCTCCGCGAACTCGGTTTCCCGACCAGTGAACATACAACGATATGCCCGTCTATAGAGAACGTGATTGAGTATTGGAAAGAATGGGAGCGCCGCCGCGACGAGCTCCCCTTTGATATAGATGGTATTGTTGTAAAAGTTAATTCTCTTCAACAACAGGAACGGCTTGGCGCTGTTGCGAAAAGCCCACGATGGGCAGTAGCATTTAAGTTTGCTTCCCGTCAAGCAGAGACACGGTTGAAAGCCATACGACTCCAAGTCGGACGACTCGGGACTATCACGCCTGTAGCGGAATTAGAGCCGGTATTTCTTGGCGGCAGTACTGTTTCCCGGGCAACACTCCATAACGAAGATTATATCCGTGAGTTAGATATTCGCCTTGGTGACATGGTGGTTGTAGAAAAAGGGGGCGATGTCATTCCCAAAGTCAGTGGTATTCATATTGAAAAACGGCAAGCGAGTGCAAAAACTTTCCGGTTTGCAAATCAATGTCCCGAATGTCATTCTAAAATATTCCGTTCTGAAGGCGAAGCGAATTACTACTGTGAGAACAGCGAGTGTCCTGCTCAAGTGAAAGGACGGATCGAACATTTCGCAAGCCGCGGAGCAATGGATATTGAAGGACTTGGGGAATCGGTGGTAGATCAGTTTGTCCATGTCGGCTTACTGAAGAATTGTTCCGAACTATACGATCTTCACACCCGTCAAGAAACCATTCTTTCGCTTAATCGATGGGGAAAGAAAAGTACTCAAAATTTGTTAGATGCCATTGAAGAAAGTAAAACACGCCCCTTTAGTAGAGTAATCTATGCACTTGGCCTGCGTCACATTGGTGCAAGTATTGCACAACTTTTAGTTGATAATTTCAAAACAATTGAGCAACTTATGGCGGCAACAGAAACCGAATTGCAATCTCTGCAAGGCATTGGCCCGCAGATTGCTGAAAGCGTTGTTCGATTCTTTGAGGTTAAGCACAACCGGCGAATTGTTGCTCGGCTGCAAACTGCTGGTGTTCAAATGGCAGCGGTCAAAAAGCTGGTTCATTCTGTGCAAAAATTCTCCGGAAAAAGATTTGTCCTTACCGGAGCACTGGCTACGATGACGCGTGATGAGGCGAAACAAAAAATCGAATCCCTCGGAGGAAAAGTAGTTGCCAGTGTCAGTAAAAACACTGATTTCGTTGTCGTTGGAACCGATGCCGGTTCAAAATTAGAGAAAGCGCAAACGCACGGCATCCAGTTGATTGATGAAAAGAAGTTTGTTAACATGTTACAGAACGAGTAGCAATTCACCATCACCTACTAAATTGTGAGGGTCCTATGTCGAAATTTTCGTTCAGTTATTTTATAATACTGATTCTTATACTGGTCATGAGTATTCCAGGAGTTAGTCAAACACGCGTTGGAAAACTCGGCGTTGGTGTTGACGCGTCGATACAATACATGCTTGGTGCAGGGGCCACAAATCCTTCACCAGCAGTTGGAGGAGGAGTAAGTCTAAGTTATTCTGTGATGCAATATTTCGGGTTACGTGGTAAATTTTGTTACTCTCCTATTACGTGGAAAGGCGGTACACCGACTACCTTTACAACCGACATGATGTCCCTTAATCTTTATGCCGGTTCAGATTTAATGCCGAATAGTACTTTCAATATTTTTCCCTTTATCGGAGGGGGAGTGGCGATATTTGATCCAAGAGATGACAATGGAAAGCGCGCTTATGTTGGAGCAATCCCGGTGTCAAATTTTGATTTTCAGATGATGGGTGGATTAAGTATCGACTACTTTTTTAGCGAATTCTGGTCTGCCAGTTTGATGGGTGAATATGTGCTTACAAATTCTGCATATTATGCAGGCAGTGCTGGAGGAATTAAAAATATTTCTAACAATGACAGTTTTATGCGGGCGAGCATTCAAGTCCGATATTATTTGTTTGATTCGGCTTTTATAACGAAACTTCTTGAGGCTCAACGTGAGCGATCGAGACGCAATAAATAATATCTGCAGTGCAGAATAACAATGCTGGAGGGTTTTCGACTCAAAGTAGGGCTTACATACTCGCGGCTGCATTTTCGTCATAACCATGACCGGATAATGAATTTCACCGACGCGTTTAGACGGTCACGGCGTGCATTGGTTATATTTCCAGAATCATCACTCGATGGTGAATTGGCTTCATCTTTTCTTCGGTATCTGCTTCGAAAATTTTCTTCAGAAAGAATGATGGTAGTGATCCGAGATGATCAACTTTTTGCGATGGCATCTGCCCCGCCGCTGAAAACCCTCACATATTCAGTGCGCGATATTAACAAGTGGTTTGTGCCTCGCCGTGAACTGCTTCAAAGAATGGAAAACAATAATTTCGATGTTGCGTTGGATCTCAACTTAAATTTTTCTCTCACGAGCGCGTTTCTTTGCAAAGCTTCTCAAGCGCCTTTACGCATCAGTTTTGTAAAAAAGAATAGCGATCATTTTTACAATTTCCAAGTTAAAACCAGAGGAAATAGTAATAAATACTCTTATCGGAGTCTCCTGAAATGTCTCGATATGTTCTAATGTTTTTGTTGGAGTCTGCTTATGCGTTTTGAAACCAAGAAAAAGGGAAATGCAACGATCCTCAAAGTCCAAGAGCGAAAGCTTGATGCGACTACTTCACCGGAACTCAAAGGAAAATTCCTGATGCTGTGCAAACCGCAGCTGAAGGAATTGGTGATAGACCTCTCCGATGTTGAGTTCTGCGACAGCACCGGCTTGAGCGCTTTGCTCATCGCCGAACGCCAGATGCGCGAGAATAACGGCATAGTAAAACTGGTTGGTGTACAAAAGAAAGTCCTTTCCCTTCTCAAAATTTCCCACCTCGACCGCACGTTTCAGATTTTTGATACTTTGGCGAAAGCAGCAAAAGGATAATCCTCATTTCGCTTTCTGCGCACGACGGAATGCTGATGTACTGTTCATACATTCTGCTATTTTTTTTCTCTTCATATCCATCTTGCACCTTCATCGGAATCAATGTAATTTGCATTGGTCATTGTCGGATTAAGCATGCTTCGTGAAAACAAGATCATCCATAGTGAAACAAGCGTCAGAACAAAAACTTATCACGACAAATCTTGACCGCCAAATTCGCAACTATTTAGATTTCCTTCGTCTCGAAAAAAACCTTTCGCGAAATACTTTGACATCGTATAAGTTCGATTTTACCAAGTACCGCGGTTTTCTTATTACTATCGGAATTCAGACAGCATCCGACGTATCGGAAGAGCATATCAGTAAATTTTTAGCTGTGCTGCATCGGGAGAAGCTTTCGCCGCGAAGTGTGGCACGCACACTCTCTACCATCCGCGGATTTCACCGCTACCTTCTTGGCGAGGAAGAGGTGAGGGACGATCCGACACAGATTATTGATTCACCCAAGCAGGAAAAAAATCTGCCGGATGTATTAAATATTTTTGAAGTGGATGAAATATTAAAACAACCGGATACGTCCCACCGGCTTGGTATCCGCGACCGCGCCATGCTCGAGACACTCTACGCGACAGGCATTCGAGTTTCAGAATTAGTGAATCTGAAACAGTCAAACCTTATGATTGAAGACGGCCTGGTGCTTGTCTATGGTAAAGGATCAAAAGAACGGTTAGTCCCCATTGGACGTTCGGCAAGGCAATGGATCGAAGAATATCAGAAACAATCTCGCGTGCATCTTGTTAAAACGGGCACGTCGCAGGATGTTCTCTTTTTGAATGTGCGCGGCACAAAGTTAACGCGTGATATGATTCGGAAATTAGTGGAAAAATATTCGTTAGCGGCAGGCATCGGAAAGAAAGTTCACCCGCATACATTCCGTCATTCGTTCGCAACACATTTGTTGGAAGGAGGTGCTGATCTCCGAGCTGTACAGGAAATGCTCGGCCATGCCGACATCTCTACAACGCAAATTTATACACACATCGACCGCGAGTATTTGAAAGAAGTTCACCGCACATTTCACCCGCGCGGATAAGGAAATACGCGTTTTTCACTCTTGCGAAGGATATCAAAAGCTGCACGAAGTACCCTTCGCAAGAGAAACTTGTTCTTTTACTGCACAATCCTCCCTGCGCGTAATTCTTTTACAATTCTTTCAGTTTTATAGATTTTCTCCAATCCTTCGAGCAATCCAGCAGAGTGAACGGAGACAGTCCTATTTTTCGTGTCATCAAAGATGATATCACCCGGCAGACTTTCGATGTTACCGTCGAACGCCAAGCCAACCACTTCCAAATTCTTGTTGATCAACGGGCTGCCGGAATTACCGCCGGTAATGTCGTTCGTTGAGACGAAGTTCATCGGTGTATTCATATGAAACGCTGCAGGTGGATTCATCCAGCGCTCCGACAACTTCCATGGATCTTTCATACCAAACGAATAGTACCGATCGTACAATCCATAGAACGTCGTTACAGGCGGAGCGATCGTGCCATTGTATTCGTATCGTTTTACTATGCCATCAGCAATGCGAAGCGTGAATGTAGCATCCGGTGGAATTTGCGTTCCATAGACTTCGTACATTGCATTGCCAAGCATTTGTTCACATGCTTGAAGTTTTTCATTGATGTTGCTATATCCCTTTTGAAGTTCATTGATGTGCATTCGTTCGGCAACAACAAACGCTATCAAAGGATCGTTTGACTTGAGAATAGCATCCGGTGTTTCGGCAAGCAGCGCTTGTGTTTTTTCTTTCGATGCAATGATTGAATTTGCGCTTAAATCTTCTGCTGCTTGTTCGGGTGTGCGTCCCGCCATCAGTTTGTCAAACGCCTTATCTTTCCCCACTAACGCACGCGCCATAATACCTAATCGGAATGCGAGCAGCCGTTTCTCAACTTCCGGCGTTAATTTAGAGGGATAGAATTTAGTTCTTGTCGAATCTGCAATCAAATCCTTAGACTGATTCGCTACATTTACAAGATCCGCTGTCAATGATAAATACTTGGGGAAGTTACGTCCGCGTAACCTCAGCGCGTCGAATTCCGGATAGAGCTCTGTCAGCTCGGATTGATACTGCTTAATATCGCTCCACGGATCGCCGTACTTCTTGTTGAGTGCCGGTCTGTCAAGCGTTGCATTGTGAAACTTCTTTTCAAAATCTTTTTTCTTCGCCATCATCACAGGGTCCTGCAGACCGCTCAAATATCCTGTAACAGCTTTCCGCGAATTTTCTAATCCAAAGATTGTGTTGAGATATTTCAATTTTGCTTCAGGATGTGCTGCAATATACGATGAATAGATTGTTCCGACCTTCTCATACGTCTCGATATTTGTCGGATACAAAACATCACGCAGATATTCTAACTGTGCCACCGTTTTCAAACGGTTCGTTCTGCCGGGATTTCCGATCACGAACACTGCTTCCCCTTCTTGCGCACCATCCTGACTGAATCGAAAAAAGTTTGCAGTCTTCAATGGTGTGCCGTTATCATAAACGCGGAAGAATGCGCAATCAAAATCATACCGAGGATAGGTGAAATTATCCGGATCACCGCCGAAGAATGCCATCATCTCTTCCGGCGCGTACACGAGACGTACGTCTGTGTACCGTTTGTATCCATACAGTGAATAGCGCCCGCCATTGTAGAACGAAACGACACTAAACACCATCGAATCTTGCGGGGCACTCGTTTTATAGTTTGCTGCATACCGTTTCTGGATTTCCTGCATCTTTGCCATGCGATTTTCTACCTTGGCGTTTTCTGTTGCACCGCTGTCAAACGCTTCTTGTACTTCTTTCGTAACATCTTCCATCACAAGCAATTGGTCGATAAAGATGTTGGATGCTTTCCTTTCGTCATTCAATGTAGCTGCGTAGAATCCAGCTTCCGTTAACCGTTCACCTTCTCTATTCACACTATCCAAAGCAGAACGGGCGCAATGATGATTTGTCATGACCAAACCGTCTTCCGAAACGAATGATGCCGTGCAATTTGGAAGACGCAGTGCAGATAAGCGCGCCTTATCAAACCACTCTTTTGACGGAGTAAAGTTATATGTCTTGGCAAAATAATCTACGGGCGGGAAATCGAACGTCCACATTTTGCCTGTATCATACTGTCCGGCTTGAACTTTTTCGAGATCGATATGACGCGACATATCGCTTCTCGTTGCCTGCTGAGTTGAACAGCCCGCCAAAATCACTACGACAACAAAAGACACGAAACTATACTTCAAGAGAACATGTTTCATACAGACCTCATTTAGTGAATTTAATATTTATAATTAAAATGTATGAAGAACAATCTGTCGATGCAATCAATACATGTGAAAAAATAGAGCACACTTTTTTCAACTGGGAATATTCCTTACATTCAGCAACAATGGTACTACAACGAACAACATGGCGCAGAGGTTCCGTTCTTCTCATAGGAATACTTTTTCTTACAAGTTGGCAGAAGGCGACCGCACAAGAGCTTAAGCAGAGAAGTGGAATTCCTACTTCATGGCTCGTTATGCAGGCGGTGCCAAGTATTTCATGGACATGCTTTCCGGCACAAACTCACTTTTCTTTTGAATGGGAAGCAACGCCTCTCTTGTATACGTGGGGAATGACGAAGCTCGATCCGCCGTTGCACTTTTTCTTCGTAACTCAACCCGAACGGTTTGCAGGTTCGGTCGAATTCAATATCTCCACACAGCTTTACACGAGCAAAGTCGGATCAAGCCATTGGGGATTTTCCGGACAACTGTTGGCACATCTGCCGCTCGTGGAACACGGTGAATATCTCGGACTGAATCTTGGCGTTGCACGATACAACATCGCCGGTATATCTTCAAACTATTTTGTTGGAGGATGTTCGACACTGTTTGGTTTTCTTCATTATAATATTAAGTACAGTCCTGCCGATGCAATTTGGATGCATGCAATCGAATTTCGTTTCTTCTGATGCGCTGTTATGAACGATAAAAAGCATTTGCTTCGTTTCATTCTTTTTTCACTTATTTCCTTTCACAGCTCATTCATTACTACTGGCTGCAGTTCTTTTGTCACCCGATTCATTACAAAATCTTTTGAGAATCTTCCGGGTTCGCCCGACACTGTCGCCGCAAAAATAACGCATCCAATTTTTCGGAATGTTGGACTGTCGGTGTTATGGGTTGGTCATGCAACGTGTCTCATTCAAATCGGTGATAAAATATTTCTTACTGATCCGATTTTTACTGAGACGGCGGGTATGATATCCAAACGCAGAATTGAGCCGGGAATTCTGCCGTCTTCCATTGATAAACTGGATTATATTCTCATATCCCATATTCATTTTGATCATTTGAGTTATGGAAGTTTATCCATGCTGCCCAAATCTGCAGTGATGATTCTGCCTGTTGGCAGTGCGGAGTACACGCCGGAGTTTGGTTTTTCTACGTATCGTGAGATGGGCCCGTGGACAACATTCGAAGCAGATGGCGTGAGAATTACTGCTGTTCCTGTCAAACATTTTAATGGACGGTACGGATTCGATGGCGGTTGGTTGAATCATAACACGTACACCGGTTATGTGATCGAGTATCAAGGTACAACAGTTTTCTTTGCGGGCGATACAGGATATGATCCTGAAAAGTTCAAGGAGATCGGCAGAAAATTTGCCGTTGACGTTGCCTTTCTTCCCATTGCACCGATTGAACCGCACGATTTCATGAAACTTGTGCACGCCGATCCAGAAGAAGCCCTTCAAATTTTTAATGACGTGCATGCGAAAATCATGATTCCTATTCATCATCGTACGTTTGTACAAGGATTAGATTCTTCGCTGACATTCGCACAAGACCAGATGAAACGGCTTATTACTGAACGCCATTTGGAAGATCGCGTTCTTATTCTCAACACCGGTGAACAACGAATTCTCACACCTTAGGCTCCCGATCGAGGATTGAACTCCACAAAAGAAAGGACTTATTCACATCAGGAACGACATTCTCTCTAGTGAAACGAGATACTCTCCTGTTATATTTAAATATAATCATGAAAAACGCACGCTTTTCGTTGATTCTCCTTCAACTTCTCATTACATTTCCACATTATCGTAGGGTAAAAACTCTGGCAATAGTGGAATGAACATCGCGGTCTTCGCCTCAGGGCGCGGCTCAAATTTCCAAGCAATTCTTCATGCAATCGACGCTGGACTGCTTCCGGCGAGGATCGTTGTACTTATCAGCAACAAGTTCGATGCAGGCGCGATAGAGATTGCGCGCGCATATAATATTTCGACACAACATCTTTCTCAAAAAATGTTTTCGTCGGAAGAGGCGCTCGCGGATGCGATGCTGGAAATATTAGAAAAAGAACACGCAGAATTCATTGCGCTGGCCGGATATATGAAAAAAATACCAGCGCATGTGATTCAACAATATCGGAACCGGATCGTGAATATTCATCCGGCACTGCTGCCATCATTTGGCGGTGAAGGAATGTACGGTCGTCGTGTCCATGAAGCGGTACTGGCAAGCGGCGTAAAAGTCTCCGGCGCAACGGTGCATTTGGTGGACGAAGAGTATGATCGCGGCCCAATACTATTGCAAAAGACTGTCACCATCGTTTCCGATGATACACCAGATTCGCTCGCAGCAAAAGTATTAAAGATTGAACATGAGATTTTCCCGCTCGTGCTGAAAGCATTCGCTGAAGGGCGGGTAAAGATCGAAGGAAGAAAAGCTTGGATAACGTCATAGTTATAGATCCGTTCTCAAAATCAACTTCACCGGAGAGTGACGCACCGCTCATCATTAAGCGCGCGTTGATTAGTGTATCGGATAAAAAGGGAATTGTCGAATTTTCAAAGGCACTGCGAGAATTTGGTGTAGAGATTATTTCCACGGGCGGAACATTTACCGCATTGAACAACGCCGGCATTGAAGTGAAATCAGTCTCAGATGTTACCGGCTTTCCCGAAATTCTTGATGGCCGCGTCAAAACTCTTCATCCGGCCATTCACGCAGGCATCCTTGCTGTTATGGATAATCCTGCGCATCGTGAGCAATTACAGAAGCACGACATAGAACCGATCGATCTTGTTGTTGTCAATCTTTATCCTTTTGAACAAACTATCGCTGTTGAAAATGTGAAGTTAGATGAAGCGATCGAGCAAATCGATATAGGCGGACCGGCGATGGTGCGTTCATCATCAAAGAATTTCCGGCACACCGCTGTTGTCGTCAATCCAGATCTCTATGGTATCGTCATTGAAGAAATGCGCGAGCACAACGGCGCACTCACAATGCAAACTCGATTCAATCTTGCATGCCGTGCATTTCAACACACATCACATTATGATTCAGTGATAGCTTCATATCTGAGCGGACTCGCACCGCAAAAGACTCTGCCGGATTCCATCACTCTTTCACTGAAAAAAGAACAACCCATGCGCTATGGTGAAAATCCTCATCAAGCGGCGGCGCTGTACGGAACATTCGGCAATCATTTTCAGAAACTGCACGGCAAAGAACTTTCTTACAATAATATTCTCGACATCAACGCAGCGGCATTACTCTGCACGGAGTTTAACGAGCCAACCGTTGTTATCGTCAAACATAATAATCCTTGCGGCGTCGCTACCGACACAACACTTGTTGAAGCATACCGAAAAGCCTTTGCAACAGATACAAAATCTGCATATGGTGGAATCGTCTGTGTGAATCGTCCGCTGGATAGAGCGGCTGCAGAAGCCATCAACGAAATTTTTACTGAAGTGATTATCGCACCCGAATATGAACACGGCGTGCTGGAATTTCTGACAAAGAAACGGGATCGTCGTTTGATCAAACAGACATCAAACCTGCGAAAATTGTGGGAGTTAGATGTACGAAAAGTTGTTGGCGGCGTTTTAGTACAAGAACCGGATCAGCACAGGATTCATCCAAGTGATCTACGAATCGTCACAAAACGTCAACCCACCGATGAAGAGATGCAGGCTCTGTTGTTTGCGTGGCGGATCGCAAAACACGTGAAATCGAATGCGATTGTGTACACACTGGGTGACCGAACACTCGGTATCGGCGCCGGTCAAATGTCACGTGTCGATTCCTCCAAAATTGCAGCAATGAAAGCAGCAGAAGCCGGATTTGATTTGCATGGCTGCGCAGTTTCTTCCGACGCGTTCTTCCCTTTTGCAGATGGATTGTTAGAAGCGGTGAAGGTAGGCGCAACAGCAGTCATTCAGCCAGGCGGCTCTGTGCGCGATGAAGAAGTTATCAAAGCGGCGGACGAAAATGGTGTCGCAATGGTGTTCACCGGTATTAGACATTTTAGGCATTAAAATAATTCATTTTTAATTTTTCATTCATAATTTTGTCATTGGATACTCATGGGACTCTTTTCAATGTTTTCTGCCGACCTTGCCATCGACCTTGGCACGGCAAACACCGTTATCTGGATGAAGGGCAAAGGAATCATCCTGAACGAACCCTCTATCGTCGCGTTCGACCGGAACACGAAGCGCATTATCGCCATCGGCAATGAAGCGCGTGCCATGCTCGGCCGTACGCATAAAGACATCCGCACCATCCGTCCTATGAAGGATGGCGTGATTGCGGATTTTGAAATCGCGGAAGGTATGCTGCGTGAATTCATAAAAAAAATAAGCGCAGGCTGGGTACCAAGCAGACGTATTATCGTGTCAGTGCCATCCGGAATTACGGAAGTGGAAAAGCGCGCTGTGCGCGATTCAGCAGAACACGCCGGCGCGAAAGAAGTTCATCTCCTTGCCGAGCCAATGGCTGCGGCAATCGGTATTGGACTTGATGTTGATGCACCGGTGGGAAATATGGTTGTCGATATCGGCGGCGGCACAACGGAAATCGCAGTCATTGCATTGTCCGGCATCGTGAACGAAGAGTCGCGGCGCGTGGCGGGTGACGAAATGAACAACGCTATCATTCAATTCTTTAAACGTAATCACAATATCCTTATTGGCGAACGGACAGCGGAAGCAATTAAGTGCGAGGTCGGTTCTGCGATGCCGTTGAAAGAAGAAATCACGATTCAAGTAAAGGGACGTGATCTCGTGAACGGTGTACCGAAGACAACGGAAGTCAGTTCTGTGGAAATTCGCGAAGCGTTGAATGAACCGATCGCTCAAATTGTCGAAGGCGTCAAGGTCACATTAGAGCGGACTCCGCCGGAACTTTCCGCCGACATTCTTGACCGCGGCATTATGCTCACCGGTGGCGGTGCATTGTTGAAGGGTCTTGACGAGCGTCTTCGACTTGAAACAAATCTTCCCGTTCACGTTGCCGAAGAGCCATTGCTCGCCGTTGTGCGCGGTACCGGTAAGGTTATGGAGAACATGGACAAATATTCCAAGGTCTTGTTGAAGGGAAAGAGATATTGATAATTTCGAATTGTTAATTGTAAATTGCGAATTATAAAGTGTGACTTGTCAGATGTGAACTGAGAAACGACAAGATGGATTCAAATGTATTGCAAAATAGGACCAAACAATTTGCTATTGACATTATTCACATGGTTGATTCAATACCCTCCAATCGGACATCTGATATTATCGGGAAGCAATTAATCAGGTCTGCCACTTCAATAGGAGCAAATTACCGTTCGGCTACAAGGCGCGTTCTAAAGCTGATTTTATCTCAAAGATCACAATTGTTGAAGAAGAGGCAGATGAATGTCAATATTGGCTTGAGCTTTTATTGGAACTTGGAAAAAGTAAGCCAACGGCAATTGATCCACTACTTAAAGAGGCAAAGGAACTAACAGCGATTTTTACGGCTTCAGGTAAAACCGCTAAAAGGAAATCATAAGGACTTTAATTGGCAATTTTTATTCTGAGATCTTGATCAATATGAAATTTCCATTTCGCGATTATAAATTCGGAATTCGAAATTAAAAGATGCTCCAACGACTATACGACTTTTTGTACGAATTCCGAGAATATGCTATCCTCTCTGTTTTCATTGTTGCATCCTTCATTTTGATGGCGATGAATGACAATTCTCAGATCAAACAGGTCAGAGCTATTTCGACAGTTCTGTTCGGTGGAGTACAAGAACAACTGAGTTTTATTCCCACGTACTTTGGACTGAAAGCAGAGAACGAACTTCTTCATCACATCAATATTGAACTTGCTGATGAAGCACAGCGGCTCCGTGAAGCGAAACTCGAAAACCTCCGTCTGCGGCAATTACTTGGATTAAAAGTTCAACTGCCTTACAAACTGATTGCAGCCCACCTTGTCAACAAAAATCTTACACTTTTACGGAATACAATTACAGTCGATGTTGGCTCAAATGACAGCGTACAGCAATATATGCCGGTCGTAAGCGACGGAGGATTAATCGGCATCGTCACAACCGTGACCAAACATTATTCTATCATCAATATTCTTTTAAATACAGAATTTCGGGTAAGCGGCAAAGTGCAGCGCAGCCGTATTGACGGAATTGTTATGTGGGATGGAAAAAATCTTGCCCTTAAGAATGTTCCAAAAATGCGTGATGTCAAAGTAGGCGATGTTGTTACGACCTCTGAATACAGCAATACGTTTCCATCTGATATTCGTATTGGTCTCGTCAGCGAAGTGCGCGAACAACCAGGTTCTCTTTTCAAATCTATCACCATTGAACCCGGCGTAGACTTTGTAAAATTAGAAACAGTATTTATGATGGCATATACCCAAGATAAAGAGCGCGTTGAACTCGAACAGCGGACGGGTCCACGAGTTGGAAAGTAATTCCCTCCTGTTATCCTTCTTTTTTTCTCTACCTTGCATATTGCTCGTTTTTCCGTTACTTTAATTTTGATGAACAAAAATGAACACCGGCGAACTTACCGATGCCAAAACTGAACACAAAACAATCTGTCACAACCAATATTCCGCAAGTTTCTGTTGTTATTCCTCTCCTTAATGAAGAAGAATCTCTGCGCGAATTATTCACGCTCATTGATGAGACGATGCGGCGGATCAAGATGTCCTATGAAATCATCTTTGTGGATGACGGCAGTACTGACAAATCGTTTGAAGTTCTCACTGCACTGCATATTGAATATCCGAAAATTATAAAAGTGATTCGTTTCCGACGTAATTTTGGGAAATCTGCAGCACTTTCGGCAGGTTTCAAAGAAGCGCAGGGCGAATACATCATCACAATGGATGCAGACTTACAAGACGACCCAAATGAAATTCCATTGCTTATTGAAACACTTGGTGATTCTTACGATCTCGTGTCGGGATGGAAGAAGAAAAGGCATGATTCAATTATTTTCACAGTACCATCGCAAATCGCCAATACCGTCACAAGTAAAATAACAGGGCTGCGCATTCATGATTTAAATTGCGGGTTGAAAGTATATCGTAAAATAGTAGCGAAGGAATTAAAAATTTACGGCGATCTCTATCGCTATATTCCTATATTAGCGCATCAAGCAGGATTTCGAGTCGGAGAAAAAATTGTTCAGCATCATCCACGAAAGTTTGGTCATTCAAAATATACCGTAGGAAAATTTTACCGCGGCTTTCTTGATTTACTGACGATTCTCTTCACAGCAAAATATATCCGCCGCCCGCTTCATCTCTTTGGCGTTTGGGGAATCGTTTCGTTTTTCATCGGTGCCGCAATCGACGGATATCTCTCCATTGAATGGTTCTTGGGTTTGACTGCCATCAGCAATCGTCCGCTCTTCCTTGTCGGGTTTCTCTTTATCATTATCGGCGTTCAATTCATTTCTCTTGGTTTATTAGGCGAGATGATTTCGCGGCACGAGCGCAACGAAGAGACGTACTCCATCCGCGAAAGTTTGAAGTAAGATTCCGTGCCAAACCAATCTTCTTTCTCCAATTCCCATATCTTCAGCATGAACTGGATCATTCCAGTCGGGATGGCGGAATGATGGACATCGAACAGCATCAGATTGAAATTCTGCGGAATAAACATGCATGGGAATCAAAACGATTGCTGCGTACTATATACAATTCATTCTACCGTCAGATCGTCGCGCTTATTGACCCGGTGTTACAGGGAAAAATTGTAGAGCTTGGTTCAGGAGTTGGGAATTTGAAATCTGCTATTCCTCATGCAATTTGTACCGATCTTTTTCCAAATCCATGGCTCGACGCTGTATGCAGTGCATATGCGATGCCTTTCGAGAACGGTTCAGTTTCGCATCTTGTGCTCTTTGATGTATTCCATCACCTTGAACGTCCGAATGCTTTTTTCAAAGAAGCGGGGCGTGTCTTGACCCATGACGGACGTGTTATAATCTTTGAGCCTTACATCAGCGCATCATCGATGGCGGTGTATGGACTTCTGCACCACGAACCGGTCGCATGGAACGCATCCATTAATTATTCGGACGACTCACCAGCGGAAGATCGCTATTATGCAGCACAGGGAAATGCTACACGCCTTTTTTTCCGTCTCGAAACCGAAACATGGCTGAAAGGTTGGAAAGTATTTCATAAACGGCCGGTTGTCTGTTTCAGTTATTTGCTTTCAGGCGGATACAGCAAACCGGCAATATATCCTGAAACTGCTCTGCCCCTTTTACAAAAAATGGATTCAATGCTTTCACATGTCCCGTCATTGTTTGCAGCACGTTGTTTAGTAGGGCTGACCCCGGCATGAGACAGAACACAGACACGTTGCTTCTCCTCACAGAGTACTTCGACTCAATTGCTGAACGTTGGGATCGCTGGCAAGAACGCAATCAGTACTACCACCAAAACGTAAAACAACTGCTTCAATTCCTTATTCCCCATCATGCGTCTGTGCTTGAACTCGGTTGTGCTACCGGCGATCTCCTTCATGCCGTGCAACCATTCGTTGGTGTTGGTATAGACATTAGTTCTAAAATGGTTCAGCGTGCACAGAATAAATATCCTCACCTTACATTTCACACGATGAACGCTGAACAGTTATCGCTTGAGCAAAAGTTTGAATATGTAGTGATGTCCGATCTTGTCGGTCATTTGCATGACATTCAACAAGCACTTGAAAAATCGCACATGGTGATGACGCAGCGTTCACGCCTCATTATCACCTATTACAATTTTATATGGGAACCAATCCTGCTTCTAGCGGAAAAACTTTGGTTGAAAACTCCGCAGCCGCACCAGAACTGGGTCAACACACATGATTTACATAATTTGCTCGACCTAGCAAATTTTGAAATCATCCGGAGTGGCTATCGTCTGTTACTGCCCAAGAACATTCCAATTGTCTCTTGGCTCTTCAACAAATATCTGTCACAACTTCCTTTTCTGCGAAAATTCTGCATCGTTCGTTTTATCGTAGCACGACCGCGTGTCCAAGTATCACAACCTCAACAGTTTTTTGTTTCCATTATAATTCCTGCGCGCAACGAACGCGGCAACATTGAAACAGCTGTGCAGCGCATTCCAAAGATGGGAAGGAAAACAGAAATTATTTTTGTTGAAGGTGGCTCAAAAGATGGAACTCTTGATGAAATCAAACGCGTTGTGAAAACGTATAAGAAAAAACGCACAATCAGCTTCTGTATACAAAGTGGCACCGGCAAAGCAAATGCTGTCCGCGAAGGTTTCGCCCGTGCAACCGGCGACATCCTGATGATTTTAGATGCCGACTTGACAGTTGCACCGGAGGACCTGCCGAAATTTTATAATGCCCTTACCGCAAACCGCGGAGAGTTTGTGAACGGCAGCCGGCTTGTCTATCCAATGGAAAAGCAGGCGATGCGTTTTCTGAACCTGCTTGGTAATAAATTCTTTAGTATGATGTTCACGTACTTGCTTGATCAAAAATTCAAAGACACTCTCTGCGGAACAAAAGTGCTCTTCAAATCGGATTACGAAAAACTTGCAGCGAATCGTTCATACTTCGGCGAATTTGATCCGTTCGGTGATTTTGATCTTATCTTCGGCGCTGCAAAACAAAATTTAAAAATTGTCGAAATGCCCATCCGTTATGCGGAACGCACATACGGCGAAACTAACATTCAACGCTGGCGGCATGGATTGCTGCTCCTGAAGATGGTAGGAGTTGCAGCGCGCCGGCTGAAATTTGTTTAAGGTACATCTCTTCCATGGCTACACCTCACAAATCAAAAAATATGAAAGAGAAAAACCAAACCAGGAATACAGCGTACGATCGGTTGAACCGTTGGTTTGAAAAAAACAACTATCGATGGCTTGTCGGAATGCTAGCCATAGGATTAATCGCAAGCATCTTATCATTCGATATTAAACCAAGTGTCGATGGCGATGATACATCGTATGTGCTCTCGGCAATGAGGATTGTTCATTCCGGACAATTACCACTTGGATTCCGAACACCGGGTTACCCGATCGTTCTATCATTATTTATCTGGATGTTCGGTGTGAACCTCGTAATGTTAAAAGCTACCTCACTCCTTTTCTTCCTTTGTATAATCGTTTCGTTATTCTACGTGTTCAGAAATCGCCTTCAACCGATATTACTTTCTTCACTCCTGTTGCTGGTTGCAATCAACCCGTTCATGCTAAAATACTCGCATCAAACTTTCAGCGAGATTCTTTTCACTCTTTTACTTGTTTGGGCAATTCATTTTATACTTCTTGCGAACGAGAGAAAAGCGACGAAATATGTACTTATTGCAGGTATCATAACAATGGCATGTTTCTATGTTCGCACAGCTGGTGCTACAATTGCTGGTGTTGCCTTACTCTTCTTTGCTTACCAACGGCATTGGAAACAACTTGTTGTTTATTTGATTTTATGTGCCGCGCTTTACAGCCCAATGAAAATATATGAATTGACATCAGGCTCTTCTGCTTTCGGACAAGCCTCTGTTCTCATGCTAAAAAATCCTTACAATACAACTGAAGGGTCGGAAACTGTAAGCGGTTTTATTGATCGTTTTATAAATAACATTTTTAATCATGCAAACTATCAGCTTCCTTCAACACTCGGTATTCCGATGCCCCAAGAATTATCTGTTGCTAATGGTCAGTTCATACCTAATGCATCAGCCTTTTTCGGTATCCTCGTTTCTATCATTTTATTGGCAGGGTGTATTGTGCCAATCGTAAGTAAACCCAAATCGATGCTGGCATTTCTTGGTTTCTTCGTCGTAGCGTATGTGGTTTTTATCTCGGTTGCCTTGCAAAATATTTTTGCTACGCCGCGTATGCTTATCCCTATTATCCCTTATCTTATTATTGGAACGCTCGAAGGATTCAGCATTCTCGGCAACCGCTGGGCAAAAGTAAAGGATGCAGAGGCAGTCTCTACTCGTGCCAAGACACTTATTTTTATTGCAGTCATCGGACTGACATTTGCAAATATAGTTGGAGCGAAACAATCGATTGACGAAAACTATCCAATTCTTAAAGCTAATATTGGCGGCAATGAGTTAGCCGGTTTTACTGAGGATTGGACAAACTACATTCGAGCATCGCTATGGATCAAAGCACATTTACCGATGCAATCGACTGGAATCATCTGCAGGAAGCCGGAGTTGTTTCTTCTCTATGCCGGAAATTACAACGTTTACGGTACTTATAAAATTGATCAGACAAATCCAGATTCAATTATTGCAAAGTGGAAGTCACTCAACATGACACATCTTCTTTACGACGACTTCCAGTGGACATCCACGTTGCGCCGGTACGTTCAGCTGGTCGCAGAAAAGTATCCGCTCATGTTTGAAATGGGGCACCAAGAAGGTTCACATTATCCAAGTTATGTTTTCCGCATTAACTACAATGCGATATCCGACAAAAGTGCAGTACACAAGGAATCCAGCCGATGAAAATTGTGCTCATCGGTCCGGCATATCCAATCCGAGGCGGCAACGCGCTCTTTGTTGCACACCTCTATGAATCATTGGCAGCAACAAACGAGGTGCAGGTTATTTCTTATTCACGCTTATATCCGGGATTTTTATTTCCCGGCGTTCGTCAAACAGATATTAGTAGTGTTGCTCTCAAAAAGCATCCATCATCCCCAATCATTGATTGCTTAAATCCGTTCACTTGGTGGAAAACTGCACGTTTCGCCGCATCGATAAATCCCGACATGCTTGTCTTTACATGGTGGAATCCATTCTTCGGTGTCATTGTCAGAACAATTGCTTCAGCATTCAAGCGACGTGTTAAGAAACCGGTTCTCATCGTAGCTGAAAATGTCATATCACACGAAGGCAGATGGATCGATGTATTCCTTACAAAGATCGCATTACAAACTGCCGACAGATTTCTTGTTCTCTCAAAAGTTGTTGAAGAAGGAATTAAAAAATTATATCCGCGGATAAAAGTCTTTCGTTCTTCGCTCCCAATTTATGATTGTTATCAAACGCCGGAACACCGGACACAACAACAAGCTCAACAACAGCTTGGTTTAGAAGGGAAGAGTGTGATTTTGTTCTTCGGCTATATTCGGCAATACAAAGGATTGATGAACATCATAGAGGCGTTGCCCTTGATTCGTAAACAAGTGAACAACGCACATCTTCTGGTGGTCGGTGAATTCTACGACAATCCTCAACCTTATCTCGACACAATCAAACGACTCGATCTCGGTGATAATATCACCATCCTCAATGAGTATGTTGCAAATGAAGCTGTGCATCTCTATTTTACAGCGGCGAATCTTGCAGTTCTTCCGTATAATGAAGCGACTCAAAGCGGCATTCTCAGCATTGCCTATGGCTTTGCGAAGCCCGTCGTAATAACGGATGTCGGTGGTTTAGCAGAATTGGTAGATGATGGCAAAACCGGATTCATCGTGCCCCCGCATGATATTCCGAAACTTGCCGATTCTATCATTCGATACTTCAAAGAGAATCGCGAACAGGACTTTTCTCACACCATTGAAACGAAGCGGCAAGAAAATAGCTTCAACAATATTCGAAAAGTGTTCGACGAAATTCAAAAGGATTTGAAATCCTAATATCACAAAATCTTTAAATCACTAAATCGACAATATCTTAATGATTCTCAAGAGTGACTGCAAATATTTCCCCGGCGATCGTCCGTGTGCATTTAATAAGCGCGAAGGTATGAAGTGCGATGTTTGTCCTTATTACGAAACTGAACAGACGCGTATATTAATCATCAAGTTAGAAGCTATTGGCGATGTACTGCGGACGACATGCATTCTTCACGGAATGAAAGAAAAATACCCAAAGAGTGAGATCACATGGATTTCGTGCAAAAGTGCTGTGCCACTCTTTGAAAACAACAAGTTGGTAGATCGCATCTTCGCTTATGAGTCGACAGAAACAATCCTGCACGCCATGATTGAGGAATTTGATGTTGTCATCAATCTTGATTCCGCACCAGATAGTGCGGTGCTGGCATCGACAGTAAAAGGCAAAGAGAAATTTGGGTACGGTTTCGATGTGCGGGGTAATGTCTTCCCATTCAATAGCGAGGCAATACCATGGCTCGAGATGGGCGCTTTCGATGACGTGAAGAAGAAGAATACACGATCATTCCAAGACTTGATGCTCGATATTTGTTGTTTGAAAACTACGAAGAAAGATATTATCATGGAGTTGTCTGAAGAAGAATTGAAATTCGCACATTCTTTTGCAGAAAAGTTTGCTCTCGATTATCATTCATTGAAGATCGGTATGAACACTGGCGCCAGCGGCAGGTGGCAGTTTAAACAATGGACGCTGGAAGGATTCGAGAAACTCATCGAACTGCTCCTTGAACGAACACATGCATCGATTCTTCTCTACGGCGGTCCATCGGAAAAAGAGCGCAATGAGCATCTTTCCAGACTTCATCCGACACGGGTTGTGAATACAGGAACAGATAATTCTCTGCGGCAATTTTTTGCACTTGTGACATTATGCGATATATTTCTTACCGGTGATACACTTGCGCTCCACGCCGCGACAGCGTTGAAGAAACAAGTTATAGCGTTCTTCGGTCCAACATCAGCGACAGAGATTGATTCCTACAACGGGCAGATTGTTAAAGTGCAGGCGAATCTCGACTGTCTCGTCTGCTACAAACCGCGCTGCAATTTCAATCCGAATTGCATGAACTCCATCACGCCAGAACAGATTTATTCACTTATCAAGGCCAACGTGCCATAACTAATCAGGGTATGATTCGGTAGGTTCATTTTTAATTTTACATTTTTTCACGCTGGTTCACTTTTTCATTTTTACTTTTTAATTTTGACTTTAATGCATTACGATCCCATTAAAAAAGTTTTTGGTGATATTATCCGCAAAAATCCGCGGCTGAGAATTTTTTTTTATAAGCTGCTCGGAGTTATGTTTCTCCGTGAATGGTACGTAAAACGAGAACTCCGAAATCAGCTTGTCAGCCGGATTGATCCTTTTACTCTCTATGATGCCGGCAGTGGTTTTGGGCAATACTCTTATTATATCGCTAAACAATTTCCGCTCGCAACCATTTTCGGAATCGACTTAAAGGAAGAACAAGTGAACGACTGTAATGTTTTTTTTCACTCCGTCGGACTAGCCCGATGTTCATTTGCCGTTGAGGATCTCACGCAAATTCAGCATTCGAATAAATTCGACTTTATCCTTTCTGTAGATGTGATGGAACATATCCCCGACGACATCGGCGTTTTCAGCAATTTCTTTCATGCACTAAAATCTGGTGGAACACTGTTCATCAACACACCGTCAAACCTTGGCGGCTCGGACGCACATTCCGATACAGAAGAAAGTTTTATCGGTGAGCATGCCCGCAACGGATATGGCGCAGAAGAGATTCAGAAAAAATTGGAATCGGCAGGGTTCAAAGTAGAATCAATTCACTACACGTACGGCACCTGGGGTAACCGATATTGGAAGCTCGGTATCAAGGTTCCGATGCAACTGCTAAATATCTCCAAGATTTTCTTTGTCGTGCTTCCCTTCTACTACATACTTGCTTTGCCGCTCATGCTGCCGATGATGTGGCTGGATTATCATGGCGAGAACAACACAGGTACTGGATTGAATGTGCTGGCGAAGAAAGCGTAACGTTGTTCGAAGCGATGAATTTATTGAATGTGATTCCTTTTCTCTTTATTATATCTTCGGTCGTGAATCAGAAAAACCACTGATCGCCTGATATATTATTCTCAATTTTCATGAGGATTCGAAAATTTTATGGCAAAGAATGTAAGGGAACAAGTCCGCACTTCAAAGACCGCACACGTTGAACATCCTATCATCCCGCCAAAATATCAACATCTTGCTGCAATTGTTCTTATTTTTATTAGTCTGTTGATATTTTTTCACTCCATTATTTTTGACGGCAAAACGTACCAATCCGCAGATACCATTGCATCGCATAGCTGGGAAACTCTCTATAAGGATGCACATACGGAAGGGATTTTTCCGCTTTGGAATCCCTATATTTTCTGCGGTATGCCCGGATATGCGAGTGTCACATTTGCCGTGCAAAGAACGTTTGACATCACCACGTTCGTCTGGGAACAGGGCGCCCGCCGGATTCTTACTTATTTCTTTTTTGATGATGGCAGTAAATCAGGCACCTGGTTGTTGTACTATTTCGTGTATGGGATTGGTATCTACTTATTCGCCTTTCAGAAACTCAAGAATAAATCTGTTGCAGTCATTGTGTCGTTGATGGCCATGTATGCAACCTACGTTGCACTTCTGATCATGATGGGCCATATGACAAAGCTTGCCGTCTTGGCGTGGTTTCCCTTTGTCTTTTTAATTGTTGATAAACTGCGGGAAAAGTTCGATTTATTCCTGGCACTTATTCTTATTCTTGTCATACGGCTCTTATTTGAACCGCTGCACATACAGTTCATATTTTATTTCTATTTATCCCTGGGGTTTTATTTGCTGTATTTCTTTGTGCGCGCATTGATCAAAAAAGAAAATTGGCGAAATATTCTTGCGAGCGGAGCAACATTAATTCTTGCATCCATTATTGCATTTCTTATGGGCGCAGACCAATATTTCTCAACTCTTGAATATAATCCATATTCCATGCGGGGTGCAAATCCGATTGTTCATACCTCTTCATCACATCAGACAAAAACCATAGAAGGTGGTCTTGATTACGATTATGCAACGAGCTGGTCATTCAGCCCCGGTGAATTGATGACGTTTTTTGTACCGTCGTGGTACGGGTTCGGTCCTCATCCGTATCAAGGTCCATTGACACAAAATCAAGAAGTGAAGCTGAATACATATTTCGGCCCACAGCCTTTTGTAGATGGTCCGCAATATATGGGCGTGGTAGTTGTCGTGCTTGCTCTCGTCGGATTTATTAAGAATCGAAAAGAACCGTTTGTTCAATTCATGGGAATTACGATTGCAGTTTCATTACTTATCGCATTCGGAAAGGAGTTTCCGTTTGTGTACGACGCTATGTACCGGTTTTTTCCGATGTTCAATAAATTTCGCATTCCGTTGATGATTCTTATCCTTGTACAATTCTTTACTCCAATTCTTGCCGGATACGGAATTGTATCTTTCATGAATGAACGGAATAAAACGCTCAGTCCCGCTCAAGAGAAGAAATGGAAATATATTCTTGGAGGACTTGGTCTCGGTGTCGGTGTGTCGCTCCTTGGAGCAAGTTTAATCAAGGATTTGTATTCTTCATTCATGCCTCTTCAAGATGTTGGACAAACGCTTTCACGTTCCTACGGTAAACTCAATCCAACCGTTATTGGAATGTTCTATGATTTTATTGTGTCGTCTGTTTTAGCAGATATATTGGTTGGATTTATTTTATTACTCCTGGTTTTTGGAGCTTTCTATTATTATCAAAAAGGAAAGTTGAAACCAGTAACCCTGTACGGCTTGCTTATTGTTGCAGTCCTCTTTGATCTCTGGCGGGTGGCGTGGAAACCATCCGACCCGAAAAGTCAACAGGAAACTATACAATCAATGACAACACCGAATTTTGTAAAAGTATTGGAACAGGACACAACACAATTTCGCGTATTGAAAATGATTGATGGTCAGCCCGTCTATGATAACTCACTTGCCTACTGGCGTATCCAGAACGCTTATGGATATCAGGGAGCAAAAATGCGCGCGTATCAGGATATGGTTGATATTGCCGGGCTTGGAAATCCGCTTGTGTGGCAGATCATGAATATCAAATATCTCATTACCAATCGCGACGAGTCGAATCCCGGATTGGTAGAAGTCTATAACAGTCCGGAAACAAAAGTGTACGCATTCCGATCTTGGCTGCCCAGAGCGTTCTTTGTCAACCGGTGCGAGGTGAGTGACAGTGTGAGTACGCTGAATAAAATAGCTGCAATGTCATTCGATCCGCGCGATATTGCATATCTCTCGAAGGCTCTTCCTTCAACCATTGACCCTCCCGTACAAGGCACAGAAGCGACGTTCGTGCAATATGGAATTCAAGATTTCGAGGTGCGTGCGACAGCCACAGGCAATAACCTTTTATTCCTCAGTGAAACATACTATCCAAAAGGATGGAAAGCGTATATTGACGGAAAAGAAACCGAAATCTACAGGCTCAATTATTTGTTCCGCGGAGTAATCATTCCGCAAGGCACACATATGTTAGAGATGAAATTTGAACCGGCATCTTTCACGCTTGGAAAGACAATAAGCCTTATTACAAATCTCATAGTTCTTGGTGGCATCATAGGGTTTCTGCTTCGCCGGTTCATGATTAAAAAAGAAGGAGTTGCAATCACAAAGTAATCCTACAATAATCCGAACCTTGAAGAACTTCGACTGTGCAATCGAACCTCTTTTTTTCTCGGTAACCGGACGGTGTCATTCATTCAACTTCGGTTGAATCATTGGATACTGTTGGGATTATAGCTGTGATTGTTTATTACAGGCGAAAATTTTTTCGACACTAATTTTATCTGCTATCTCATGAAATTTACTTCACCTATCCTTGTCGATAATCTTGCTTTTCTTCAAAAACTTCGGCGACAAGGTATTTCCTTTTTAGATTCAGGGGATGAACGATCGGTCAAAGTGAAAAAGAACATCGTTCTTCTTGGAATTATGAAGGTGATCGGTATTATTTCAGGTCTTCTCATTGTCCCCCTGACACTCGATTATTTAAGTCCAACAGAATATGGTGTTTGGCTGACACTCAGCTCTATTGTCGCATGGATCGTATACTTTGACGTTGGTCTTGGCAATGGATTGCGCAACCGGTTTGCCGAGGCACTCGCTGTTGGTAATACGCACCTCGCTCGTATTTATGTCAGCACAACATATTTTCTCGTTGTACTGATCGTGAGCAGCGGACTTATCATTTTTGGAGGAATTAATTATTTTCTGGATTGGCAAAAGATTCTTCGAGCATATTCTATTCCTTTACAAGATCTTAATTTTCTCGTTCTTATTGTTGTTGTCGCTTTTTGCATGCGTTTTGTTTTTAGTTTGATCGGCACAATACTCACTGCAGATCAAGAGCCAGGTCGTGCTGGCATGATAGAAGTATCTATCAATATTGTTTCGCTCGCTGCAGTCTTCAGCTTAACAAAGTTGACTGCAAGTTCACTTTTGACTTTTGGTATCGTTCTGAGTTCCATCGTAGTACTCGTGCCGGCGATTGCATCAGTGTGGTTTTTCTCAAAAAGATACCGACATGTTGCCCCATCGGTTCATCTCGTTCAATTGAAATATGCAAAACCGCTTGCGAATATCGGTATCCAATTCTTTGTCATTCAAATTACTGCTTTAATAGTTTTCTCTACCAGTAATATTTTAATCGCTAATTTTATAGGTCCTGCTGAGGTGACAGCATATAATATCGCCTTCAAATACTTTAGTGTTGTTTCTATGATATTCGGCATTGCAATAGCGCCGTTCTGGTCGGCGTTCACGGAAGCATTTCATAAAAAAGAGTTTGACTGGATTAAAAGTTCGACGCGAAAATTAGTTGGCATTTGGATTCTGGCTGCCGCAGTCACTGTATTGATGCTGGCGGTATCACAGCCTATCTATCAACTCTGGGTTGGAAATAAAGTGGCGGTTCCTTTTGCCCTTTCTCTCGCAATGGCATTGTATGTGACCATTAGCAATTGGAACAGTATCTTTGTCAGCTTTTTGAATGGAACGGGAAGAATTCGATTGCAGCTTTACAGCTCAATAATTATTGGAATTCTCAACATCCCTCTTGCCTATGCTCTGGTAAAATATCTGCATTGGGGTAGTGCCGGAGTGGTCGCCGCAACTTGTATCTGCCTCTTTATCGGATCTATCTGGTCACCAATTCAATATATCAAGCTTATCAACAACACAGCAACGGGAATTTGGGCTAAACAATGACCTGTAAAATTTGTCAGCAAAAAATGGAATATGCTTTCAAAGCTGTGGTACTTGGTAAGTATCAGGTATGCTATTATCATTGTCCGCACTGTGGTTTTCTCCATACAGAAGATCCTTATTGGCTTGGCGAAGCGTACAAAGATCCAATTAATACAGAGGATACCGGACTTCTCTCTCGCAATATTTTTTTCAGCGAGACGGCATCACTCCTTCTTTTCTTTTTGTTCGATAAAAATGGAACGTTTCTTGATTACGCCGGCGGCTTTGGTGTTTTCACGCGGTTGATGAGAGATATCGGTTTTAATTTCTTCTGGGATGATCCAATGACACAAAATTTACTTGCACGGGGATTTGAATATAGTGATCCTTTACCGAGCTGCGAACTCTTGACGAGCTTTGAAAGCTTTGAGCATTTTGCAGATCCGTTAACTGAAATGAAAAAGATGCTCGCCATATCAAATAATATTTTATTCTCAACCTTTTTGCTACCCACTTCTGTACCGTCATCAGATTGGTGGTACTATCAATTCGAACATGGACAGCATATTTCGTTTTACTCAAAAGAGAGTCTTCAATACATAGCAAACGAGAATGGCCTGCACTTTTATACACATGGATTCTTTCATCTCTTCACAAAGAATAAACTTCCTGATTCGATACTGCACTGGATGTTTCGCTTTCAGAAATTAGGACTGCATCATTATGTGCGCTGGAGAATGAAGAGTAGAATGCAAGATGACTTTCGAACAATGCTGAGTTCAAAAAAACAATGAATATTCTCTATGACCATCAGGCGTTTTCCTCTTTTGCTTATGGCGGAGTGTCTCGTATATTTTTTGAACTTTTGAACTCTTATTCTAAAGATACCAAGGTCGCGTTCCGACTCTCGCTTAAATACACGGATAATGAATATTTGAAAAATGCAGAATGGGATGTCGATGTTCGTCCTTTTTTGAAAAGAATTCCTTATAAGGTAAGCCTCGGACTTCCTGTCCATGCGGCAAGAAATATCATCGTTAAACAGATTAACAACTATCGGAAAAGCGAAAACAGAAGATATTCTGAGAAAATCATTGGGCGTGGAGAATATGACATTTTCCATCCCACGTACTATGATCCATACTTCTTGGATTTTCTTCACAACAAACCGTTTGTATTAACAGTCTATGATATGATTTATGAGCTTTTTCCAGAATATTATCCGTCAACACAAAAATTCCTGGATGGCAAGTCGCTTCTTTTAAATAAGGCAGTAAAAATTATAGCTATTTCAGAAACCACAAAAAAGGATTTGATAAAATTATATCGTCTACCGAACGAGAAAATCGAAGTGGTCTACCTCGCAAGTTCGCTCAAGATTAGAACAGATACACAACACAGCAAAACCGAGGAATTAGAATTTCCCGAGCGTTACTTGTTGTATGTTGGCAACAGAGCGTTATATAAAAATTTTCTTTTCTTTGTTGAATCAATCCTTCCCCTCTTATCGCAGGACAAAACTCTCTTTCTTATATGTGCCGGCGGGAAAGATTTTACTCAAGCTGAAAAACTATTGTTCCACACATGGGGTGTAAAACACAAACTCCATTACGTTTCAGTGAACGATGCGATATTAACTTCCCTTTACACAAACGCTTTAGCATTTGTTTTCCCATCTCTCTATGAGGGTTTTGGAATACCTATTCTAGAAGCATTTGCTTGCAATTGCCCGGTCATCATAAGTAACACAAGTTCGTTGCCAGAAATAGCTGGAAACGCTTGTTTGAGCTTTGATCCTAAAGACAAGACTTCGATTATTGATGCTGTGAATCAGGTTCTCTCAGATAAAGCACTCAGGGAAGATCTCTGTAAAAAAGGACAGGAACGAGTGAATTCCTTTTCCTGGGGGCGAACAGCAAAGGAAACGAAACGACTCTATGAGAGTATTCTTAAATAATAGACTGTCCGATGTGTGATTGAAAAGGTATGGCCATTGAAGAATTACGCGATGATAGGGTCTGGCATAAAGAAAATGTTTTGAGGAAGAAGTGACGCCAAAATTGTACATTCTGCTTCCGGTTCACAGTCGGAAACAGATCACTCAACGAATCATTGCATGTCTCCAACAGCAATCCTTTCAGGATTATCATGTGCTGCTGATCGATGACGGCTCCACTGACGGAACCGCTGACATGGTCAAAGAACACATTTCATCTTTAACTATTCTTCAAGGACGCGGCGATTGGTGGTGGGGCGGTTCATTACATCAAGGATATCTCTGGCTAAAATCACAAAACATTCCAGCATCATCTATGGTATTGATGATAAACGATGACACCGTCTTTGATGCAAATTATCTTCAAACAGCAATAGCTATATTACATGAGCGGCAGAATATATTATTGATTTCAAATGCGTATGGAGAGGTGAGCCGGCAACTTTTTGACGGCGGGATTCATGCCGATTGGAAAAGATTAAAATTTTCGCTTGAAACAAATCCGGACAAAATTAATTGTGCATCCACACGCGGATTATTTTTGTACGTTTCGGATTTCGTAAAAATTGGAGGATTTTATCCGCGTCTGCTGCCCCATTATGCTTCCGACTATGAATTCACTGTCCGTGCATATAATAAAGGATATGCCTTGATAGTCGATGAACATCTCAAGCTGTATGCGAATGAATCGGCAACAGGTATTATGAATTTTAAAAACGAGAATACATACAGTGATTTTTTGAAACATTTATTTTCAAAAAAATATGCTCTTCACCCGGTGTACTATTCTAATTTTATTTTGCTTGCTTGTCCCTGGCCGTGGAAGATATTTCATGTGTTGATTCTTTGGACAAGTTCTTTGTGGAAAATCGTAAAATATTTTTTCCTTCTCGTACTCCTTAAGAATCGATACTCGTATGACAAATAAATCATTTACCACGCCAATTCTTTTTCTCATCTTCAATCGTCCGGATACGACAGAAAAGGTGTTTGATAAAATCCGTGAGATTCAGCCTCGCCAACTTTTTATTTCAGCAGATGGACCACGACCCGACAAAATAGGCGAGCGGCAAAAATGTGTAGAGGCCCGAAAGATCATTAAAAGAATTGACTGGAGGTGCGACCTCAAGACAAATTTATCAGAAAAGAATTTGGGATGTCGTGTCGCTGTGAGTTCCGGTATTCATTGGTTTTTCAGCCATGTTTCCGATGGGATTATCCTTGAAGATGACTGTCTTCCAGACTCATCCTTTTTTCATTTCTGTGAGACGTTGCTTGGGTATTATAGAAATGATGAAAGAATCATGCATATAGGTGGTATCAATCTTCAGGATGGCAAAGTTCACGGAACCGGTTCCTATTATTTTTCAAAAATCAATCATATATGGGGTTGGGCAACATGGAAAAGAGCCTGGGACAAGTATGATGTGAATTTCTTTTCCTATCCGCAATTGCTCGAGCAAAATCTGCTTTCTACTGTATTTCCTGATCCGGCCATAAGGAAATATTGGCAGAAAAATATAGAGCTTGTATACACAAAGAAAAAAGATACCTGGGATGTACAATGGCAGTATGCGGTGTCTATCAATAATGGATTAGCAATTCTTCCCAATGTTAACCTTGTTTCTAATATTGGATTCGATGTGAATGCAACACATACGATTGATAATTTTCACACACTTGCCAATCGCGCAACATCACGTATCGATACTGTTCATCACCCGCTCTTTGTTGTGCCTGATCTTCAAGCAGATGCATATAGTATGAGAAAATATTTGAATCCTCATAAGGTAAAGAAGTTATGGCAATTGATTCGCCGTGGATTCATCTGAAAACGATTGCAAGTAGTTCGTTTTCAGAATACGGTATATTTCATCCGGTGTTTCTTCACAAACATGTTTTTTCTAATTTGATATTGTTTTCATGGGAAGGGTCGTATCCTTGGTCTGTAAGATTTGCAGTAAAACATCCTCAAAGATATTTCGTCGAAGAATTCTTGATAAATATGATGTTGATTATTTTCAGTGTTCTTCGTGCGGATTTATTCAGACAGAAGAACCTTATTGGCTGAAAGAATCCTATCTCAGTCCTATCAATACTGAAGACACTGGTATCATAAAGAGGAATATCTTACTTGCAAAACGAACAAGTGCAATTCTCTTTTTTCTGTTCGATAAGAAAGGATCCTTTCTTGATTATGGCGGCGGGTATGGCCTGTTTGTACGTATCATGCGTGACTATGGTTTTAATTTTTACTGGAGCGATCCTTTTACGGAGAATCTGTTTGCAAGAGGCTTTGAATATGATGCAGTGGACACAAATAAAATCGAGTTAGTTACTTCATTTGAATGTTTCGAGCATTTTGCGGATCCAATGCAGGAAATAGAAAGGATGTTTTCCATTTCACGGTCAATCATATTTTCAACTGAAACGTTCACTTCTGGAACACCAGATCCGGATCGTTGGAAGTATTATTATTTTTCTCATGGACAACATATCTCCTTGTTTTCATTAACTTCGCTCAGATATATTGCAAAAAAACATGATATGCATCTCTATACAAACAGTAAAAGTTTTCATTTATTGACGCACCGCTCATGGAACAATAGTATCTTTAATGTTTTACTGAAGTTGTCGTTGTTGGGTCTTCCTTCTTTCATACCATTGTTCATGGGAAGCAATACGAAAATTGACTCAGCCGCGATTGGACAAACAAAAAGCCTGACACATGAGAACATCCGATGAACGTACTTTTTGATCCTCAAGTATTTTCATTTCAGGAATACGGTGGAATCTCTCGATACTACTGCGAATTGTTCAAACAGTTCACTCTGATGGAAGGAATTGAACCATCGCTTATCATTGAGTATTCGAATAGCCACTGTCTGCCAGAACTTCATTCGGTTGAAGCCAAGCATTTTTTCCCTTCTTATAGATTTAAAGGGAGAAATGAAATCATAAAGCTGCTTAATCGGATGTATGTGAAACGCAATTTCCATTTAGAATCTCGACCAGATGTGTTCCATCCTACGTACTACGATCCATATTTCATAGATCTTCTCGGTGACATACCTTTTGTTCTCACCATTTATGATATGTCCCATGAACTGTATCCTCAGTTATTTAGCAAATTTGATTTTACTGCAGAGAATAAAAAGAAGGTCTCGGCAAAGGCGAATCGGATCATTGCAATTTCTGAACACACAAAAAAGGATATCGTCTCATTATTGCATATACCGGCTTCAAAGATTGATGTTATTCCGCTGGCGACGACGCTTTCTCCGACCAGCATGGGTAATGCTGTCTTTCCATTGCCAGACAAGTATATTCTTTATGTAGGGAAAAGAAATACTTATAAAAACTTTTCTTTCCTCCTGGAGGCGATAAAAACACTTTCACAACTTAATATCATGAGCTCTTTGATCTGTGCCGGCGGTGGTAAATTTACCATGCAGGAAAGAAAAAAGATCCATCGACTTCAACTATCTGATAAAATTAGTCAAATAGATATTCATGACAATCAATTAGAATATCTCTACTCCAAAGCACAAGCATTTGTGTTTCCTTCACTCTATGAGGGGTTTGGCATACCTATTCTTGAAGCATTTGCATGCGGGTGTCCCGTACTGGTAAGCAATCGAAGTTCTCTTCCAGAAGTTGGAGGGGATGCGGCCAGATATTTTGATCCGGAAAGTATCCCGAGTCTTGTGGAGAGATTGGCCGAAGTAATAGAAGATAAAACTTTAGCCGAGGATATGAGAACAAAAGGATTCAACAGATCAAAATTGTTTTCGTGGGAGAATACCGCACTAAAAACAATCGAGACGTATAAAAAAGTGTCAAGTTGATAAAGTAGTAATTATTCCAAAATACTTTTCAAAGGAAGATTCTTATTTATGGCAGTATCTGAAAATATGATCAATTCAAATTATCAGGCTCAAGAGACTAACATTAAAAAAATGGTGCCTGAAAAAGAGCAAGTTCTTTTCCACATCAAAAATCAGAATTGTGCTGCCTACAGGTTGATCAGTGAACCGCTGGAATTCCTAACACCTTTTTTTGATTCCAGCAAAACATGGTTGACTGTTGGAGATTACAGCGGCTTAGAGGCAAATTATTTACGGCAGAGGAATCAACGTGTCGTAGCATCGGATCTCTCTGATGCCATACTCAAAGAGGCACAGTCTGATGGACTTATTAAAGAGTACAGCAAGCAAAATGTCGAGCGATTGACGTACAACGACAACTCCTTTGATTATGTCATTTGTAAGGAAGCATTCCATCATTTCCCGCGCGCCTATTTAGGTTTGTATGAAATGTTACGCGTCAGCAAATCTGCCACAGTGCTTGTCACAGAGCCAATTGATATACTTTCTAAAATGTCGTTTCTTGTGCTGATGAAAAATATATGCGACAAAATCAATCCTTTATTCATTAATAGAATCTGGAAGAATCGCTTTTCGTGGGAATCTGTCGGGAATTATGTTTTTAAAATATCAGAACGTGAGATCGAAAAGATTGCAATGGGAATGGGATTACCTTGCATTGCATTTAAACGGTATGACCATTTTAAAAGCCATACAACGATAGATGGAATTATGGATGTTCCGATCAATCAAAAGCTTTACAGGAAAATAAAACTCAAATTAGCGATGAGAAGCTTCATCAGCTCAGTAGGCATTATTCCCCATGGTTCGTTGTGCTGCGTTGTATTTAAGGAACAACCAGGTGAAAAAGTACTACTGGGCATGAAAGACCGAGGATTTATTATTATCCCCTTGCCTAAGAATCCTTATCTGGTATGAGATGGGATAAAACCAACAAGTACGATCAACGAAAAAGTATTATCGTGCAGTGATGCTGCTAAGAATTTTAGCCAAACCCCTAGAAATTTCTTTTCTATTAAATCTCTGTACGCTTTTCAAATCGGTCTGGAAGTAATGCAGCTGTTTAAAGAATTCCCCGCCGTCCGAAGCAAGCGGAAAGATCATTCCCGCCTTTGTTTCTTCTAATATCTTTTGAACTTCTTCGTTGCCATCGCCAAAAGCCAGAATGGGTTTTCCGGAACGAAGGTACTCAAACAGTTTGCCGGGCACATGCCGCCTTTCCGATGCACAAACTAACAGATACGATGCCCTGCTTACTTCTTCAATCATTTCTTTGTATGGCAGGAAGCCCTTGAATTTTGTCTGGCCGAGTAACCCTGCGTCATTCAGCGACTGTCGAATTCCGGGACCGACCGTCCCGACAAAGACTAATTTAAGATTTCTTCCGTTATCTATTTCCTTCCGAAGAGTCTTCCAAAGGTTTTGCGGATTTTGATGATCGTAAATATTTCCTGCGTGTAAAAGAATTTCCTCGTCTTTCGAGCGCTTTGGTGTATATGACTGAAACGCTTCTTCGTCATAACCCCAATAGAGAACCTGAGATTTATTCTGGATTGATGGATACTGTCGAATGTAATCTTTCTTCATAGACTCGGTTACAAACACCACTTGTCCAGCATTTTCAGCGACAGATCGCTCAAACCGACGATCCATGGCGAGGGTGAGCCTGCCTCTCTTGAATCCTTGGTAATATGAAATATCTACCCACGGATCGATAAAAACAGGAATATGCGGAATTCCGGAAACCTGACTCAACTTTTTTCCAACGAGGAGCGTTGTATGCGGCGGGCCTATGGATACGATCGCTTCAATATTTTCTGATTTAAGGATTTGCTTTCCTTTGCGGACAGCATTCCAGTACCATCCGATGCGCGCATCCGGAATAAATAAATTCATCCGTATCCAGACAGAAAGCTGATGCCGCAATCCTCGATTTGTTGTCGATATTGTTTCCGATGCTGTCAACGGCGAGTTCTTTTCTTTTCCCAATAAGCGGCGGTAAATGCGAAATGGTTCCAGGGCATGAGCGGTAAAAACTTTCAGGCTCGGGTCAACTTCCTTTAACAGTGAATCATCTTTTTGGGAAAAAGTATCTTCGTCGGCAGTAAGAACAACCGGCTGCCAGCCATACCCCGGAAGGTGCTTGATGATCTTCAACGGCCAATGGAGCGTCGCTTTGCCTGATGGAGGCCAGAAATATGTGATGAATAAAACCTTTTGCATAAATAAGTGTGCTAATGTACTCTGAATCTCATGGAATGTCAAAAAACTTCGTTTATGATTTCCTAAAAACCAATGGCTTCCCTCACTCCTCGTGAAGGAAGCCATGATGTGTTCTCAACTTGATCGTGTTCTTATCGAGCCGTTGGCAATGGCATCGGTTTACGCGGGAATAACGAATCGCGCATAGCCGCATTGTAAGCACACATTGCCATGATTGAAGCGGCTTGCTTCATATCATCCTCAACAAGTCGTTCATATACATCCATATTGGCATGACGCGTTCGAGAACCGTAGTCCATTTGGTCTTGAATAAATTGAAATGCCGGAAGTCCTACAGCGTCAAACGACAAATGATCTGTACCTCCAGTATTAATAACTGAGAGTGTCTGCGCAGTGGGATCTGCAAAAACAGAAAACCACGAACGGAAGATAGCTCTTGTTGCTTCGTTTCCCTGCAGATACATTCCGCGTACTCTGCCGCCGCCATGATCGTTATTAAAATAGACACAGAATAAACTGTCTTCCGGTTTAACGATTAGCGGGTCGGAGGCATTCATCCCCTGACCACGACCAGTATCAGGCCGTTCAGCGTAATGGTTTCTCACATAGGCACGCGAACCGAGCAGTCCCTCTTCTTCGCCTCCCCATAATCCAACACGAATAGTACGCCGCGGCTGCAGACCGAGTTTCTTGAGAATACGAATTGCTTCCATGCATACTGCAACACCACTGCCATTATCTGTAGCACCAGTTCCGGAATGCCATGTATCAAAATGACCTCCAATGAGCACAACTTCATTCTTTAAATCTGTTCCGGGGATTTCAGCGAGAATATTAAAACTGGAATCAACGTTAGATGGTTCTACATCAAGCCGCATTTCTGCTTTCACACGGGTTTCTTTTTGAAGAGCACGAACCATTCTATTGTAATGCTCTGCAGCAACGGTCACTTGAGGAATGAGTGGAGATGCATCGGCCTCGTAAGGATTTTTTCGCGTACTGGTAAAATCACCAGGTATCTGCTGCGACTGCGGTACGACAGCGCCTTGAACATACAATAATGTTCCGTCATCGCCAGGATTCGCATCGAGGATTGCTGCCGCTCCTTCCTTTTGGCAGAACTCCACTTTCTTCGTATAAAAGAGTACCCGCTGCATAGAAGCTGAATCAGGCTGCGGACGGCCGAATTTGCCTTGACCAAAGGCATTTCGGTTCGCGAGATTGAGAAGCACCGAATCGGCCTGGCGCGCGGCATCCGGTTGAAAGTGCGGCTTCACTGAAACAGGTTCGCTGATCAAGACAAGATTGCCTTTCAGTTTTCCATGAAATTTTGCAAGTTCTTCTTCAGTTGCTGCATTCAGAAAAATCACTTCACTTGAAATTGTTCCTTTCGTGCCTGGCGACCAGGCTCTTGGATACGCGATCACCGGAAACACCTGAGGCTCTGTCACATTGAAATAAAACTTCTTGAGACTCCATCCTTTTCCTACCGGGCTGAAATTTTCAAAATGTATATTTTCTGCACCGAACTCCTTTAGCTTTGCAGCAGCCCAATCGGCGGCTTTGCGGTATTCCGGCGACCAGTTGAGGCGCGGCGCATACACATCCGCCAGCCAGCTGGAAATCTCCATCACCTGTGAATGGTTCATCCCCTCGTCTTTAATCTTTACAATAGCCGCAGTATCGAGTTTTTCCTGCGCCGCTGATAGCTGCACACATGCTGCGATAAGAAGAATAATGAAGATGCGATTCATAAGAAATAATCCTTCCGAATTAAATTCATACGTTTAATGTACTGTGAATCCTATGGAATGTCAAAAAAGAATGGAACAATGATGGAGAAGAACTATTCGGCGAATATTCAAAACGTATCCTACCGAACCATCCCAAACATTTTATTTTTTGCAGTCATCTTTAAAAAGTACTGAAGACGTTGCTTAAATACATCCGGACGGATTCTTGATCCATCGATCCATCCGGTGCGGATATGTTTGTAGGATTCTGGAAATTGTTTGAAATTCTTCCACACAAGTGGATCTGATTTCAGTGCATCAAGGATATCCTGCGGAATAATAAATTTCTTTACTCTCGCCGACTGTTTTGAGCTATCCGCTTCTTTTTCCATGTGATGCTGAATGATTTCGAGTCCGAAGCGAGTCATCTTTTTCGCTTTGATCAACCGGCGCACGCGTTCCTTGTTCATCTCTGAAAGTTTGCTGTTTTTCCTTCTGGGACTAAATCGCTGCAGGTAGGATGTTTCATCTTTCGGTTTCAGCGTGCTGTCTATCCAGCCGTAGCAAAGCGCCTCCTCCACGGCATCATTGTACGGAATGCGTGGTTTGCCGCTGTTCTTTTTATAGTAGATAAGCCAGATTTCCGGTTCCGATCGATGGTTCTTTGCTAACCACGACCGCCATTGTTTTCTGTTAGCAGCGTAAAAGGTTTTACCGATCTTCATATGCTATTAGACTAATAAAATATATGTACGTGAAGAGAATCGCATAGGAAAAATATTACTCAGTATTCCATTCAACCGCAAGTGCCTTACGTGTTCAATCATTCCGAACGAAATGTTGGAACGAAAACTCATTTATCTATTGTTACAATTTCTGAATATGGTACTTGAATTTATCCAATATAGCTCACCTCATCACTATTCAAAGGAAGGGCACAATTTATGCCTAAAACACTCGTTCAAAAAGTCGTGTTCAAGAACGCGACTGTGAAAGATCTTTACGATCTCTATATGGATGCTAAGAAGCATTCATTAACAACTGGGGCTCCTGCACAAATTTCGGCTAAAGAGGGGAGCACCTATTCTGCGCATGACGGCTATATCAAAGGCAAAAATCTTCGGCTCATTAAAGACAAGCTTATCGTCCAGACATGGCGGGCAAGTGATTGGAGCCCAGATGATTATGATTCAACGTTTATTATTACGTTGGAGCAAGAAGGAAAGAATGCCGTGCTGCACGCGATTCACGCAAATGTTCCCGATAAACATGCAGAAGGAATTGACAAAGGATGGCACGAATATTATTGGGAGCCTTGGAAAAAATATCTTGCCGGAAAACCTTTAATGAAATCACAGAAGATGTAGAAAGTATATTCACTGAACTCCATTCTTCATTTAAGGAGTAGAAATCCGATAACAGCTTCATCATTAAGAGTCAATTTGAATCCACTCCTGAACTGGAACCATTTTACTCCTTAAGAGCTTGATTCCGTTTCATGAATCAACGAGCAATTATTCAAGAATGGAATCAGTTTCGACAGGGAGAGGAGTAGCATTTTGCCTTAAGTGAGGTATCGGCATTTCATCATAAGTTTTTCCAAAAAGTTCACGACCCGCTTCCTTCTTGCGAACACCGCCCCATTGTTTGAAGAAGAACGGAACTTCTGCGCCAGAGGCGCATCTGCCTTTGGCAGACATTTCCTGGCAGCGACGTTTGATTTGTATGACCCATTCGTGTTTCATGGGTCTTGCTTTGGGACCCGATTCGCCACCGACTATTACCCAATCAATTCCTCTAAGCGGAAGTTTTGAGATTGGACCAAGAAGTGGTTCCAACGAAAGAAATCGAACAGCAGCAGGAACTTTAATCAGTTCACGTATGCGGTCTGTATATTCTTGGGATTCAACACTCACACCCATCCAGACATTTTCGGGCCACGGCAGATAGGGTGCTATGCGCACTAATCGATCCGATCTTTTTGTGAGTATCTGGAACGTATGCCAATGTGCACGTTTCATTGTATCGAAGACTTTCACAAGAAAATCGCTTGGCACATCTTTATGAAATAGATCGCTCATGGAATTCACAAAAATCACTCGTGGTTGTTTCCATTCAAGCGGCAATTCGACAATATCTTCCTGGAGGGTTACTTTAAATCCATTTCGATACCGGAACGAACCCATTGCTTTTAAGCGATTTGCCATACGCTCAGCATAACAGTTCTTGCAGCCGGGACTGATTTTGCTGCAGCCAGTTACAGGATTCCAGGTAGATTCAGTCCATTCTATGGAAGAGAGTTGGGACATTTACACAAACTCAAGTTTTGTTTGGATTCTCTTCGTCAAGAAACCATTTGAGTGGATTATTGATGATATAGTCTCTTATGTTATCTAATTCTTTATCGTTGCGAACAATCCGATCATAAAATAAAGGTTGCCATCGAAAATCTGCGTATCCAGAATCGTGAACACGTTTTGTGGTAAGTGCTTTATAGTCAACTTTGGATTCTTCATTAATGGGAAATTCTTTGTAGGGATTTGATTAATCAAATCCCTACCCTCGGTAATAACAATAATTACATGAACATGATTCGGCATTATCACATACTCATCCAGATTAACTTTAGAAAAATGCTTGGGTATTTCTTTCCAACAATTTTCTACTATTTCACCAATCGGTGACAATTTTATTTTTTCTTCTATCCCTTCCCCCAAAAAACACTTCCTGTCGTATGTACAAATAGTAACAAAATATTCACCGGGTTGTGAATAATCATATTCTTTTAATCGAATGGATTTACGATGGTGAACGAGAGAATTGAATACCATTGAAATTACTTTTTCTCTTCCTAGGAATGAACTATTAATAAATTATTTATTCCATATTATTGATTTGTTCTTAAAATCAATTTCCGACAACCCGCCATATTAAGCTTATACAATATCTATATGTCTGTTATTTCTTTTTTCCACAATCATTACAATATCCTTTATGAACACAAATCACACCTCCACATTTTGTGCAAGCCCATTTTATATTTTCACTCTTTAAAAATTTTCTAACACCGAAATTTTTAATGGTTTCAAGGTTTTCGATCATGCTCATAGAGTATTTGGTTTGGTACCTCTTGTCTAAATATTTCAAATTATCGCAGGGGAAATTTCTGCATTCATAACAAAATTTTGCTTTGCCATCACGAAATATTGTGCAGTTCTTGATTTTACATCGAACACGGGTGATTGCTTTATAGGTGTCCGTTCCTCTGCAACCGGGACATTTATTTTTTTCTCTCAAATACGCCATACAAATGCCGCAGTTCATTCCGCAGGGGGCTACAAGAGAAAATTTATTCAAGGATTCCATAATCAGCTGTTATTTTTTATTTGCCAAGACCGTTCCAACGGCAATGCTCATTTATTGCTGGATAAAGTACCAACCAACGAACATTTTTCATTTTCTCCTAACAGCTCCGTTAGGAGCTGCAGGTTTGTAATTATTTGCTCACACGAAACAAACTCCATCGGAGTTCAACTCCTACGGAGTTGAAACTGCCTCAACTGTTTATGTTACAAACGTATGACACCTACGGTGTCATTTTATTATTATTTATAACGTTCAATATCTGAGGCGTTAAATAGTTCGACTCCTTGGAGCTGTAACTATAACGTTACGTGCTTTATAAACGTCCGACTCTTACGGAGCCGTAGTAGATTTCCTGACATCCACCTTCTCACACACTCTTTATCACTTTGATCACGCGCCACATAAAGGTGACATCGCGTTTGCGCACGAGCATCGGTTCGTATTCCGGATTCAATGGAATGAGGTGAACGAACTGTTCATCGATCTTGATCCGCTTGACCGTATCTTCTTCGTCCACACGCACCACGCAGATGTCGCCGCTCTTTACTTCATGCGTCGGGCTCACGACAATAATATCGCCGTTCTCAATGCGGGGAGACATGCTGTTCCCCTTCACTTCAAGCGCAAATGCGCCCGGATCCCGCACATCGTCAACGGTGATATGCCGCTCGGCTTGTTCCGGATGAAAAATATGGCTCGGCGTTCCGCCGGGCACAGAAGCAAACAACGGCAGAGAAACAAGCGTCACTTTTTTGTAGCGGCTTGTCGGCAGCGGGATAATCTTAGACTTGTGCAAATCAGTGGGAAGCATTTCCCCCTCTCCGGTGAGCAGCCAGCGGGCCAGCACGCCGGTTGTTTTAGCGATGCGCATAAGGTAATTGCTGTCGGGAACCTGCTCGCCTTTTTCCCATCGCTGGACCGTGCGCGTAGCGATGTCAATCTTCGCAGCAAGTGTTCCCTGATCTAATTGTTTGAAGGAGCGCGCTTCCCGAATGCGTTGTGCAATTGTAGTTTTCATGTGATTTCCTCAAAACGACATAAATGTCACTACTAAGATAATGCATTATACACTGTATTGTCAAGCTTTTTTAAACATTAGCGCTCCGTTCTTTGATTGACACTCTTGACAAGACGACAAAAATGTCGTATCGTCATTAAAAAGATTATGCTAAAACAATCCCCTCTCCTACTAGGAGAGGGTTAGGGAGAGGTTTCTGAAAAAGATGAAAGATCAAATTCAATATCGGCATGCTTCAATTGGCCAAGCGAGGGCATTTCGCAAGAACATGACAGATACTGAGCAGAAGCTTTGGTCTCGATTGAGAAGAAATCAGTTAGGCCATTATTTCAGACGACAAGTCCCTATTGGAAAATATATTGTTGACTTTATGTGCTGGCAGAAAAAATTCATCGTTGAAATTGACGGAGCTCAACATTCGACAATGCATGGTTTAGAAAGAGATCGGCAACGCGATGAATATTTGGGCTCGCAAGGATATCGTGTGTTAAGGTTTAATAATTCTGAAATCTCGACAAATGTTGATGGAGTAATTGATGTAATTTATGGTGCGCTGCAGAACCCCCTGTAGTCCCCCTAAAAGGGGGACGGCAGTATTATAGATCAGATTCATGACTCCATCATTTCATACAAAATATCGTTCGCCCTCGAGCTCAACGGCTGCATCAGAAATACATGATAATGCGGCGGCAGCCGGTTCGGGCAGTATCATCCGCGCATTTGCGGAAAAACCAGGAAAGGTCTTCCTGCTGTACGGTGAACGCCCTATTTTTCAATTATCGCTTCAGATGGCGGCGTATGCGATGGCTGGCGGAAATTCACTTGCCGTGGTGGACGGCTGCAACCGGTTCGACGTGCACGCGCTCTCACGATTTGCTCGCACGCGGAAAATCGACCCGAATAAATTTCTCAATCGCATCTTCATCTCACGCGGCTTCACCTGTTACCAGATGGAACAGGCGATTGTGCACAAACTGCCTTCGTTTCTTTCAACCATCCGTTCAAATACAGCATTGATCTTTGGACTGCTCGACACATTTTACGATGAACAAGCTTCCCTGCGGGAGGTGCAGCAGATTCTTCAAAGACTTTTGGTTTCATTCCAAAACATGAAGGCGACGGGCGCCTCGCTTTTACTCGTGTGTTTAGAAAGAACTGTCGCTCCGCCAGAACGCAATCAATTATTCAACACGCTGAAGAAGGGCGCGGATCGCGTGTACAAACTCGATACCAACGAACAAGGTACGCTTCAACTTTTTTTGGAATCACAACAAACAACACCTGCTGTTCAGCTTATCGCCAGAGGAGAAACAAATTATGGGACGGACGGTACCAACCTTCACCAACCTGATCGATGCGGAATTGTCAAGCTGGGCAAAATTCCGCCGCGGACTGCGCAAAGAAGATCAGGAATTGTTCGATGAAATATTCCGTGCGGCGAAATTACACTTAGCGGAAAATTTTTACGCCATGCGCGCTGTTCCGTTCGAAAGCATGATGATGTCGATTCTCGTCGAACAACAGAAAAGAATTAAACGGTTGGAAGAAGAAATGAAGAGATTAAGCCGATGAGCCATTAGTCTGTGAGTCAATGAGTATCAATTACTTGAGTACGACAAAAATCAATCGGCAATCGTCTGTCTCCGCGTGGTTGTTCGATGTCTATCCATCTGAGCACGGAGTGACACTGTGGTTTATTGATCACAACGGCAATCGTCTGCGTTTTTCCCGGCAATTCACACCATATTTTTTTCTTCATCTCAATGCATCCGACACAAAGAGGGCAGTTGCGCTTGGCGCACGATGTCCGGTTCCTGTCTCGTTCACACCGACAGCGCGCACAGAGATTTACTCCGGCGATTCTATTGATGTTCTCCAGATGTTCGTTCATGATCCGATGAAGTTGAGGGAAGCAGTGTGGTACTTTGAAAAATTCTTTCCCCATTTTGCCTTCTTCAATTCCGATGTGTCGGTGGAACAACAATTTCTGTACGAAACGCAGTTGTTCCCACTCGGATACGGTGAATATGAAATCAGCACACAGGGCGAACTGCTCAACTGGAACTTGACAGACAGCCGTGAAGCTTTTGAATATACATTGCCACCGTTTTCCATCATGCAGATTCGCAACAGTAATGATTTTGTCCCGCCGAAATACCAAAAATTTCTGCAATTAGAAATCAGCTACGATAACCGCACGTATGCGCTGGAGCAGGATTCTCCAAAAGAATTGCTCGAAGCACTCAACTGGCATCTCTACCGCTGTGATCCCGATATTTTGGTAACCGACTACGGTGACGCTGTTCTTCTGCCAAAACTTTTTGCTCTTTCCCGGCAATCCAATATTCCGTTGCTCCTCAACAGAGATGCAGGCGCCGAGTTTCGCACAACAAAGGAGTCCAGTTTCTTTCAGTACGGCAAGATTGTTCACAAGGACGGCGCGTTCACGCTCGCAGGCCGCTGGCACGTGGATGCGCACAATTCGTTTACTGTTGCAGAGGCTGATCTTGACGGTCTGTTCGAAATGACACGCCTTACGCAGATGTGCGGACAGCGACAAGGGCGCGCGAGCATCGGCACATCCATGTCGTCTATGCAGCTTTCGTGGGCATACCGCAACAACGTTTTAATTCCATCGAAGAAGCGCGAACCGGAGGAATTCAAATCCGCCGCAACACTTCTGCTCGCCGACCGCGGCGGACTCATCTTCAATCCGCCGCTTGGCTATCATGAAGATGTTGCTGAACTCGATTTTGCGTCGATGTATCCAAGCATCATGGTCAACAATAATGTCTCGCCGGAAACAATCAACTGCCGCTGTTGCCCGACTGCCGGCAAGGCAGATAAGAACAGCGCAGTACCGGAGCTCGGCTACACGATTTGTGAAAAACGAAAAGGTGTTGTGCCGGAGACATTGCGCGCCGTCGTTGCCAGGCGGGCGTACTACAAACAGAAGAAAAAAGAATACAAGGGAAAGGATGAAGTACTTTTCAAACGGTATGACTGTAGGCAGAGCGCGCTCAAGTGGATGCTCGTAAGCTGCTTTGGGTACCTCGGCTATAAAAATGCGCGGTTCGGACGCATTGAAGCGCATGAATCAGTGAACGCTTTCTCGCGCGACATCCTTCTTACCGCAAAAGAAATCGCCGAGAGCCGCGGCTATCAGCTTCTCCATGGAATTATCGATTGCGTATGGCTAAAAAAAACTGGTGCAACGCAGAACGATTACGAAGAACTCGCCCGCGAAATCTCTGCGCGCGTCGGCATCAACATTTCGCTGGAAGGCATTTATAATTGGATACTCTTTCCCGCTTCCAAAACAGATCCGTTGATCACTACAGCGAATCATTATGTTGGATGGTACAAGCACGGCGATTTGAAAATGCGCGGTATTGAGGCACGGCGCCGCGACACGCCGAAGCTCATCAAGAACATGCAAAAAGCGATGCTGGATAAGATGTCAACCGCCAAGACTGTTGAAGAAATATCGGCATTGGTATTAGAAGTGTTGGAAGTTGCCCGGAATTATATTTCACTCCTTCAAAGCGGACGCGCGAACCCGATGGAATTGGTCCTTAAACGTCACATCACGCACGAAGCTGATGAATACGTCAACAACAGTATCAGTGCAGTTGTTTCAAAGATGGTGGAAGCAATGGGGGTGCACCTCTCGGCGGGCGAGTCGATAGAGTTCATCATTTTAGACCAATCTGGAAAGAAAAAGCCGGAAAAGGCCAAGCCCATCGCACTGTATGCGTTCGAAGATGGCTATGACATCGAGCAATACACCGAGCTTGCACTGCGAGCCGTGGAAACGCTGCTGCTGCCATTTGGATACGACGTAGAGCGATTGAAAATGCATTTTGGTATCAGCAAGCCAAAGCGGAAAAAACTGCCTGGACGCCCGAAGAATCAGGACTTGCCGTTGTTCAGAATCGAGATTTAAATAGAGTCGTGTGCGAAATGTCCTTGCGAGATTGGTGGAGAAGTTGTATCTTCCCTATTATTAGAATATGGGGGAGATTCATCCTGCCTTTGACAGGAATAGCGCACATGGACCACAAGTTGAAATTACGGCTACTCGATGAAAAGTTTGCCATCAGCAAGATGCCGCAGTTCGCAGAACTGCCGTCCGTCTTTGCCAAGGGAGAGATGTGTTTCGTCATGCGAACAGACGAAGACCTTACCATAATTAGTCCAGAGTTTATGGCACCGGATAAAGGTCAACAGGAAATTGGATATCGCTGCATACATACAACAGAGCAAATTCCATCGAATACGACTGGTGTTCTTGTCTCTCTTGTAAAGCCATTGACCGATGCGGGGATCAGTATATTTGCGGTTTCTACCTTCAATTCCGATTACATCTTTCTGATGGAAGAACATCTCGTAAAGGCAACGCAAGCTCTCCAGCATGCAGGACACGAGTTTGTTCATGAAGATTAATTGTTCAATTCCAAATTTCAAATCTTAACAAACAAGTTCCAAAATTTGAATATCCAACATTTTTTGGTAGTTGTTTGATATTCAAGATTTGTTTTTTGACTTGAGGAAGTCATTTCATCCTACTTTGTAATTCTTTTGTCACATCTGCAAGTGTCAAATCCTGTTGACGCAAAAGCACGAGAAGATGAAAGAGAAGATCGGCGGATTCTTCTGTGAAACGCTTTTTATCACCAAGAACCGAAGCGAGCGCAACTTCCACACCTTCTTCGCCAACTTTTTGCGCAATGCGCGGCGTTCCTTCCTTGAATAATTTCGAAGTATAAGATCCTTCCGGCATCATCTGTTTACGGCTGCGAATAGTTTCTTCCAGTCTGCACAACACATTGCCTACATCTATCGATTCATCTTCACCAAAGCAGGTAAACTGATTCGTGTGACACACAGGCCCATGTGGAATTGCTTTGATGAGAAGCGAATCTTTGTCGCAATCCGTTTGCAACGAAACAAATTCAAGGAAATGACCCGATGTTTCTCCTTTTTGCCATAAACGCTTTTTCGTGCGGCTCCAGAACGTTACCTTCTTGTCGGCGAGTGTCTTTTCTAACGCTTCCGGATTCATAAATCCAACCATGAGTACTTGGTTCGTTCGCACATCTTGAATAACGGCAGGAACAAGTCCGCCTAATTTTTCAAAGTTTAATGTATCCATTACATTCGCACCGGAATATTAGCATCGTGAAGAAATGATTTCAGATCGGAAATCGAAATTTTGTTATAGTGAAAAATGCTCGCCGCTAACACTGCATCGGCGTGACCAAGCAGGATTGCATCCCGCAAATGTTCTTTACTGCCGGCGCCGCCTGATGCAACCAATGGAACGGAAACGCGATCCGATATAGCTCTCAGCAACTCAACATCATATCCTGCCGTCGTTCCGTCGCGATCCATCGATGTAACAAGCAGCTCACCGGCACCGCGCTGAACTACTTCATCCGCCCACAGAAGCGCGTCTTTACCCGTTGATTCCGTGCCGGCCTTTGTCCATACTGTCCAGCTTCCATTGTTTTTTTTAACATCAAGAGCAACGACAACCGATTGCGAGCCAACTCGCTTGCTTGCCTCATCAATAAACGATGGGCACGCAAGCGCTGCAGAATTGAGCGAAACTTTATCTGCGCCTGCATCTAAAGCACGTCCGGCATCGTCCACAGTACTAATGCCGCCGCCCACGGTAAATGGAATTTGAATAGCTTCCGCTACACGTTCGACCATTTGTAAAAAAGTTTTTCGCCCTTCGAGCGTTGCACTAATGTCAAGAAAAACCAATTCATCAGCGCCTTCTTCGGAATATCGTGCAGCTAACTCCACTGGATCGCCAGCATCACGAAGCTGCAAAAAATTTGTGCCCTTCACGGTTCTACCGTCTTTCACATCGAGACAAGGGATGATACGTTTCGTCAACATACGGCACCGTTCATCTTTGCAAGTTCATCGATTGGCAGCTTATTCTCATAGATGGCTTTGCCGATAATCACTCCGGCAAGCTCTGCTTTTTTCAATACTTGTACATCTTCCAGTGTCGAGATGCCTCCGGAAGCGATAATGGATAGTTTTGGGAAAGCAGATTTTAGATTTTGATAAAAATCAATATTCACTCCGCCCAGCATTCCATCGCGTGAAATATCGGTGCAAATGAATATTTTTGCACCACGCCTTATCATGTCCAGCACAAATCCCATTGGCGCACGATGACTGTCTTCTAACCATCCACTGATGGCAACCGTATCGTCTTTCACATCCATGCCGACAACAATCCTATCGGCGCCAAATTGTTTAATCCAATACTCTACTAACTCTGGTGACTTTGCCGCCGCACTGCCGATCACAACGCGCGACACTCCGATTTCAATCAGTTTCTTTATATCGTCCGTTGTGCGAATTCCGCCTCCGACTTCCACTTGTAATCCCGGCACTGCGATGATAGATGCGATGGAATCCCAATTGACAATCTTCTTTTCCTTTGCTCCCTGTAAATCCACAATGTGTAAAAACGTGAATCCGGCTTCCGCAAATTGCTTTGCAATCTCTGCAGGCGATGCCCCGTAAACAGTTTTCTGATCGTAATTGCCTTGACGCAGGCGGACGCATTTACCGTCAATAATATCGATTGCTGGAATTATGAGCATAATTCAATAAAATTTTTCAGAAGCTGCAACCCGACTTTGCTGGATTTTTCAGGATGGAATTGAACCCCGTAATAATTCTTTTGTTGCATTGCTGATGTGAATTGTACATCATAGTCCGTCATACCGATGGTTGCCGGAACAATCGGTGCGTAATAGGAATGGACAAAATAGAAATATTCGCCAAATTTAATTCCGGAGAATAACGGATTTTTACCATCCTGCTGAACCTGGTTCCATCCCATGTGTGGTACTTTGAGTTTGGACTTTTCGCTCTTGAACCGCTCGTTTGTTCCGGAAATCATACCGAGGCAATCGGTGGCTCGTTCTGTCGTATGTTCAAATAACAATTGCATTCCCAGACAGATTCCAAGAAATGGAACGGTCACTTCTTTCAGCCAATCAGTGAGCCCAGCGCGTATAAGTGCATCCATCGCACTTCGTGCTTCGCCGACTCCAGGAAAAATAAGTTTATCGGCTTTATTAAGTTCACCGCAATCATGAGAGATAAAATGCGGTACACTGAGCCGATTGAGCGCATTGCTTACCGATCGAATATTGCCAGCACCGTAATTAATAATCCCAATCACAGCATACCTTTCGTTGAAGGAAGCACATCGGCATTTTGTTCGTTCTGTGTTACCGCCTGCCGCAACGCACGCGCTACCGCTTTGAAGATTGCTTCAATCTTATGATGGTCGTTTCTGCCGGCAACAGTAATATGGAGATTTGCCCGCAAGCCGTCGGCAAATGCACGGAAGAAATCTTCCACTAATTCTGTTGGAAATTCGCCGACCTTTTCGCGCTCGAATGGCGCATTAAACGAACAGAATGGCCGCCCGCCCAAATCCAGCGCAACTTGCGCCATCGATTCGTCCATCGGCAGAAGAAATCCGTACCGCTCGATACCGCGCTTATCGCCAAGCGCTTGCCGGATCGCTTCGCCAAGCGTTAACCCTGTATCTTCGACGCTGTGATGTTCGTCCACTTGAAGATCGCCTTGTACTTCGATTTTCATATCGATGCCGGAATGTTTCGCTAGTAAAGCAAGCATGTGATCGAAGAAACCGATACCTGAATGTATTTCATAACTGCCTGTACCATCCAAACATACTTCCACAGAAATTTTTGTCTCCGCTGTATTTCGCTTGAGGGCTGCCGAGCGATCCGATCGAACGATATAACGGCATGCTTCAATAAAGCTTCCAGTTTTAAAATCAGCGCTCGTTGATTCATTGGATGTCAAGCGAATAGCTTTGCAGCCGATATTGCGTGCAAGATGGACATCCGTCTCACGATCTCCAAATACAAATGACCGAAAAAGATCGACTTCATGAGAACGAATAAACTTGTCTACTAAACCTGTTTTGGGTTTCCGACACGCACAATTTTCATTTGCACCATGTGGGCAAATGAATACAGCATTGATTTGAATTCCTTCACCATTCAGCAACCGCATTAATTTGTTCTGAACGATTTCGTACTTTTCATTCGGATATGCTGATGATCCAAGATTGTCTTGATTCGACACAAGCACAAAAATATATCCACGATTCTGCAAAAGTCGCAGCCCTTGAATGACGCCTGGAATTAATTCAAGCTTCTCCAAGGAATCCACTTGTTCATCTGGCGGTTCCACAATAATAGTGCCGTCACGATCAAGAAAAATAACTTTCATGCACAATATTCCTTTATGGCACGAATCAATTGTTCGTTCTCATGCCGAGTACCGACGGTAATACGCAAACAATTTTCCAGGAGCGGTTCTGTCGTGCGATTACGAATAATAATTTCTTTTGATGCCAAATATTTATAAAGAGCCGTTGCATTTTTGCATCGAACAAGAATGAAGTTTGCGTCAGATGGAAAAACATGTTCTATGCACGGTAGAGCTGTCAGTTGAGCGGAAAGCCATTCGCGTTCTTCCACAATTAAATCAATCGTTCGGCGCACTTCTTCTCCTTTGCGAAGCGCTTGCAGCGCTGCCCGGCTTGTCAGCGCGTTTATATTGTAGGGCGCTTTAACCTTCATCATAAAAGATATAACAATCGGATCGGCTATGCAGTACCCGAGACGAATTCCAGCCAATCCCCACGCTTTTGAAAGTGTGCGCATCACAACTAAATTAGGATGCTTGGACGATTGTTTTCCCATCGATGTTGATCGTGCAAAATCTATATACGCTTCGTCAACAATGACCATAGCTCCAAGTTCACACAATGCAAGAATATCTTTTGAATATAATAAATTTGCTGTTGGATTGTTTGGTGAACAACAGAAGATCAGCTTCGTCGTTTCATCGATTGTCTTTTTCACTGCATCAAGATCAATTTGGAATTTGTCGGTCAGCAGGCATGGATGAATTTGAACATTTTGAATTGACGAAGCGACACGATACATACCATACGTCGGTTCCAAGAGAAGGACAGAATCACGCTTCGGTTCACAAAACACGCGCACGAGCAGATCAATAACTTCATCCGATCCCACACCAACAAATACATTCTCTACTCCAACGCCATTCATGTCGGCAAGGACAGTTCGCAATTCACACTGATATGGATCAGGATAACGGTTAAGAGATACGTCATCAACTATCAGTGAGCTTCCAAAAGAATTCTCATTGGCATCAAGAAGAATACCGGAGAGGAAATCCTGACGCGCGCTGTGATACGGTTTCAATGCGCGAATGTTTGCTCGAATAAGTGATTCTATATTCATATGATTGAGCTATTACTTTAAAAGTCGGGATGTGACAGCGCGGGCATGTGCCTGTAAACCCTCGACAGACGCAAACGCGGTTAATGTCGGTGCCAAGCTTTCAAGGCCAGATTTCGTAATAGATTGAAACGTAACATTTTTCAGAAAACTATCAAGTGAGACTCCACTTGCCCAGCGGGCAGTACCGCTGGTCGGCAACGTATGGTTTGTGCCCGACGCATAATCTCCCGCCGTTACTGGAGCAAATTGTCCCACAAACACAGATCCGGCATTCATAATCGATGGAACAATTGCTTCAGCATTTTGCATATTGATGATGAGATGCTCCGGCGCATAATCGTTAGAAAATCTCACAGCCGACTCAAATGAATTCGCAATAACAATGTAGCCGTGTTCCAATGATGACTCGACAATTTTATTCCGTGGAAATTCTGATGCATTCTGCGGTAAAATTCGCAGTACTTCCTTCGCTAATAATTCACTTGTTGTTACCAGCACAACCTGAGCATCAGCATCGTGTTCTGCCTGGGAGAGCAAATCATACGCTACAACTTCCGGATTCGCTGTTTCATCAGCAAGAATAAGAACTTCAGATGGTCCAGCAAGTAAATCAATTGCTGCACCCTCAGGATCGGTCGAAACGAATTGTTTCGCAGCGGTCACGTAGCGATTGCCCGGACCGAATATTTTATGAACCTTCGGAATGGTTTCTGTTCCGTATGCCATCGCTGCAATTGCCTGTGCACCGCCAACTTTGTACACTTCAGTAATTCCAATCATTGCTGCGGCTGCAAGCACGAGCGGATCGACAGTGCCATTCGTCTTCGGCGGTGAACATAACACGATGCGCGAACATCCAGCAAGCACTGCCGGTATTCCAAGCATCAATACTGTTGACGGCAACGGTGCCGAACCAGCAGGCACGTATAAACCAACCCGTTCAAGAGGGCGAGCTTCACGCCAGCATACAACACCTTCCATTGTTGTGATACGCTGTGTTTTATTCAACTGAGATTCATGGAACGTACAGATATTTTTTGATGCAACATGTAATGCGTCTCTAAATTCAGGTGAGAGCTGTTTTTTTGCCGCTTCAAATTCTTCTGACGATACACGAATTGTTTGCACTTCCGCTTTATCAAACTTTCTGCTATACTCATGCACCGCGTCGTCGCCACGCCGTTTGATCGTGAGGCACACTTCCTGAATGATATTCCCAGAATCGCTTTGTAGAGTGCTCGGACGCTGAAGAAGAGAAATGCGTTCTTCTCTCGTCAATGTATTTTCAGAATAAATCTTCATCGGATAATCGTTTCAATAGGCACCACAATAATATCACTGGCGCCTGCCTTTTTAAGTTTTTCCATCACATCCCAAAATACATCTTCTGCCACGACAGAGTGAATTGCTACCATGCCCGTTTCTGCAAGCGGCACCACCGTCGGACTTTTCAAACTCGGAATAACACGCTTCAACCTCGCGACAGAATCAGCCGGTGCATTCATCATAAGATAACGCTTGCCGCCAGCTTCCTGCGAACCATGAACACGAATCATGAGTCGATCGATAACTGCGCGTTTTTTCTTATCGCGCATCGATGCCGGATTTGCTACCAGCACTGCCTGTGATTCTAATACGGTGCAGAATGTGCGCAAACCGTACATCTTTGCAGTGGTGCCGGTTGAGACTATATCACAAATGACATCGGCAACATTAAGGCTCGGAGCCAATTCCACCGAACCGCTCAATTCGACAATTTCCGCACGTACCTTATTGTCTTTTAAAAATGATTTGAGAATTGTAGGATACGTTGTGCCGATACGCTGACCATTCAAGTCCGAGATTTTACGAACAGCAGATCTCTGCGGCACACTGATCATGAGTTTACATCCGCCGAATCCCAGCGGTGCAAGGAGATGGACATGGGCGTTTCGCTCCTGCAGTACATTTTCTCCGATGATTCCAAGATCCGCAACACCATCCTGCACATATTCAGGAATATCATCATCCCGAATCGCCAGCACATCCAGGTCAAAGTTGTTGCAGGGTGAGTAGAGACTTTGTTTTTGAAATTCAAAACTTAATCCGCATGCACGGAGCAACGAAACCGAATCTTCGGTAAGACGTCCGTTCCGCTGGATTGCTATTTTCATTCTTCCATTTGTCGCAAGCATACTTTATCCTGATAAAGTGTTTAGTCCAAAAAAAATGTATTGTTATTTTGTCGTTCGTTTTAACATCATCGAATATCCGCCCTTACCCTTTTTCAGCCATCTGCCTACGCGGGCGATTGTGCGTGTGCTCAACCCGGTTTCAGCTTCGATTTGCGTGTACGGGATGCCGTCTGCCAGCATCTGCGCTGCTTTCCAGCGTTCTACGAATTCTTTAATTTCGTATTCTGTGAGCAGATCGCGAAAGAACCGCCGGCATTCATCCACTGAATTGAGCTGGAGAATAGCGTTATACAGATCGTCAACTTCTTTTATACTTGGTTTTTTCATACTTTACTCTGATATTTTTTCATACTTTACTCTGATAAAAGATTAGAGAATTTTTTCCAGAGTGTCAAGTATTTTTTTTCTCTTGTCAAAGAAAATCATTTTCTCTACTTTGCAACTGCATAAAATAGCGAAATTTATATGATTTCAGTTACTGATATTGAACTTGCGTATACCATCGTCAAACCGGTGGTTCATAAAACTCCGCTCCTTACCTCTCGCAGGATGAACGAGATATGCGGCAACGAAATCTTTTTGAAAGCAGAGAATCTTCAACGGGTTGGTGCATTTAAAATTCGCGGCGCATACAATAAAATTGCTTCGCTTACGCAGGACGAGAAACACAGGGGTATTGTAGCACATTCCTCCGGTAATCATGCACAGGGGGTAGCACTTGCCGCCAAGCTGTTACATGTAAAAGCTGTTGTTGTTATGCCGAAGAATTCTCCTCGCATTAAAGTCGATGCGACTCAATCATACGGTGCCGAGGTTGTTTTTTGCGAAGATTCTTCTGATGACAGGGAACGAGTTGCAAAAAAATTGCAGACGCAATTTGGCTATGCAATGGTACCTCCATTCGATGATGATAAAATTATCGCTGGACAAGGAACGTTGATGCTGGAAGTTGCACAGGAACGTACTTCGATCGACTATCTTTTTGTTCCTGTTGGCGGCGGCGGTCTTATCAGTGGATGTGCCGTTGCCGCAAAGCATTTTTTTCCACATATCAAGGTCATCGGCGTGGAGACTGAACCGGCGAACGACTGCCAGCAGTCATTTCGAAAAAAAGAAATCGTACGCATTGCTCCGCCAGATACCATTGCCGACGGTATGCGAACGCAGTCTGTTGGCAAACGCAACTTTGAAATTATTATGAAGTATGTCGATGACGTTATCACTGTGACCGATACACAGGTGATCGAGATGATGCGCTACTGCATGCAGCGTATGAAAATTATTGTCGAACCGACCGGCGCAGTTGCTCCGGCGGCTGTCTTCCATAATGTTCTCAAGTTATCCGGTAAGAAAATCTGTGCCATCATCAGCGGCGGGAATGTGGAACCATCTCTCCTCAAACAATGGTTATAGATAACAACGAGTCTACTCTTGATGAGACTTGTTCGTTTATGAAAACTTTCCTATTTTATAAATAGGCAATCATCCATTACTAATAACGAAACACACTATGAAACTTGCAGTTTGTATTAACCATGTACCTGATACGGCGGCAAAAATCAATATTGCGTCAGATGGGAAGAATATTGATAAAACCGGTATGACGTTCGTTCTCAATCCTTACGATGAATACGCTATTGAAGAATGCCTTCGGTTAAAAGAAAAGAACACCGGCGAAGTAATCGCCATATCGCTTGGCGGCGACTCGCACAAAGAAACATTGCGCAAAGCACTGGCGATGGGCGTTGATAGAGCAGTTCTATTGAAAGATGATTCACTGCGCGATTCTTTTGCTGTTGCCCGCGCACTTGCCGATGAGCTTAAAGAAATTTCTGCCGATGTTGTTTTCTTCGGTAAACAATCTGTCGATTCAGATGATGCGGCGGTTGGAACTATGGTTGCAGAAATGCTGGGATTGCCTTCCATTTCTGTCGCGGTAAAATTGGATATTGCGAACGGTAGTGCAATTGCAGAACGCGAAATCGAAGGCGGCAAAGAGAAAGTTCAAACAACACTTCCCGCAGTGTTCACGGCACAAAAGGGATTGAACGAACCGCGGTATCCATCGCTCAAAGGAATTATGTCGGCCAAGAGCAAGCCCATCGAAGAGAAAGTGCCAACACCATCGCAAGTGAAAGCAGAAGTGCTGGCAATGCGTAAACCTCCTTCCAAGAACGCCGGAAAAATTATCGGAACCGATGTGAGCGCAGTACCGGAGTTGATCCGCTTGCTCCACGAAGAAGCCAAGGTTATTTGATTCTTTTCGATATATAATTTTAGATGAGCAGTAAACTGTTTTTTATTTAATAATTTTTCTTTTTGAATTGATATGAAAATACTTGCATTCGCAGAACAAAGAGACAATAAATTTAAAAAGTCGGCATTTGAAGTTATTCGCACAGCTCGAACAATCGCAGATCAAACAGGCGGAGACGTCATTGCTTTGGTTATCGGCGATCAAGTGCAAGCCATTGCCGGCGAGCTTGGCGGATACGGCGTATCGAAGGTTCTTATCGTCGAACAATCGAAACTTGGAAAATATTCTTCCACCGCATACGCCAAAATCATTGCGGAGGCGGCAAAAAAAGAACAGGCAGATATCATTTTTCTTTCTGCAACAGCAATGGGCAAGGATGCAGCGGCGCGTATTGCCGTGAAACTTGATGCCGGCCTTGCTTCAGATTGCACAGCTTTAAAAGTTGATGGCGGCAATATTATCGCAACACGTCCCGTGTATGCGGGCAAAGCGCTGACCGAAATAAAAATCAATTCGGCTGTTAAGGTTTTTACGCTTCGTCCTAATGTCTTTCCCGCCGGAGCAAGCACCGGTGCCGCGGCAACTGTTGAGGTCATGGATATTCCTCTTGCCGAATCAGATTTCGCATCGCTTGTCATTGAAACGATGCAAGCATCCGGCAAAATAGATGTTGCAGAAGCGGATATTATCGTTACCGGCGGACGCGGAATGAAGGGTCCGGAGAATTTTAAAATGATTGAAGACCTCGCTCATGTTCTTGGTGGAGCTGTCGGAGCTTCGCGCGCCGTTGTTGATGCCGGCTGGCGTCCGCACAATGAGCAAGTTGGACAAACCGGAAAGACTGTTTCACCATCACTCTACATTGCTGTGGCAGTCTCGGGAGCTATTCAACATCTTGCCGGTATGTCATCCTCAAAGTATATCGTTGCCGTCAACAAAGACAAAGACGCACCTATTTTTCAGATTGCTGATTATGGTATCGTGGCCGATGCATTTGTAATCGTTCCTGCAATCATGCTCGAAGCGAAAAAGCTTCTCGGGAAATAATATGTCCACAGAGGACAAAGTTCAAGTCGATATTCTAGGATTGTCCAGCAGTCAAGCCAGCGGCGGTGCATACGCGCTGATTTTAAAAGAGACCAACGGGGCACGCCGGCTGCCTATTATCATCGGTGCGTTCGAAGCACAATCCATTGCATTAGAAATGGAAGGCATCAAACCTCCGCGTCCGCTGACGCACGATCTCATAAAGAATCTTATCGATCTGCTTGGCGGCGAGCTCATAGATGTCCTGATTAGCGAATTACGCGATGGCACCTTCTACGCCCGCATCAATCTTGACACACAAGAAATAGACTCGCGCCCGAGCGATGCGATTGCGATCGCTGTACGGTACGGTGCACCAATTTATGTTGCCGAAAAAGTAATGGCAGAAGCGTCGTTTGTGTCTGAAGGCGGAGAAGAAGAAAAAGCAATTCCACCCAATGCGAAACCTGAACAGGAAGAACCACCTAATCCCCAGCTTTCTCAGCTCGAACAATTGACAAAACGTCTTGAGGACGCCATCGCCAAAGAAGATTATGAAAAAGCGGCGCAACTGCGCGATGAGCTTAAAAAGCTTCAAGGGCGAAATTCATAACATAATTCTTTGGTATCATACAACAATTCATTTGGCATTTTTCTTCACTTACATATCAAGGAGGATCATACCTTGAAACACATTTCCAATTCTCTGTTACTCATTCTTTTTGTTGGCCTTTGTGTGTCTGCAGCGAACGTTTACGCGGCAACCGTTGCAGACGATTCAAACAAAGTCAGTCAATTGATTGCGGAAGGAAATAACTTTTCAGAAAAAGTGTTTGACAACAAGAAAGCATTGGAAAAGTACAACGAAGCGCTTTCTCTTTCACCAAATGATTATGAAATCCTCTGGCGACTGAGCCGCACTTATGTTGACATCGGTGAACATCTTTCCGGTAAAACGGATGCAGAAAAACAAAAGCAACTGGAATTTTATGAGAAGTCTTTAGACTATGCAAAAAAAGCGATTGCTGCCAACCCTCAGGGTGCAATGGGGTATACAAGAGAAGCAATTGCGAATGGTCGCATTGCACTCTTCCGTGGTGTTTTTGAATCGCTGAGTCTCGTTAAACAAACAAGGGCAGATTGTGAAAAAGCAATTTCTCTCGATGTAACAGAGCCGGCAGCATACTACGTACTGGGGCGCACAAATGCAAAGCTTTGCGAGAAACCAAAGTTTGTTCGCTGGCCATTGGGAATTGGTTGGGCAAACATGGATGATGCAATAAAGAATTACGAAAAATCAATCGAATTACGTCCGAACTTTATAATGTACCGACTCGATTGTGCCCGCGCCTACGTTGAGATGGATGAATATGGAAAGGCGCGCGGGCATTTGATAAAAATTGCAACGTTGCCTAAAGAAGACGAAGACGATGATGTCTTTCGGAAAGAAGCGTTAGAGTTGATAGAGAAGATAAAAGATAAGTGAAGAACTACGAGACGGAAAAAGGAATGATTATGGAACATAAGAAAGAATGTCCGGGCAAAGATAAATATTTAACCGGAAAGCGTGTTCTTCCCGCACCAATTTCCAAAGAGAGTACTCTTGCATCCGTTATTGACAACATGGATGCTTACAATGGCGGAAGACTGAGAGCGGCGTGTCAATTACTGCGTGATAAATACTCCCAGGAAGATGTGACTATTGGTTTGAGTATTGCAGGTGCAATGACACCCGCAGGACTCGGTCCATCGACCATTATTCCATTAATGAATCATGGATTTGTAGATTGGCTCGTTGCAACCGGTGCGAATATGTACCACGATCTCCATTTTGCTTTCAATATGCCGCTCTTCCGCGGTAGTCATAACGTGGATGATGCCGATCTTCGCGACAAAGGGGTGACAAGAATTTACGACATCCTTTTTGATTATCAAGATGTACTGATGGAGTCAGATAAAATTTTACGGAAAATTATGCTGCGTCCTGAATTCCAAAAGGAGATGGGAACCCGGGAATACTATTATCATCTTGGCAAAGTGATCAATGAATACGAGCATAAGAGTAATATCGGTCAGGTAAGTGTGCTCGCGGCTGCATATCGAAATGGTATTCCAGTCTTCACATCCTCCCCCGGCGATTCAACAATTGGTATGAATGTAGCTGGATTGGAATTGCTTGCAGAAGCATCCGGAATGCTCGATCGATTCAAACTCAAGATTAATCCGAGTATCGACGTCAACGACTCGACCGCCATCATACTGAACGCCAAGCAATATGAAAAAGGAAAAACCGGCGTTATTCTCATCGGCGGCGGCAGCCCCAAGAATTTTATGCTACAAACTGAGCCGCAAATTCAGGAAGTATTGATGATTCCTGAAGCAGGTCAGGATTATGATATTAATATCACCGATGCACGACCGGACACTGGCGGTCTTTCCGGTGCACCGCCAAGCGAAGCGGCCAGCTGGGGTAAAATAGATCCTACTAAACTTGACGAAACGGTAACCGCATATGTAGATTCGACTATTGCCTTTCCACTCATGGCGGCTTATGTCATACAAACAACAAAGCCAAAGAAACTGAAACGACTGTACGATCGCGGCGATGAACTTCGGCAGAAACTTATCAAATCGTATCTTGAAAACAATAAAGAAGTTGAGGAATTAAAATCGCTTATGAATAAGCTTTTTGCATAATTTCCTACGAGACTCAATAGACCGCAAAGAACGCTGAAGATATGCTTCACGCACTGAGCGGTTTTATTTTTATACAACAAGGAAAGAAATAGAAATGAAAGAAGCGCTTCTGAAATTAGTAGAACAGCATGGCACTCCGTTGTTCATACTCGATCACGATAAAATTCGGGAAAACTACCGGACATTTAAAAAACACTTACCGCGGGTTCAGTGTTATTACGCAGTCAAAGCAAATTCCACTCAGCAGATTATCGAGACTTTGTTCAAAGAAGGATCCAGTTTTGATGTAGCATCATACAACGAATTCATGCAGGTGTACCAGTATATAAAACATTTCGACAAAAAAGATAAAAAGCATTTTGTCTGGGATAAGATTATTTTTTCCAACACAATCAAAGACAAAATCACGCTGAGCAAGATCAAGCAATACAAACCCTTGGTGACATTTGACAATAGCGACGAACTGAAAAAGCTAAAAGATCATTGCGAGACTGCAGGATTGGTTGTGCGGCTGAAAGTTCCAGATACCGGTTCACAAGTTGAAATGAGTTCAAAATTTGGCGCCGAACCTGCCGATGCACAAAAACTGATACAACAAGCATTCGATATGGGATTAAAGGTTGAAGGTATTAGTTTTCACGTAGGCAGCCAATGTACAAATTTCGACAATTTCACAGCAGCGCTTGCTATCACTTCAGAGATTTTTAACGATGCCCGTAGAAAAGGATTCAATCTCAATTTGGTAGATATTGGCGGCGGATTTCCAGTTCCGTACGATCCGCAAGTACCGGAATTTAAAGTTCTTGCCGGTTTATTGAATTCAGAATTCAAAAGGCTGTTCCCGGATGACATTGAAATTCTTGCTGAACCTGGACGTTTCATGGTAGCAACCGCCGCGACGCTCGTTTCTGAAATCATCGGCAAAGCCCGCAGAGATGGAAAAGTATTCTATCATATCAATGATGGGGTGTATCATACTTTTTCTGGAGTAGTATACGATCATTGGATTCCGAACTTCAGTGCTTGGAAGGAAGGTGAAAAAGAAATATGCGCAGTGGTCGGACCCACATGCGACAGTTTCGATAAAATTACGTTATCGGCGGAACTGCCGGCAAGCCTGGAAGTTGGCGATTATCTTTTAACTGACAATATCGGAGCGTACAGTACAGCGTCGTCTACAAAATTTAACGGATTCAACGGATCAAAAATTATACACATGAATTTGTGAGATATTATTATTCATCGATTTGTGCGACAGTACCACGGTTTATTCGCGCCTGTACTAACTTACCAATCCAAGCACTCATCGAAGTATAAGAAAATACCACAACTGCCCAAAAGTAATAGAAACCAATGGTTTTAGGTATAGAATAATGACTCACTGCCATTGTTCCGTAATACAATAATGCTGAAATACCCGGTTCAAATATTGCTTTCCCTTTTGAGCGATAGCCGATATAGAATGCAATGACTATAGTTTCAAGGGTGGCAATTAATCGGACTATAGTGGGGGTGTTAATCAGGACGTTTAAAATATTAATATTTATATAGACCAGCACAACGCTGAAAATAATGCCGGGTAATAAAAGAACGACAACCATAAAACAATACCCAATTCCTACCCACCTCCAATCAATATGAATTTTCTTATCCGTTCTGAGCATTTTCTTTCTCCTTACTACAAAAACGATATACTCTTACTCTTTAAACTTACCGAAATATTGCCAATCACTCATTTTTCCATGGTTATCTATTCGCACTTTAACACTGGCATCCGAATAAATCTTTGATTGGCCGGTGAGAATAACAGTACTATCCATACCGGATGTTGTATATGTGCCATTTTCAGTCTCTGAAAGTTTAACTGGTAATATATATCCAATAAACGATCCATGACCACCGCCCAATTCATGAGGCAATGCTTTATACTGATGCACTTGCCAGGCAGTCGCATTGAGATCATTGATGATATTGTCCTTGTTGGTTTGGATTGCCGTCGAGGCTCTCAATGGGTTATCTATTATTTTTATTTCTATATACATTTTCAAAAAAGAATAGATTGCCAAGGCAAGAATAAAGGAACCTCCAATTATTGACAATATCGTATATGCTCGAGGAACATTATTATTCTTTTCTGTCGTTTTTTCTTCGTATCGTTTCTTCCAACCCAAGAAAAAGAGGGCCGGTGCAATGATAAAAAGAAGAATGCTGATGAGCAAATAAAGACGCTGAGAAAAAGGAACAAGATCAAGCGGGCTGCCTGAGAATTCTTTTTCACTATTCTTTATGGTTAAGTTTGATGCTTTATTCCAAGGCGAAGAGGTAATGCCGAAATTTCTATCAGATGTTCGATCAGGTAGGAAATAATAATTGAAAAAAAGTGAAAAGAGCACAGCGCCAGTGAGAATGACAAGCATGAATATAAAATCATTAGAGAAACCCAACGGCTCTTTCTTTTTATCCGGTTCAGGAGTATCAATTTTCTGATTCATGGTTTACTCCTTGCTCTGTGAGAATAAATTTTTCCTGTATGGTCCCTTTTTTGCCATTGATATTTTCAAAAAGCGGATTTCTTCCTCGTGCGTATCTATCTTGCGCAACGACTATTACTTGAGTATCTGTTAAAACAGTCAATGTGCATACCATTGAGGTATCCCATGCCTCGTGTAACTGATGGATATTTGATTGCACGGGAGCATGTGGATATGTTTGCTGAAATATTTGACCAAGAGTAGTATTCTTTACTTTTCCTTGAGTATGAAAGAGCTCAAGAACTTCGATGAGGTCATTCGGTACTTCAGATAAAATCAAGTCACGGCCAATAATACTTCTAATCGAAAGAAGCGTTTCTTTCTGCCAATAACTTTGATTTTCCGAGGTGATCCATGTCGTGATGATACAACCCAAGACGACAATACTGCAAATCACAGCGATAATGCGTGTCCGTACTGGGAAAGGATACCTTAATGTATAGATCATAAGTGCTGCAATGTAAAGCATTGCAATTATTCCGGCAGTATCCATCGAGGGCCACAATTCTGGCGAATTGCCCGGAAGAAAGAAACCAATGGTTACAATGGTGATGCCGACAAGAAGCCATTTTACTATCATATTACCCCCTATTCTGAACACAAAGTATAAAGAAGCTCTACATGTTCAAACAAATGAGTTAAAATATGCAGTTCGTTGTCGATTGCTATATTGGCATTGTCACGATGCTAAAAATAACTTGATCCATCCCAGCAATGTGTGCAGAGTTTCTCCTTGGGTAGTCCTATCGCTTCGACCAGATCATCCAGTTTCTGATATTGTAAAGATGTAAAATCAAGTCTCTTCCTAACTTGTTCTACCATAGATTTGTATTTATCATTTTCGGGATCAGAATACCCTTTCATATCGCAATCTTCTCTACCGGTAAGTTCTTTGACTGCAATGTACGATGCGAGATCCATGTTAGATCTAGAGCGGCTGAAATTAAGAAACTCACATGGAAATGTGAGAGGTGGACATGCGATACGCATGTGAACTTCCTTCATACCCGCATCATGCAAATCACGCACGTTATCTTTCAGCTGGGTGCCCCGCACAATCGAGTCATCAAGGAATATTCCTCGTTTTCCTTTTATCACCGATTCATTTGGTATGAGCTTCATTTTGGCAACTAAGTCACGCATATGTTGGCTTTGCGGCATAAAACTCCGCGGCCATGTAGGCGTGTATTTTGCATAGGGCCTTTTTAACGGAATTCTTTTTTCGTTACTGTATCCCATCGCATGCCCAATGCCGGAATCAGGAATGCCTGCAACAAAGTCCGCCTCTACAGAATCTCTCTTGGCAAGTGCTGCACCGCAGCGGTAACGGCATTCGTCGACATTTTTGCATTCATAAAACGATGGCGGATAACCATAATACACCCAGAGAAATGAACATATTTGCATGTTATCATTCGGCTTGCGCAATTGTTCATATCCATCTGCCGTGATACGTATAATTTCTCCGGGGCCTATATATTTTTCAATCTCATAGTTCAGGTTCGGGAATGCGCATGTTTCAAAAGCAACGGCATACGCTTCTTTTTTCTTTCCTAAAACAATGGGTGTCCTTCCAAGTTTATCGCGGGCCGCAATAATGCAATCCTCAGTTAAAATCAATATGGAGCAAGAACCTTTCACAAGATCATACACATTTTGTATACCGGATGTAAAGTCATCCCCTTCGGCAATCAGCATTGCAACCAGTTCAGTTGGATTAATTGCACCCTGACTCGTTTCTGTAAATGTGTGCCGCAATTTTAGGCATCGCTTTTCTAACTCTGCAATGTTGACAATCTTGCTTACCGTTGCCACAGCAAAGCGTCCCATATGCGATGTAACAAGAATCGGCTGAGCGTCAGTATCGCTGACGACACCGATTCCAAGATTTCCTGTGAAGCCGGTAATATTGGCTTCAAATTTATTTCTGAAATATCCGTCTTCTAGACTATGAATGGCACGCTGAAATCCGTTCTCTTGAGAGAAGAATGACATTCCTCCCCTTTTTGTGCCGAGGTGAGAATGATAATCGGTGCCGTAAAAAACATCCGACACACAGGAATGTTTTGCGATACTGCCAAAAAATCCACCCATAATTTTCCTTATGCAAGAATAAATATTTGGGGATGAAAAAATCTAGGCTGCGATGATGAAACAACATCGCTACAATAATACAAGAATATTTCTAATTATCTTAGAACTATTTTGAGGAAGACATTCAGGCTATATGTAAACTTGTTGGATTCTTTTCACGCCGCTTCTTGAACATCAATGCAAAATAAACGCCGAGCATTAACAACACAGCTGATAGTATGTACGGTCCAGAATGATGAATCTCGTACAAAAAGCCAGAAAGAATCGGTGCTATCACCATATATGCAGACATCAGCGCAGAGAGAACTCCCATCGTCTCTCCTTTCTTTGAAGGATCGGCTGCGGCTGCAGCTTGACTTGTAATAACAACGCGGAGTATAGCCTGGCCTGTTCCTGAACCAAGAAAGCTCAGATAAAACAACAATAAGATTTCTGTCGAGACCATGAGAGAGGAAATCGCTAGCACTAGAAGCATCATAATTTCAAGTTTTGACTCCGAAAATTTTTCCAGCCAAAACTTCTTAAGTAGAAAGCCCTGGTTCATCACAACAATCACACCGACCATCGTGAACATCATCCCGGTTTGAAACGCGCTAAATCCAAACACATCTTTTACAAATAGACCGAAGACTGTCTGGCTTGTTACAATGGCGAAGGCAAAGAATGACCATGTGAAATAAAGCGGGCGCAATTTTTCATCTCGTGCTGCTCGCATGAGCGGTGCAAGTGGATTAAAATTCATCGGACTGTGCGCATCGCGTTTATGATGTGTCTCTGGTAGAAAGAAAAATGCAGAGACAGCGTTTGTTGTGGCAAGTGCACCCGCGATCCAAAATGGAAATGCATGCGACACTTTACTTAACGCACCGCCAATCAAAGGGCCTAAAATGAATCCTATACCGAATGCCGCTCCAATAAGTCCAATATTTGCGGACCGCTCCTTTTCATCTTTCGCAAGATCTACCATATAACTTTGTGCCGTCGTGAAGTTTCCTGCAGCGCATCCGTCGATAATACGGCCAAGGAAAAGCATCCAAAGAGAATGTGCACTCGCAAAGACGAACCATCCTATTGCCGTGCTGGCAACACTGAGAAGAAAGATCGGTCTTCGTCCGATTCTATCTGACCACGCTCCGAGCAGCGGCGCACTCAAGAACGAAAAAAAGGAAAATGTGGCAAATAAAAGCGTAACGATGACTGCCGAAGCGCCGAATTCCGTAACATAGAACGGCAAGATAGGAATGACAATGCCGAATCCGATGACATCGACCAGAACAGACGAAATAACAATGAGTTTTTGTTTTTGCATATTTGAATTTAAAATAATATTAATTTGAATCAATTATTGAACACTGAAGTGATACGAAGAGGTTCCGTTTATCCTCACCTGCTGTCGAAATAACCGGACAGGAGATTCACAGAGACAATTGTTACGCTTGACATCGCACACCATTCACCGTACCTTACTGCCGAGGTGAGTGATGCCCGAAGTTACTTTGAAAGATATCCTTGCTGACCATACGAAAGAAGGCGAACTATACACCAAGTTATCAAATAACTGGGTGCAGTGTTTTGCTTGCGGACATCGATGTAAAGTCCCGCCGGATAAGGATGGAATTTGCAAAATTCGATTCAATCGACACGGAACGCTATTTGTTCCGCAGGGGTATGTCTCCGGTATTGCAATTGATCCAATAGAAAAGAAACCATTTTTTCATGCCTATCCGGGATCTTCTACTTTAAGTTTCGGTATGCTTGGCTGCGATTTTCATTGCTCATTTTGTCAAAACTGGATAACCTCACAAACTCTGCGCGATCCTCATGCCGTTTCTACTATCGAGGTAATAACGGCTGAAGAAATTGTTCGTCTTGCTCTTCGGCATAAAACGCCAATCATCACCAGTACCTACAACGAACCGCTCATTACAACTGAATGGGCTGTAGAAATATTCAAACTTGCAAAGAAGGCCGGACTTGTTACTTCGTATGTGTCGAACGGCAATGCCACGCCGGAAGTGCTCGACTATCTTCAGCCGTGGATTGATCTCTATAAAGTTGATTTGAAATCATTCCGTCAAAAAGCATATGGACAAATGGGCGGAGTGCTGCAGCATGTGCTTGACACAATCCCATCTCTGCACAAGCGCGGTAAGTGGGTTGAAGTCGTTACGCTTGTTGTTCCGGGAATGAATGATTCAAACGAAGAATTAACCGATATCGCCAAATTTATTCATTCCGTCTCGCCTGATATTCCTTGGCACGTGACGGCATATCACCAGGGATATAAAGTGACAGGTGAAGAGTTCACTCCCATCTCCACACTCATTCGTGCGGCAGAGATCGGTTACAAAGAAGGATTGCACTTTGTCTATACAGGCAATCGTCCGGGACAAACGCGCAACTACGAGAATACGTATTGTTATTCTTGTAACGAACTGCTTATTGAGCGCCGAGGGTTCCAGGTATTGCGTAACCGAATATCAAACGGAACGTGCTTCAAATGCGGCACAAAGATAGCCGGCAGATGGAAATGATATGATTTATATTATAATTGCTCAAGAGGAGATAATATGAATTTTACTTTCTTGCCTGATATTGTTAGTTTTTTCTTGCTTTGCTGGGCATTTAACTTGCTCTGGAAACAGCGGAAACAGTTTCAGTCTTTAATTCCAATTGCGATTGCTGTTGTTTTCTTATCCATCGGTAGAATTTCGGATGTTATTCTTGACTTATCAATATCTCGCTACTCGTCGTCTCCGCTTGGCTGGAAGCGCGAAAGTTTTGATTTAATTTTGACAAACGCCGGCAACATTTGCGATGTTTTAGGAATATTGCTTCTTGTTTACGGATTTCTTAAAACAATCGAGTTCCAGAAAAAGGAAAAAAAGCGGATTCAAGATTTGGAAACTTTGCTTCCGCTTTGTGCATGGTGTAAAAAATATCGCGCGGAAAACGGCGAGTGGAAACCCATTGAAGATTATCTCCGCGATAGCGGTGCACCGGCAGTGACACATGGTATTTGCCCGGAGTGTGCCGTTGAGCAAATGAATATAGCAAAACAAAAAGATTAACAAACCACCAGATTGTTTCAACACGAAGCGACAATAAAGATCAAAGGACGGACAATGAAAACAAAATCATTCACCATCGCTGCATCGTTTCCATTTTCACCTGAAGCCGTATTCACGGCTCTCACAAATGTACGCCAGATAGCCAAATGGAGTGGTCAGAATGGGAAAGTACAACCGACTATCGGCGGAAAGATGGAACTGTTCGATGGCTGGGTAAAAGGAATAGTACTCGCGTACGAATCAGGCAAACGGCTTTCCTTCACATGGAAACCTTCGGAATGGGCGAAGGAAAACAAAGCATCTATCGTCACGTGTCACTTCAAACCGACAAAAACCGGAACGAAGCTCACCTTGAAACACTCAGGTTTTCCGAATGACGGCGAACGGCAAAGCCATAAAATTGGCTGGACTGAATTTGTATTCGAACCGTTGAACATGTATCTTACATCAAAACAAATATAAGATATCTAGGTACCACATTGTGAATTGATGAAGCGAACCTTTTATATTTCCCTAAATTCTTTTATGATAAACCCGATGAAGACAATCATGTTACGTGCATGCATACTTGCACCAACGATGTTGTGCCTGTACAGCTGCGCAACGCCGCCGAAAGCCGAGAAGGAAGCGGTAGCAAAAAAACCCGAGATCACCATTCAGATTGCAAGCATCAATCTTGCCAATTTTAGCAAGAGAATTGAACGAAATAATATAATCGAACTCGTGAAGACTCTTAAAAGTGAACAAGTTGAAATTCTTGCAATACAAGGTATTTCGCGTTATCCTGGCGTTTCATCGCGAGTAGATTTTATCAATGAACTTTCTGCAAAGATCGACTGGCGCAATGCTTTCGGCGAAATGCAGAATATTTCCGGCAGACAAACTGGAAATGCAATTTTCAGTGTGTACCCTCTGCTTTCCCACTATAATTTTTCATGGGACGCGGTGAGATCAACAAGCTTCGAGGCGGCATTGCAAGCGACCGTTGACGCAGGAGCGCGATCGCTCGTCGTTGTAAGCACGCAATTGCCGCCTAAAGCAACAGCAAATGAGCAGGCACAATGCTTAAAATTGATTGCCGCCATGAATCCTGATACAACCCATCAGCTTCTTATTGTTGCCGGAAATATGCCGACGGATGAAATCATTCGCACGACAAATTCGTTCGCCGAGGTTCCACCACCTGAATCCGTTAAAAGTACAACTTCAAGAATATGGTATTCGGCAAGTACATCGCTTCAATTACTCACAACCCGATCGGTGGAAACGGTGTTTGGAACACTAGTCATTGCTCAGTTTGGAGTATTGAGACAATGAAAGCATTGAAATTCCAATGATCAATTGATTATTCAGGAGTTAAGACAGCAGCACTATGTGGACATTTAATATTTCACTCCTAGAAGTTGCGCTAAGAACTGTTATCGTGTATGCAATTGTACTGGCGGGAATTCGCCTCACGGGCAAGCGTGAAGTCGGGCAAATGGCATCATTTGAATTGGTGCTTATCTTGCTTCTGGCAAATGCTGTGCAGAACGCAATGACTGGCCCAGATACATCTCTTACTGGCGGCGTTGTTGGGGCATGCACGCTGCTCGTTACCAATGCAATCGTTACTCGAGTTTCTTCTCGCTCACGCAAATTGCGTACAGCACTTGAAGGAACACCAACGGTGCTCATACACAGGGGAGTTGTGGTTAAAAAGAATATGGAGAAAGAACACATCGCGAACGAAGAACTTGAACAGGCACTTCGTGAGCATGGCATTTCAAAATTTACAGATGTTGGCATTGCAGTGCTGGAAGTTGATGGATCCATCAGTGTACTGAAGAAAGATGAATTGCCCTCCGCAGTCCGCCCGCATCATCATATCCGATTTATTGTGAAAAATAAAAGCTAATTGTCATACTGAGAGCCAAAATTACTTAACAAAAACCTATGTCGAACGAAAACAAACTTGACCTGCAGGCATTAAAAGAGCGCATCGGCAAACATCTGCGGACAGCAGATGAATTTACACGCTACCAGCGTTACGAAGAAGCAATTTTAGAAATAGACTCTGCCTTAAAAATCGATCCAAAAAATAATTTCGCACGCTCGTTTCTTGAACGAGTCAAGCTCATGCAAAAACGCTCACAACAAAACGCAGCCGTGCAAAGCGGTCCGGCAGAGCTGACGCTGGAAGAGCGTATGGAAATTATTTCCCGGCACCTTTCTACGGCAGAAGATTTTGTCAACAAAAAAGATTATAAAGCTGCACTGGAAGAGATTGCAGAGGTTTATAAAATTGACCCCAAGAATTACTATGCCCAAACATTTTCCGAACGGATTGATACATTGATGCAAGAAGGAAGTGTTGATGGGGCGAAGTTATTCAAACCGGTACTACAGGCAGAAGAATCAGACCGTGTGAGGCCTCAAGAGGATGAACGGGGCAGCATCATTATGTATCGTGAGCTTCTTAAAAATGTCTGGCTCGATGGAAAGGTAAGCGACGAGGAGGCACAGGAACTCACCGCTGTGCGAGAGCTGTTCGGCATTACTCAGGAAGACCATGAAAAACTTGAGCGCCATGTTAAAATTGAAGCGTATCTCGAAGCACTCCACATTGCATGGCGGAACAATCTTCTGACAGAAGCAGAAAAGAAGACCCTGCACATGATGCGTGAAAAATATGACATCTCGCCGGAAGAACAAAAAATCTCAGAAGCGCGATACGATGAGGTGAAACGTCCATCAAAGTCGCACGGTACAATCCTTATTGTTGATACCGATCGAAAGATACTTGTGTCATTGGGCAAAGCCCTCAAACAACGGGGATATACTATCCTGATGGCACAGAAAGTAGAAGACGCTTACCAGATTCTTTCCGCACAGACTCCTCATATCATCATGTCGGAACTCTTTTTTACGAATTCACAAATTGACGGTGTAGCCTTTTTCGAGAAGCTGCGAGAACATTCTGTCCTTAAGGATGTGCCATTTGTTATTATGAGTTCTCTTACTGATAGGAAAATTATTCAAGCAGGTTTGCGCCTCGGTGTTGATCATTATATCACGAAGCCGGTTGATATCGACTTATTATTAGCAATAATAGATGGAAAGTTGCGAACGTCATTGTGACCCCGCAAATATTCTCGTTCGCTTGGATTTAAAAGTCGTTGAAACAGCATCAATAATATTGCTTTATACGAATGCAGAAAAAAGGAAATAAGAAGGAATAGATTGCCCCGGAATAATTCTACCAATCACTGCATAACTGCACGGCACTTTTGGTCAGAGACATTGTCTTACCGCTCATGAAGTAGATAAGTATACAAAAAAATCGAAGAAAAACGCACATCCATCGATTGTATGTCTGCTGTATCACATCTTGTTCCTACATCACATTCGGTTTCCCATCCGTAATATATCTTTCATTCGAAAATTCATTGAAGTAATATTTACAATAGAATGAAAACATAATAATTTGGATTCATCGAAAATGGAAAAAACAATGTTCACGAAAAGACCACTTTCTGTTGATACAACAAAAGAATTCACCGGCGAACATCTTCGAGAGGCAGACAAGTTCGTCCGTCTCAAACGGTATGATGACGCCTTGCAGGAAATTGAAACCGCCTATAAAATTGATCCGAAAAACGCATACATTCGTTCTTTTCTTGAACGGACACAGTATATGATCGAGAAGGAAAATGAAAAGCGATCGCAGGTGTTCGGTGAAACGAGCAAGACGAACGAAGACCGTATGGAAGTCATATCAGAATTGTTCGCATCCGCAGAAACCTTCACGAAGGAAAAAAAATACCCAAAAGCATTGAATGAGCTGGCAAAAGTATATCGTATTGATCCAAAGAATTATAACGCCCATGCATTATCAGATCGTATCGTGGCATTGATGCGGGCTGAAAAGGACTTACCTAAAACGCAGACTCCTCAATCTATCGAATCAACGCCGGACATAGTTCTGTTAGAAAAACCAGTCAATGTTGTAGAAAACGAAATACCAACGCAGCCTGTAGATATTCCGCAGCCGCAATCAACACCAATCAGCGAGCAGCAAGAAGAGTTTAGCCGGTTCGCATTATACAGGGAGTTGCTCAAGGAATGCTGGGCAGACGGTGTTATTACTCACGAAGATTCTGAGATGCTTCATCGTGCGCGTTCACAATATTCAATTTCCTTTGATACCCATTGCCAAATTGAAGTTGACATCAAGATCGATGCGTACGTTGACGCGTTACGTATTGTGTGGAGAGACGGCGTTGTGGATGATCATGAAAATGAAATCTTAGAAATCATGCGTAAGAAATACGGAATCACACAGGAAGAACAAGCGGCAGCAGAGAAGAAATTTTCTGCATTTCGTACAACCAACCAATCAAAGGCAATGATCCTGATCGTAGAGAATGATCATGATAACTCGATATATGTTGCGCGGGCACTTATGAATCATGGCTATGATGTTAAAATTGAACGACACCCGGATGATGCGATTCACTTTCTAAGCACACATACACCGGATCTCATTCTGAGTGAAGCTGTTTTTCCACAAGTGAACACAGATGGTTTTGAGTTCTTTCAGAGAACGCGTTTGGACAAACGGTTGAGTCCGATACCATTTCTCATGATGACGGAACTCGGCGATGCGCGCGTTATGCGAGCGGGATTACGCATGGGAGTGGATTATTTTATTCCCAAACCTTTACATATCGGTTACATGGTGGCAATTATAGAGGGCAAACTCAAATCTGAACTGCAAACAACTTCGAAGTAAACAATGCTTTGGGTCGAAAGCAAAAAGTGTCTTTTACTCTGGACTGATAACCTCACCGACCACAGGCAAATGGATCAATTGAAGCTCCTTCTTTCCTTCTTTACTCACCATTGCATGCTCAAAATAAAATTTAACTCCTTTGGCGTTTTGCAGGTACGGTGAATCCTGCAAATGATAATGCAGTACCGGCTCTGTTGCATTTCCAGAACTGCCGCACTTTGCAAGCACTTGCCCGCGGATTACTTTATCTCCCACTTTTACACGAATACTTCCTTGTTTCAAAAAGGCAAGAACTGAATATTCTTTTCCGGAATGCTGGATGATTATTGTGTTGCCGATTTGTGCGTACGGATTGCGCGTGCCGGGAGAATTCTCACGAATGCCGTCAATAACTTCAACAACCGTACCGTTGGCTGGAGCGATAATATCCTTTCCGTATCCGACATAATCTTCATTTGCTTTTCCATCATTCTTATAGCGAGATCCGCCTGCATCTGTTCCGGAAAATTCGTACGCATACTGTTGCTGCAGCAAGTTACTCTGCGATGTGCCTTCGCGTAATTCGCCGCCGGCGATGACAGCCCACGTGCCTGTAAATGGTACATATAATTGCGTCTGTTGTTTGTCGCGAACGACTGGAGCAACGGGCTGCTTCACCGGACTGGGTGATGGTGTGGAACTCGGTGCAACTTCCTTCACAGCTTCTGAATATGCGGAAGAATCTGAGTTAGATTTAGGTGCTGCCGGCTTCGCGGACGACGAAATTGGTGTTTGGACTGCCGCTGCATTTGGTTCTGTTGTATTTGATGGATTCGGTTGAGGTTCCGAAGCAACGTGAGTAGTAAAAAGAAAACCTTTTATCTTTCCTTGATCATCGATGTAAAGCGTCAAATCTTGTGCACCGCGTTCGGAATACATAACACAAAAAGCTTGGTCTACTGCTCTCACTTCAGGCGGATCTACTTTGATAACTTTTCCGAAAGTATCAAAATTGTTTTTAAAAAAATACGTCGTTTTAAAAAGGGGAAACGCAGCCGACATCCCTTTGTCGTACTCCCGCACTATTCCATTATAATCCTGGTTGTTCATTGCCTCAACCAGCCGGTTGATAATTTTTACAAACCTCTCTTTTCCCTGTTCCTGTGCAAACAGCGGCTGCGCGATGCCCAAGAATAAAAGAATGTATATCGTTCTCCTCATGATCGATCCTTTCATAAGACTCTGCTTCGCTTGGTTTCCTTTCTGAGGAGCCGGCGTTCAATTACACGACCGAACCGTTGAACATTAGACCTTTTTTTTGTAAGAATCAATATCTGAGTACCCATCAAAAAAAAGGCAGGTTGGTCACCTGCCTTTTATTACCTCATTTAGAATTTCATTTCAAAATTTGCCGAATTTGAATGTTAGATTCGCTGAAGGTCCGCTCAAATCAGCGTTGGTAGATACTACGCTCTTTAAACCGCTCACATACCGATAACTGACGCCGGCGGCAACGCGAAAGAAGCGTGTAACATTGAGATTCGCATTGATATTTGGTTCAAATACAAAAAATGCGTTCTTATTGTGTGAAGCATTAAAGGCATCATTGTCTTCAAATTTATATCCTATTCCGCCTCCGCCAACAAGCATGCCTATGGAAAGGTGAATAAGATCATTGGACGATGCAATGTATTCAAGCTCTAAACCACCGTATCCCATTTCGATATACTGATGAACTGAATCTGATACCTTCGATTTCACGTCAGTCACTAACCCATACCCCCCGCCGCCAAGAATGAACGAATGATTGATAATCCATCCGCCGCGACCGCCGACCATGACTGAATTTTCGCCGTTGATATTTGTTACTTTGAGAACCGGGCCGCCGAATCCGCCGCTTTCAATCTCGCCGTTGATGAGCGTTGCTTCCTGTGAAAAGGCAGAGAACGTGAATACAATAACGAGAAGAAACAAAAGTTTTTTCATGATAACCTCGATTGTTACGGTGTAACATTTATGTGTGATTTATACCGATGAAAAACATGTATTATTACGGTAACAACTGCGAAGAAGTTGCAGGAAGGCGGATTCCTAATGATCTTTCCAATTCCACCAGAGAAGCAGTTCAGGATCATGACGCTTGTGCGAAGCATAATACACTGCGCATCGAAATACATACAACAAACAGCGATCAACCGGTTGTCCAACCAGAACGCAGTGTTTCCAATAAAGCAATTCTGGATTCTTATTCTTCAACGCATCAACGGAGCGAATACCGAGATTCCAAAGATCAAGCGAAATGCTTTTACCAACACCTGGAATTGTACATAGTTCTTGAATTACTTTTTCTCTGTGCAAAATATTGTTTGAGGCATTCATCGTCTTTCATCTTTTCCTACTATGTTCGCTCATATCTATGAATGGAGAGTGCTGCCTACGACGGATTTTCTGACAATGAATTCAATTGCGTATGAATCTCCTGCAGTAATCTGAATGTCAGCCAAAAGGCAATCACTTCTAACACCAGCACAATCCCAAACGAGCTTTCATAAAGAATCTTCCAGAGTAACGCTGGCTCCTCAACGCTGTACGGCACTGGAGCACTGAATCTTGTATAAATGTTGTAGATCAATTCTGCCGGCAATATGCCAAGCAATACGACTGCCCCCTGTCGCGCTGACGGCGTGGATAAAAAGAGAACTGCTGCAAGAGGTGCCAGACAGAGTATTAAAAAGATCGGCATGTAGTCCGTCAACACATACAGTAGATCTATTTTTCCATGGGCATAATTATAAAGAATATAAAGTACTGTGTGCGCTGAAATCAAATACGTTGCTTGCTTAGCACGCAAGCGGGTATTTTCGTTTTGTACCATGATAATCTCCTTTCAAGAATTAGAGTGAACGGTGCCGGTCAGTTCTGAAGAATTCTCCGTGCACGCACGAACTTCTTCAGGAGCGGCTCTTCATAATAGTCCGATGATGGATTCAAACTGCTCACCCGTACTCTTTTTGAACTGTGAAGGTACAATCCGTTTTCCAGGTATAAAGCAACATGGGTAATACGTTCCTGCCGTTTCGCTGTCGCTTTTCGGCCGAAGAATAGTAAATCCCCCTTCTCCAAATTTTGGAAATTCTCCCCCGGCTCAATGGGCTTTCCTTGCTGTGCCTGCTGCCTGGCATCACGATTTAATTCCACGCCATTCAAATGGTACACAGTTTTTACAAACCCTGAACAATCCATACCTTTCACTGACATGCCGCCCCAGAGATAACGAATGCCCAAAAATGATCTCGCGGTCTTCTCAAGATTCTCGCCTGTCGGCACCCGGCTTCTCTTCCATTCGTCAAGGTCTTGAACAAGCGACTCCGGCACAAATCCATTTTTTCCATCTGCACGTTCCACTGCAATCCACCCGTTTTGCCTGCCGTTGTTTTTCAAAATACATCCGTCAATTATTTCGCACACAGCTGTAGAGGATGTATCTGTTCGTGCATGTACTACGCCCATAAAATTTGTGACAATCACTTTGGAGGCAGCATTCCATGCATCCACACCAGCTTGATTGCACACAACCATGGAAGCAGAATCGAGCCAGCCAAGATAGTGATCGGGAGTTTGAATGAAAAAATATCCGCGTTCCTTTTTCAGCAATGTAACAATAGTCCCCATCAATGCTTGCGTCAGAAGCTCTTCCTGCTTTCCTGGTCTCCGGCGAACATCAGCCACAGGAAGTGTAACGATACCCGCTATGTTCGGTCCGAGTGCAGCTTCGGGCAACACATGGATACTGTCGATCACTGTGCCCTTGACAATTTTTTGCAATGCATGAATTACAGCACTCTTCGCTTCAGGGTTATCGACTTCTCCATGGAGGATAATTCCTTTTTCGACCTGTCTATAAGAAATGTCAAAAACTGCGAGCTGCAAATCTGGTGCATAACGCTGCTGAACGGATTGGAGAATGTGTTTGATTTGGACAGTATTGATCTGACTATTATTACGGATAACTCCCATACGCTGTTGATATGGTGTAACTCGTGCCGCTCCTGCGAACAGTAAGAGAAGAACAACAATAGAATATTTTGCGAAAAAAAATTTCATCAACGCACAGTCTTACGATAAGTGAAAAAAGTTTTATAGGAAGAATATACAAGAAATCTTCACCTCGTTCAACCGTTGCAAAATGATGCCTATCTATCAGACATGGGTGTCACGGTCCCCCGTAAAATACACGAGGCAGGCATACCGTGACACTAAAATGAATTGTTATCAATAACTCCTCGTCACGAAGTGGTTCGTGACGCCCCAGTGTAAAATACCTTGCATTTAGATTACCGATTAAATAGATTAACCGGAGAAAAGCGGGCGGGCTGTTGGGGATTGATGGGCGGGTAATAAAAGCAGGGCAGGTTCCTTTCAGTGCCAACCACAAGCCGTTGTAGAATATTGCCGCCTAACCAAACGATTTCTACTATCCCGCATGAAAACAGTGGGAGTTTCCAACTATTAGACACCATTTATTTATGAGAGAAGAACATTACGACATTTCCGGTATAAACTTTAACTTCTCAATAATGAGGATTAATACCCTAAGCGTTCTTTGGATTTGTGCGTTAGTTGTGGCAATCAGAATGAATTATGAAGCGACATTCCTGACCTGGGAGCAGGGGCCACAAATGATAGGATTTAGTTTTGTTCATTCCTATGGGGCATTATTGATATTAGCGTCGCTCATTCTAATCATAATAACTTTTATCCAGATGGTTAGAATAATAATCAAGTTATTCAAGAAATCGAAGATTGAACGTCAATACTTTATTTGTTTCATAATTTCGATCTTCTTTATTTGCTTAAACTTTATTCCTTATAGTGTTGCACAGACATTTATGATTCATTCCCAAGGATTACCAAAAGATACTCTACGATTCTTTACAAACGCAGCACATGATGGCGATCTAGGAATAATGAAATTGATGATAAAGAAAAGGTATCAGCCAGACAGCACCGTCTTTTCGACTTGTTTGTTTAATGCTTGTTTCAGTGGACATAGAGATGTTATAGAGTATTCCTTGGAACATGGTGCCAACATCAATTATCAAACCGATGATTTTAAGACGACACCATTAATGATTGCTGCCGAGAAAGACGAATCAGAAACAATTGAATTTTTATTGGCGCATGGGGCTAATCCTAGGTTAAGAGACGAATTTGAAGAAGAAAGAACAGCGTTGGATTGGGCTGTATATTATAAAAATAAAAAAAGTATTTCAATATTGAGCAAGTATAAATAGTGTTTCTCTACACCATCATCCTCTTCACGAGAGTTGTTATGATCAAACATATAAAAGGATAACTCATGACTATTACCAGAGTATTTTTTACCGGTGTCATTATTTTGTGTTTCATTACAATTCGAAATGATGCAAGACAATCACGACCCGAAATACTCACCATCGATCCAATAAAACCCTCTAATCTTGTTTTAACTGGAGATTCCGCCTTCTTTAGCAGGGATGCAAAAAAAGTTAAAAAACACAGAAAGATGAAAGATACATCAGATGCTCCGCCCTATGAAGGAATTCCTCTTTCACAGCAACCGACATTCTTGAAAATGATTATTCCTAAATGTCCCAAGGAAGCAATCATTAAATCAATGACTGGTACAACCAAAGTAAAAGTTTGGGTTGATGAGCATGGTAATCCAAGGCTTGCAGTAATAATGGAATCATCAGACAAGATTTTCAATGAGTGTTCATTGATATCGGCAATGCAGTGGACATTTAAACCAGCAATGAACGACAATAAACCAACTTCATCATGGATGTATATTCCATTTCGTTTTCGGAACTGTAAATAATTCATTGGCGTCTAGCCTGCGGCTCCCCGCAATCCCGATAGAAAGCGGCAGGAGTTATCATAAGTTAGGTTCATAAGAGGAAAAAAATGGAAAGTGATTATGCCGAATGCCGGATCTGCAAGTACCAGTTCCACAAACCTGACGTTGATGATACTGGCATAAGAATTAAGTGCCCATCTTGCGGAGGACTTGCAAGGAACTATTATGTCTCGCTTAGTGGTACGGTATATGCGGTTGGTTCGGTAGAAGCTACTCTTACAGTCGCAAGTGAACCTAACCCGGAGATCGAAGCTGTTTTTAAGCTAGATGACAAGTTCGCCGGAAAAAGTATAATTGAATATTCAAACATTGTCGACGAGAAGCTAATAGATTACTTTAGTGCGCACCCACAAGAACTAAAGACAATGAATCGCAGAGGTTTTGAAGATCTAGTTGCAGAACTATTCCACGGATTTGGCTACGATGTCGAGCTAACTAAGCAGACTCGTGATGGTGGCAGAGATATCATAGTTGTCAGAAATTCTGAGGTTAAGGTAAAGTACTTAATCGAATGCAAGAGACCTGACCCCGGGAAAAAAGTTGGTGTGCAGCCAGTTAGAGAACTTTTTGGTGTAAAAAATGACGAGTTGGCTACAAAAGCAATTCTCGCCACAACAGCATACTTCTCAAGGGATGCAAAATTATTTTATGAAAAGCATGAATGGGAACTCGAATTAAGAGATTACAATGACTTGATTGAATGGATAAGAATATATCTAAATATGAAAGGCAGAGGATAAGCCTAGCCGCCATCCATTAAGTAGTGTATAATCGGAGAATAAACAAAGGAGCGTCTCATAAAGGTGAAATCAATATTTTTTATTTTAATTCCGATTTTTATTTCTTGTTCCCACTCAACCACTCCGCCTGAAATGAGAGACTTTAATTTTAAGTTCAGTTATGGGGTTAACGAACGGAATATTATCAACACATTTCAAAATACCTATACAAAGGATTTAATTTCCGATGGAGATACTACGGTTCCATTTACACTATCCGCCAATGACTTGAAGCAAATTTTGGATAAAATGAATGAAATCGGTTTTTTTGAATATCCTGATACTTTTATTGTACCTACAGAGGGCCCCGTTACAATAGTGAGACCTTTTTCGATATACAGATTTGATGTATGCGCTAAGGTGTCGAAAAAACACCTTTACTGGAAAGATGAAATAAAGAATGAAAATGCTCAGGCGACAAAACTGCGAGAACTTAATGCACTCATCATAGGAATTATACAATCGAAACCGGAATATTCACAGCTGCCTCTCGCAAGCGGTGGTTACTTATAAACAATATGTGGCCCACAATCCCACCGGAAAACAGTGGGAGTTGCACCCTGCGAGACGGCGAAGGCATACACGTAACAATAAAATGATATTATCATGACTTCTCCAATGCACTTCACACGTACACATCTTGAACAAGCCTTAACAGCGGAACAATTGCGAGGAATTCTCATCATTAGAATTGCTCTGATGCTTGGAATCTCGTTCTATTACTTCGTCGTTTTTCTCTTGTACTCCATGTTCAATCCTGAAGGCTTTAGCAAACAAGATGTGTCGTTGATGCATGTGCTTTCCACAGCACATGCTGTGTTTACGCTGGCAGCTGCTACAACAGCGTTCTATCTCTCAAGCCTTCAACTGCGTCCCGAACGTCTCACCGGGCAGTCAGACATTCAAACACCGGAAGATGCGGCTTTGTATGCCGTGGGATTATACCGGACAAGTTCAATAATACTCATGGCGCCAATTGAAGGAGCATCCTTCTTCGGAGCCGTGATTTGTATGATAGGTGTTCAGAACGGGACAATCGAATTTTATCCGATGTATTGGCTGAATGCTGCATCTGCTGTTTTATTAGTCTTGGTAGGAATCATGACATTCCCGACACGCAAGAGGGTTCTCGAAACGTTGGAGTCTGCATTCGTGCAACGGTGATTCTTATGAGGCTGCGGGCTAGATAGCAATTCTCCGCTATCCTGTTTTTAAACAGCGGTACTGTGAGCGGCATTTTAACTATTGGTCAATTGGAGAAAAATGAAAGTATTATTAATCATAGATATGCAGGTGGGATCTTTTAAGCCTGAAACGCCGCGCTATGATGCCGATGGTGTTGTGGAAAGAATAAATTCATTATCAGATTATTTCCGGCATAATGGAGACAAAGTAATTTTTATCCAACACGATGGAACGAAGGAAAATTCATATATTCCCGGTACATCTGATTGGAATATTTTACCAACGCTCATTCAGCGTCCGGATGATATTATCCTGGGTAAAACGGCTAACGATTCATTCTATAATACAGATTTAGAAACCATATTGAAAAAAAATGATATAACTGATTTATTTATTACTGGCTGTGCGACAGATTTTTGTGTCAACGCGACTGTGCATTCTGCTTTAATCAAGGATTATAATATTTTCGTGGTCAAAGATTGTCATACAACAGCAAATCGTTCTTATTTGAGCGCTGAAAAAGTGATTCAATATCATAATTGGCTCTGGGAGAATATGACTCCCACGAATGGACAAATAAAATTAGTTTTATCAAAGGATTTAATAAAAGTTTAAAATCCCATTCCACCCGATGTTTTTGCAGAAGGAAGATAAATGGCAAAAAGACTTCCGATAACAGATGTTCCTTGTAATGGCTGTACCCTGTGTTGCCAGGGCGACGCCGTGAGGCTTGAGAAAGATGACACTGCGATGCAGTATGAAACCGAACCTCATCCATTCATACCGGGCGCATTCATGCTTGCTCACAAATCAAATGGTGAATGTATATACTTGGACAAAAATGGCTGCAGAATCCATGAGCACGCACCCTCTTTGTGCCGGCTCGCCGATTGCCGCAGTCTCGCTCTACGGATAGACTATGAAACAGCAAGGCGGCTTCATTTTATGAACAGATTGGATATTCGAGTATGGGATCAAGGACATAAACTTCTCGAAAAAATGGTTGTACAAAACAATAATGATCATTCATGTGCGGCTATTGCCGATATGAGAAAACGCCTAAGCAGGCACTCTCCACTATCCCGTTAAAAACATCGGGACACATAAAACGCGGAGAGCAGTGGGAATTGCAACTCCCGTCGGTCAAGCGGCTTTTATAAAAGTTCAGTAGAATCTTCAAGAACTATAAGGGGAAATAAGGTAAGAATATGGAAACAATTATTAATTCAAAGAATGAAATGTTCCGTCATAGTATCGCAACCTTAGCGTATCGTGCGGCAAAAACGCTCCGTAATGCCCCTGAAAATTTTGCCACATTTCGGATCGATGCTAAATCCAGAACATCTGTTGAAATTCTAACGCACATGGGCGACCTCATAGTTTGGGCGCTTTCGATGGCAAAGGGAAAAGGCATCTGGCATGAATCAACTCCACAGGATTGGGAGAGTGAAGCTGCTCGTTTCTTTGACTCTATAAGACAATTTGATACATACCTGGCAAGCGGTTCTACGATTGCATGCCCATTGGAAAAGTTATTTCAAGGACCAATCGCTGACGCGCTGACGCACGTTGGCCAGCTTGCTATGCTGCGGCGTCTGGCAGGAGCTCCAATCATAGGCGAGAACTATTTCGTAGCAGATATCATAGTTGGACGTGTCGGCCCTGAGCAATCTCAACCTCGAAAGACGTTTGGTTAAAGTATTACAGAACTCCAGACTGTAAGGCGGTCATGAGTCAACCCTTCCAGAAAGAGAGGAATAAATGAATGAATTATTTTCGTACTGTGGCCTCGTTTGCAGCACCTGCCCTATTTACTTGGCAACGAGAGAAGTCAACAAAGAAGAGCAGATAAAAAAGAGAACCGAGATCGCCAGAATTTGTAAAGAACACTATAGAATGAATTACGAGCTGTCAGACATCACTGATTGCGACGGCTGCCACACGGAAGGCGGAAGATTGTTTTCAGGATGTACGACGTGCACTATAAGAGAATGCGCAAAACAAAAGGCAATAGAAAACTGCGCGTATTGTTCAGAATATATCTGCCAGAAACTTGAATTATTTTTCGTCCAGGATCCATCTGCAAAGATACGTTTGGACGAGATAAGAAATAGAATTTCTTAAAATAGGCATCAAATGAACAGCCAGTTTTTCAAGTTCGGCTTATCCACTCACATGCATCGGGCAAAACACAATTTCTCAATGTTCAAATTATGAATCAGTGTATAGATGAAAATATTGATTTATGAAGCGCAATATTTGTAAATTCATCATGTCATTTCTGATATTCATCTTAGAGTGAAATAAGAAGAAAGAAAAAGATATGGTGATTGTCGCACCGGGAAAATATTTAAAAGAATACTGTTTCCATTATTTCAAGCGTTGCTATCTATGTCATGAAAGATGGTTGATAGAATGACGGCAGATATAATTATATCAATGATTGCAGCGGTTGGATTTATCCTGGCGTCGCTCTATGTTATCATCGCACGCAGGGTGAGACCATCGTGGAAAGCCGGTGTTTTAATTTTACTCTCGTGCGCCGATGTCACTCTGGCACATGCTTTACAAGGTATCAATTTTGATTTTGCAACAAAAGTATTCTGGTACAAGATGTGCATTTTGGGTTTTACCATTACTCCTACGGCATTCTTCTGTCTTACTCTGCGTTACGGCGGATGGGGGAACATACTCACAACCCGTACGCTTGTTATGCTTAGTGTTTTCCCTGCCTTGAGCGCAGGGCTTATTCTCACGAACGAAATACATGGCTTAGTCTGGAATCCTGCGAGTATAGCACGTATCGTAAACATAACAACCTTTGTTTCTATTACCGACGCGCGTATCTGGTATTGGTTATTTGTTGCTTACTCGTATTTACTCATGGGCGTCGGCTGCTTTTTTCTTATCCGATTATTGATATTGTCGCATGGAATCTATGGATGGCAAGCCGGTGCAGTAGTATTTGCTGCAATACTTGCATTGCTTGGTGTTCTGTTGGATTTTCTCGTTATGAGCCCTCTCCCGCCATTCGCAGCAACTGCATTGGGAATGGCTGCAGGATCTATTACAGTAGCTTTTCTTTTACCCTCTCTCCGGCGTCGCGATCTGATATATATTTCTCGCAGAGCAATCATTGACAGTATTAGTGATAGTATCATGGTCGTGGATGGAGAAAATCGTATTGTGGAAATGAATCCTTCAGCAGAAAAGTTGATAAGCGAACTTGCCTCGCAAGCAATCGGCAAACATATAGATCAATTTTTGCCGGAATTGAGTTCACATTGGATTCATAATGCCAATATCAGCAGTGAGGTGACACTGAAGCGTGGAGAGACGACATATATCTTTGACCTGCACGTTTCGATCATTCATGATTGGCAAGGGCACATCGCAGGTCGATCGATTGACCTGCATGATATTTCAGACCGGAAACGTGCAGAAGAACAAGTCCGTACATTGAATGAAGAGTTGGAATTCCGTGTCATCGAACGCACAAAACAGTTGGAAGCAGCAAACAAGGAACTTGAAGCTTTTGCATATTCGGTTGCGCACGATTTGCGCGCACCACTAAGAGCAATCGATGGCTTTGCGCATATTCTGCTGGAAGATTATGAAAATTTACTGGGCAAGGAAGGGAAACGTTTGTGTACTATTATTTACGGCGAGTCACAGCAAATGGGCAGATTGATCGACGATCTTCTTGCTTTCTCTCATATCAGCCATACTGAAATACAAATGACCTTGATCGATATGGAGGATCTTGTAAAATCCATTTTCTACAAATTATCAACCCCGAAAAGTCGAGAACGTATTGATTTCCAGGTAGGTCCTTTACCGAAAACAATGAGCGACATAACGCTCATCAGCGAGGTGTGGCTCAACCTCATCTCCAACGCTATAAAATTTTCCTCTAAGCGGGAGCGTGCGATCATTGAAGTGAGTTATCTCCAAGAAGGAGATAACATCATATACTTGGTTCGGGATAATGGAGCCGGATTTGATATGCGATATGCAGGCAAGCTCTTTACCATTTTCTGGCGCATGCACAGTGATAAAGAATTTGAAGGCACCGGCATTGGTTTGGCTATTGTTCAGCGTCTCATTCGTCGGCATGGCGGAGAAGTATGGGCCGAGAGTGAAGTGGATAAAGGCGCAACTTTTTATTTTACTCTTCCACAGAAAAGAAGTCGATCGTGAACTGGCACACCATGAATAATTATCGAGGTAAGAAAGAGAATTCCTTAACATAGTTTTTACATGAACGAATGATGCTATGCAACACTCCCGCCTAGCATAGTACCGTATTGCAGGTCCATGTGCGATGGTATTCTCATTGTAAATCCTCCTTTAGCTCTTCCTGAAAATTAGGTATATTGTATATCCATGCTGCTTCTCACAGTGATAGAAATATTGGGAATCTTTGTTGCGGCGCTTTCCGGCATTCTGGAAGCAAAGCGCAACGATATGGATTTGATCGGCATTTACACGGTAGCATTTATCACAGCCCTCGGCGGCGGAACTATCCGCGACGTTTTGTTGAACCGTTATCCAATTTTTTGGGTCATTCATCCAGAATATGCTGCAGGAATTTTTATCCTTTCGGTTATCACAGCACTTATTCTTCGGTACAAGCAAATTACTATTCGCCCGTATGCGATTATCATTCCAGATGCACTTGCACTCGGTTTGTACAGCGCGATTGGCGCTGCGTATGCTCTAGAATTGAATGTTTCTTGGTTCATTGCTGTGCTTATGGGAACCATTACGGCGACCTTTGGAGGAGTGATGCGCGATATCCTTTGCAATAAAGTTCCGGATATATTTAAACATGGCGGACATTTATATGCAACATGTGCACTGAGTGCGGCAGTGATGTATATCATCGTGAAGTCGCTCACAAACGATCATGCATCCGCAGCGACTGCGAGTTTGATGACAGCAACAGCTCTCCGGCTGCTATCTGTGAAGTTTGATATTACATTGCCAATTTAGAAAGATAAACTCCCAAATCTGTAATTCATGGTAAATGGAACTGCAATTCTCTAACGTGTGTTGTTGATACGAGAAGAAAATATGCCAAGAGAACGAAAATATACCTTTGGTCCTGTTCCGTCGAGGCGATTAGGTTTATCACTGGGTGTAGATATTATCCCGAATAAACTCTGCTCACTTGATTGTGTGTACTGCGAAGTCGGCATCACCGACAAACGCGGCCTTGCAAGGAAAGAATATTTGCCAGCAAATGAAATTCTTGCCGAGGTGAAAGACGTGATCGCAGAATATCCGGATCTCGACCATATTACCATCTCCGGCTCCGGCGAACCGACATTGAACTCAAAAATTGGCGACATCATCCGCGGCATCAAGCACATGACGAGTGTTCCAGTTGCTGTGCTCACAAACGGGACGCTTTTGGATAATCCAGAAGTACGGCGCGACTTGATGGATGCAGATATTGTTTCGCCATCGCTGGATGCGGTCTCGGCAGATGTATTTGAAAAAGTCGACCGGCCCAATCCGAAACTCCGTATAAGCACTATTATCGACGGCATCAAAGCGTTTCGGCGGGAATACCAGGGCAGAATGTGGATCGAAATTCTTTTTGTCAAAGGAATGAACGACCACGATGAGGAAGTATTCAAGATGAAACAGGTGCTGGATGAAATCCTACCGGAAAAAATTCATCTCAATACCGTCATCCGCCCGCCGGCATACGCAATTGCACAGCCGGTTGATGAAGACCGCTTGAAGGAGATTCAAAAGATATTGGGTGAACGGAGTGAAATAGTCGGTATCTTCAAAGAAACACATAAGACACAAAAGCACAGTATTGACGGACAAGCGATTCTTGCGCTCCTCAAGCGCCGTGCAATGACTGTTGATCAGATGACGGAATCATTGGCTATGCAGCAAGAAGAAATTATTGCAACTTTGAAACAGTTGGATCAAGGAAAATGTCTTAAGTCGTATGTGTTCAACGGAGAAGAATATTACCAGGCACTACAGAAGTAATTTGTGCTATTTTACTCTAACAAAAAACGAGATCGCACCAGGATAAACCACTACCTTGCTCCTCATCTCATCCAGAGGAAAAAATCTTTACAAACCTAGGAATTGGATCGCAATTCCGCAAAAGAATATTGAAATTCCCGCGAGCGCATGAGTGTAGCGCTCAAAATGCCCCATAGGAAGCAAGCGTAAACCGGCAATGGAACTGAGAACAATACCAACCATTGTGCCAATGGTAATCAAACCGAAGACAAGACTTACGATAACAACATTAAGAATATGACCGTGAGCAGCCGGGTACATAAGTATTGGAATTAATGGCTCACACGGGCCAAGAACAAAAATGATGAACAGCACCCAGGGCGTCATACTCGGACTGTCAGGCTGTTCATGCACGTGTGCGTGTTCTTCTGCATGGACATGTGTATGGCTGTGTGTATTGCCATCACTGTGAGGATGCCAGTGAGTATGCGGTTTATTCAGATATGCTCTGCGAAGTCCCCAAATTCCGTAGATCAATCCGAAAGCGATTAATATCCAACCGGCAATGTTTCCGCGGATCGATTCGATCGACTGCAGATGCGCAACGGCAATTCCAAGTCCTACCCCCACAAATCCAAGGACAACAGAGCTACCCACATGACCGATGCCGCAGAAGATGGTGACAAGCGTTGTCTTAAACGTGGACCATTTGCCGGCCTTGGCCATAACAATAAATGGTACGTAATGATCTGGGCCAAGAATCGTATGAACGAGCGCGACGGATACAGCCGTTATTATGAGTATGCTAAGTTCTTGATTCATTTTACTGTAGGACAATATAATGAAAATACTGGAAAGAAGAATCCATCATTTCCGCGATAATAGTATGCATTTAATCATTTGATACATAAAACCTGCAATACATGGAATGATAAACGTTAAACTCCCTATGATGAAACTATGGTTTCATACTATGTTGAATTTATTGTTCATAATCAAAAACATGTGGAGGTCGGGTTTCAAGAATCTTTTCTAGTTCTTATTCCATCTCCACATCAGCCGCGGAGCAATCGTTACCCATACGAGCACGAGAATCCACACTCGTCCTTCAAGTATGTTATAATCATGAAGGAGAATACTCCACGGCACTTCCCTTACAAAATGAAAGAAGAGAAACTCGAAGGCGACTGTCATGCTCAACCACATAAAACCGATTCGCCAAGCCTGGCTTGAAGATGAAAGAGGCCAGCGTTTACTGAGATACCAGATGAAAAACCCAAAAAAGGATATTCCTATTGCTACCGAGATTTGATGTGAGAGCAAATCACCAAGAAATGGTTTATAGACTAAATCGCGAAGTGCGCCATTGATTATGGCAATAAATAATAATCCAAACCAGCTGAGAATATACTTATGAATCATTGGTTATTTCTTTTCTATAAATATAATACTTTGTTCACGACGAATGGAAACAAAGCTTTTTGTCTTACTGATGTTCTGTCTTATTGTAATTAGAATTATTTTTCCATGCAGTACGGTGTCTCTCTTTCTGAATATTATAGAAATTTGAGATAGAGTCAATAAATCAAATTTGTAATGATGTTGTACAGCAAAGCATATTGAGAAGCATATACTCTTGCAAACGGAAAAGAGGTGCAGTATCTTATAGGCGATGGATTGCGAACAGAGGATATAACGACAAAATGATATCAAACAAAACTATGATACTCGATGCATTGTCACAATTGCTTAGGCAAAAAAGCCTCTCCCGAATTCGCGCTGTGGTTCATGACGTCAAAAAAGATATTGAAATGCTATCGTATGATGAACATGGGGTTCGAAAGATTACGATCAACGGAAAATCGATCAAGGTTCGATCGGAATATGTATTTGGTGAGCTTGACCAAATTCTTGTTACGCGAACCATTGAACGAGCCAAATACTATATCCAACGATTAGTCCGCGCACTCTCGGAAACAAAGACCGGGAAGGTGAACGATCTGAATGTACATAGATGGAAGGAATATGATGATATTCTTACGGATAGTCTTTGGATTCTAGAAAAACGTAACACTTCCGGATCTCATAGCGGAGGTTATTGGGGTAACTTTATTCCGCAAATTCCCAATCAACTGTTAAGACGTTATACAAAAAAAGGTGAGTGGGTGCTGGATGCATTTCTTGGAAGTGGTACCACGTTAATAGAGAGCAAACGATTAGGCCGGAATGGTGTCGGAGTAGAACTTCTGCGAAAAGTTGCACATTCGGCTTCAAAAGCAATTGAACAGGAAGACGATCGTTATTCGACCAGAACGGAAATAATTGTGGGTGACAGTTCACACTTGGATTTTAAATCCGAACTGCATCGGCGGAAAATTAAAAATGTGCAATTCTTAATGATGCACCCGCCGTACTGGGATATTGTCAAATTTAGCAAAGACAAAAGAGATTTGTCAAATGCAAAATCCATAAATGAATTTTTAAATCTTTTCGGAAAAATCGTCGATGCTACGTATCCCGTGTTAGACAAAGGCCGGTATTTTGCACTTGTTGTTGGTGACAAATATTCCGCCGGTACTTGGATACCGCTCGGTTTCTATACGATGCAAGAGGTGTTAAAACGGGGATATTCCTTGAAGTCTATTATCATAAAAAATTTCGACGAAACAAAGGGAAAAAGAATGCAGAAAGAACTTTGGCGGTATCGTGCATTGGTCGGCGGTTTTTACATTTTTAAACACGAGTATATTTTTTTATTTAAGAAGGGATAACGATCACTGCAATTCCAAGAGAATCTCTTCGTGACAGGCGCAAAATATACACTGTTGAAAATTTCGTCCTTTGCATTAAAAAAAATAGTATAATTCGTTTGACAACTTATTACTACTACAGGAGGGATCAATGTTCTTCTTTATTTTTCTTGCGATCATAATAATCTTTGTTGCCGTTGCGATTGGCGGCTACAATTCTCTTATCCAAATTCGGAATCAAGTACGGAACGCTTGGAAACAAATAGATGTACAGCTCAAACGCCGGCATGATTTGATTCCTAATCTCGTCAATGCGGTGAAGGGACAAATGGAATTTGAGAAGGGGACATTAGAAAGTGTCATTCAAGCCCGTGCCGCAGCTGTTGGTGCAAATACGATTGCCGACAGCATGGCGAAAGAAGATGTGCTGTCATCGGCGCTCTCCAAACTTTTTGCCATTGTTGAAAATTATCCTACGTTGAAAGCGAACGAAAGTGTTCAACCGCTGATGGAAGAATTGACGACGACCGAAAACCAAATCACATTTGCCCGCCAATTCTACAACGATATCACAACGACCTATAATACAAAATTAGAAATTTTTCCCACAAATTTATTCGCATCGTCGTTTGGTTTCAAACTTTTCCCGCTCTTCCAAGTAAAAGATGCGGCTGAGCGCGAAGTGCCAACGGTGGACCTCTCGCTGAAAAAATAATTCTCTGGCGAAACCTTCGCAAGGTTTACCTGTACAATCTATGAGACCATGCGAAGGTTATCGAGGCGACCAATGTCCGAACCCATTCTAACAAAATCACGCAACATCTACGAGCAGCAGGCGCATAATCGCCGCATGACCTGGTGTATTGTGGGATGCATCATTGTGCTTTTTGCGGTTATCGGGTTGGGAGTTGATTACTTTTATCTAGGAATATTTAACACTCGTAATGGAATTCCGATTGTGACAATCCTTACTTTGGTATTGAGTGTTATATTTGCATTATGGAGTCTTCAGAGTGGCGCTTCGGCGGTACTGTTATCAGCTCAAGCAGTTCCGGCAGACCCAACAAACGCAGATCAACGCCAGCTTCTCAATGTTGTTCAAGAAATATCTCTTGCTTCCGGATTACCGGCACCAAAGGTATACGTTATTCCCGATGATGATCCAAATGCATTTGCGACGGGAAGGGATCCGCAGCACAGTTACATTGCCATTACCCACGGACTTCTCACCACTCTTGAGCGCGACGAATTGCAGGGCGTGATCGCGCATGAAATGAGTCATATTCGATATTACGACATCCGTTTGATGACGCTCGTCGCAGCATGTGTCGGTGCCATTGTTTTATTGGCAGATATTTCTGTCCGAGGAATGCGATTCAGACTTTTTTCAAGCCGTGGTCTACGATCGAAAGGGAAAAATCCTTTAGGAATAATATTTCTTCTTCTCTGGCTTCTTACAGTAATCCTCGCTCCCATACTTACACAACTCATGGCAATGATGATTTCACGTAAACGCGAATATCTTGCCGATGCTTCCGCTGCCGAGCTCACGCGAAATCCGCTCGCTCTTGCTAAAGCTCTGCAAAAACTGGAGAATGCATCAGCACCAACTGCTGCTATTAAGCGGGGCATTGCGCATCTGTGTGTCGTAGATCCATTGGGTAAAAAAGTAAATGAGAAAGAAGGATTTTGGGCTGAACTCTTTGCAACGCATCCTCCAATACAAAAGCGTATTATGCTGTTAAAGTCGATGGCATATCAGTACTCAAAGTAAGACCATGTCTGAGCCTATCTTAACTCACGCGCGTAATATTTATGAACAACAAGCGCACAACCGCCGGATGACATGGCTCCTCATTATCATTTTCGTTCTTCTGATCGCGGTGATCGGAGCGGGATTGGATATATTCTTAACGATCGACACTCCGGTTCGATTCATTATGCTTCCATTTGTTCTTCTGATGGCCGGCTCTGGCATTTGGAATTTTCAGCAGCGGGCAGCATCAGGATTGTGGGAAGAGTCAAAGAAATTTGCCGATGACGACGGCGAGTTCAAAATAATCGGGTGGAGTCTATATCTCATAATTTTTACAATGATAGTAATTCTAATATTATTCCTGCTACTGCCGTTTTATGTTATGAATCCTCGTCCAGTTGACCATCTGATCTCCGGTTTTTTAAAGAATATTTCAGAGATTTCCAAAATCCCTGTTTTGCAATACCTTCCAATTGGAACAACTTTAGCCGTCATTATCGGTATTGTCTCCATCCTCACAAGTCTTCGCTGGGGAATGAATTCGGTCCTCTGGTCTGTGCATGCCGAACAACCTGATGAAACCTTTGCGGCTCTGCCGGAGTTATTAAATGTAGTAAAAGAAATAAGTCTTGCGGCAGGAATTCCTTCTCCCAAAGTGTATATCGTGAAAGATTCAGATCCCAATGCTTTTACCATTGGAACCATCCCGACGGAGAGCTCGATTGTCGTCACTACTGGATTGATTGCAATGTTGAACCGCGAAGAATTGCAGGGCGTCATCGCACATGAAATGAGCCACATACGTAATTCCGATACTCGGTTGCTGACAATCATTACGGTTTTGTTTGGCGCAGTGCTTTTGCTTTCTGAGTGGATGAAGAAGAGTGCTTTTCTCGGAGGATTTGCAGGGAGCCGCGTGCCCGGTGCCGGATGGATGTTACGCGGTGTCTTGTTTATTGGTTGGCTTCTCACAATTCTCTTTGCTCCTTTGATCGCGCGCATCGTAGCGATGGCAGTATCACGTCAGCGGGAATATTTGGCAGATGCAGGTGGCGCAGAATTGACGCGCAATCCCAAGGCACTTGCCAATGCTTTAAAGAAAATCGAAAATGCTGATGCACCTACGATATCTTTTCAAAAAGGTATCGCTCATTTATGTGTCGTTGATCCTTTAGGAAGAAGAATTAATTCGAAAGAAGGATGGTGGGCCGACTTATTCGCAACCCACCCGCCGATGAAAAATCGTATTATCCTTTTAAATGCTATGGCCTACGAGATGATGAAGTAACAATAAAACCTATCTTCAAGAAAACTGAGTACCTATCCTTTCTCTTAACAATGATTCAGAATTAATCAGTATATTTCGTTCGTCCTGGCGGAAGGAACTTCTCTCCTCCTCATGAAGTCGAAAGCATAAGATGGTAATAAGAACCTCTCAAATGAAATTACATGGATTGGCATCGCAGCTCTGCCGATTTGTTATTGACGGACTTGGTTGCATTCTGATTTTAATTCTTTATTCATCTATAAGTTATCCTCAAACCAAGCTTCTCATTCCGATGGATTTGAAACAAACCGATCATCTTAAACCGTATGGGATAGCGTTTTGGCTGCTGGAACATAACGGCGAAGTAGATTGGCTTCTCAATTATAGGGGAGGGTCATTTCTCTGCGACTATAGCGGTGTATTAGCAAACGAATGCCGTGTCCGTGGAGTTTTTTTTGAACCGCTCGCCGCCAGCGAAGCAGCTTCCCTGTATGCCGAAGTCCAGCGTGAGGACAACAACGAAGACGTTGTGCGATTAGAGAAGGCGCCGAAGATTGCCGTCTATGCACCGCCCGGATTTAAACCATGGGACGATGCCGTTACGATGGCTCTCGAGTATGCAGAAATTCATTATACGAAAGTGTGGGATGAAGAGGTTCTTTCCGGTAAGCTTGCAGAGTACGATTGGCTTCACTTGCATCATGAAGATTTTACCGGGCAGTATGGAAAGTTCTATGCTAACTTCCGAAATGCGTCGTGGTATATTGAACAGCAAATGCTGTACGAGCGCGAAGCAAAGCGGCTTGGATATAAGAAAGTATCCGAAGCAAAGAAAGCAGTTGCACGTTCTATTAAGGAATTTATCGGCAACGGCGGATTTATGTTTGCTATGTGCTCGGCAACCGACAGTTACGATATCGCACTCGCCGCAGAGAACGTAGATATTTGCGATGTGATGTTCGATGGCGACCCGGCTGATCGCAATGTTCAAGCGAAACTCGACTTCAGCAAAACATTGGCATTCGAGAATTTTACGCTTGACATGAATCCGCTACGCTACGAATATTCAGATATTGACATCCCAACAAGCGACCCCCCGCCCATTCGCGATCCGAATACGGATTATTTTACGCTCTTCGAATTCTCAGCGAAGTACGACCCCGTGCCAACGATGCTGACACAAGACCACGTCAACATCATCAAAGGATTTATGGGACAGACAACAGCGTTCAAGAAAAGTTTGATTAAGAAGACAATCACAATTCTTGCAGAGCGCGAAGGAACGGAAGAAGTGAAATATATCCACGGCAACTTCGGACGCGGCACATTTACATGGTACGGTGGACACGATCCGGAAGATTACCAGCATGCCGTCGGCGATCCGCCTACCGATTTGAATCTGCATAAAAACTCACCCGGCTACCGGCTCATATTGAACAACGTTCTGTTTCCTGCGGCGAAGAAGAAACAGCAGAAAACGTAAGTGGAATAGTTGAAATAAGCATGGCAGACGTAAATAAAATCAGGAGCTTTGAATCTCTTGAAGATCGTATGAAACGGGTTGTGCAGGAAGAGGTTGTTATCGTTCCATATAATCCAGATTGGCCAAGGATGTTTGAAGAAGAGAAGAAACATCTTTTCTCCTGCCTGCCGCATGAAATTATTACGAGAATTGAGCACTTCGGAAGCACGGCAATCCCAGATTTATCGGCAAAACCAATTATTGATATCTTGGTGGAGGTGACTTCTCTTGAAGAAACCAAGAAGGTTGTTGTGCCTATATTAACTACGCAAGGATATGATTACTTTTGGCGGCCGACGCATGGCGATGACGGTCTGCCATTTTATGCATGGTTCATCAAACGAGATGTGCACGGACTTCGCACGCATCATATTCATATGATAGAACGTGGCTTCGAGCACTGGGATAGATTGTTCTTTCGAGATTATCTGATTGAACATCCGTGTCTTATAAAAGAATATCAACAGCTGAAAATACAGTTGGCGAAAAGTTTTACACACGATAGAGTCGCGTATACTACTGCGAAAACAAAATTCATTGTGAAGACTACTCTGTCGGCAAAGGAATATTATAAAATGAAAAATCACTCGTGACAAGGAAAGTAGGATTGTCAGATCTGGATGCGATCACTGATATTGAAGATGAAGAAATTCTTACGACCACTGTAAGATATTTGTGTAAATTGATTTTATTTATATTATCGACTAAATTTTCGGAGAGCATGCATTTAAGAACTTTGTCCTATAGCGCGTGAAACGATAATCCATTCTACCGGTACCGTTCATCAAAAAGAACGAACGAGAAAGAAATTATTTCTATGAAAGAAAAAATACAATTCATCGCTGAGCGGATAAAGGAATTGAGAGAAATTTCCGGAATTTCCGCGGCTTCACTGGCGCAAGAACTTGGAATTTCACTAGATGTCATGACCCAATACGAAAGCGGGACGGTTGATATTCCTGTTGGATTCCTTTATAAGGTGGCACATAAATTCGGCATAGAACTGACAGCAATCCTTACCGGAGAAAACCCCAGACTTCATGTCTATTGCGTCGTGCATAAAGACAAAGGATTGAGTGTGGAAAGAAGAAAGCAGTACAAATATGAAAGTCTCGCATTTAATTTTATCAATAAAAAAGCAGAACCGTTCATTGTCAAAATTGACCCGGATATAGAACTTACTCCCGCGGAATTTAATTCGCATCCCGGCCAGGAATTCAATTATGTTATCGAAGGGACGATGAAGATCGTCATTGATACTCATGAGATTATTCTGAATACAGGCGATTCTATCTATTTTGATTCAACGTATAAACATGCGGTGAAAGCGATGAATCAAGCACCGGTGAAACTGCTTGCAATCGTTTTATAAATATTAGAATAAAGAGAATAATAATGCTTAATAACTATCTTTCACAAACAGACTTCAGTTCCTATCAAGAATTCATTGATGCATTCGAGATCCGAATACCAGAACACTTTAACTTTGCATTCGATGTGGTCGATGAGATTGCCCTTCACACTCCCGATAAAATTGCGATGGTGTGGTGTGATGACAAAGGAGGAGAAGCAACATTTACATTTGGACAAATGAAGCGCTTTAGTGATAAAGCAGCAAATTTCTTCAGATCAACAGGCATCTGCAAAGGGGATCCTGTGATGCTGATCTTGAAACGTCGTTATGAATATTGGTTCTGCACACTTGCGTTAAATAAAATCGGTGCGATTACTATCCCTGCGACGCATCTTTTGAGCACAAAAGATATTGTCTATAGAAATAATGCTGCAGACATAAAAATGATTGTCTGTGTGCAGGATCCCGATGTTGTTAAGCATGTAGAAGAAGCAGAAGCGAAATCACCAACGTTACGGCATAAAGCTTTAATCGGTGCAGCGCGTGACGGGTGGTTGAACTTAACGGAAGAAATGGAAAAAAGTCCGGAAACGTTTGACCGGCAATCGCTTGAGGAAAAAACGACAATAAACGACACCATGCTTCTGTATTTTACATCCGGCACAACAGGAATGCCCAAGATGGTGAATCACAATTTTGCATATCCACTCGGACATATATTGACAGCAAAATATTGGCAAAACGTGCAAGAGAACGGCCTTCATTTTACCGTTGCGGATACCGGATGGGCAAAATCTGCTTGGGGAAAAATATACGGTCAATGGCTTTCGGGATGCGCTGTCATGACATATGATTACGATAAATTCGTCCCGAAACACCTGATGAAAATTATTGAGAAGTACCACGTAACCTCGTTTTGTGCACCGCCGACTATCTATAGGTTTTTAATAAAAGAAGATTTGAGACATTATGATTTGAAACACCTGCACTATTGTGTCGTAGCCGGTGAACCGTTAAATCCCGAGGTGTACAAACAATTCTTGGAAATGACAGGCATTCGGTTAATGGAGGGATATGGACAAACAGAATGTACGGTTGCAGTAGCAACGTATTCATGGATGGAACCTAAACCCGGTTCCATGGGAAAACCTTCACCAGGGTACGATATCGATCTTATCGATCTAGATGGTAAAGTGTGTGAAGTGGGTGAAATCGGACAGATCGTCATTTATACGAAGAAAAGAAAACCCGTTGGGATGTTCGATGGCTATTTTCGGGATGAAGAGCTAACAAAAAAAGTATGGCAGAACGGGATCTATTATACGGGCGATACAGCGTGGCGCGATGAAGACGGGTATTTCTGGTTTGTCGGCAGAGCTGACGATATTATAAAAAGTTCCGGTTACCGAATTGGTCCGTTTGAAGTGGAGAGCGCTCTATTGGAACACCCGGCAGTGTTGGAATGCGCCATTACTGCTGTTCCGGATCTCGAGCGAGGTCAAATCGTGAAGGCGACCGTTGTTCTTTCAAAAGACTATCAGCCAAACGATACATTGGCGCACGAGTTGCAAAATCATGTGAAGAAAGTGACAGCACCGTATAAATATCCCAGGATAGTCGAATTTGTCACGGAACTTCCAAAAACTATCAGCGGCAAAATAAGACGTGTGCAAATACGCGGTGAGGAAAGCAATGAATAAATGTTTTTTTGTTGAGACAATTCAAAATCTGGAAAGTGTACACAACATACTATTCATACAGCTATTTCCAGGCTATAATTATATTTAAATTCTAAAAATTTTTCTTACCTGTATTTTTCTGGAGTAAAATGATGGCTGAAATGCAAATTACATATCGCGGTGTTGTTCATCCATGGCATTGCGATATTATGGGTCACATGAATGTCGTTTGGTACGTCAGTAAGTTTGATGAAGCGTCCTGGCAGTTTGCTTCAATGCTAGGTTTGAATAATTCATATTTTACAAAAAAACATATGGGCATTGCCGCCCTTCAGCAGAACATAACGTATACATCTGAGATAGTCGCCGGAAGCACGGTGACCGTGCGCTCAGGCGTTCTTGAAATGAAAGAAAAAGTTATACGGCTTGTTCATGAAATGCGTAACGATACAACGGGTGAAATTGCCGCAGTGATGGTGATGACCGTCGTTCATTTTAACACTCGAAAAAGAAAATCTTGTCCGTTTCCAAAAGCAATACTGAAACGCGGAAGAAATCTCCTTGTGTCGTACGATATAAAGCCATAAACGAGTGAGCACGACCATGAACAGAATGAATGTCCATTATTTTCAGCATGTTCCCTTCGAAGGCTTGGGAAGCATAGAGCTATGGATGAAGGCGAAGCCCGCCAAAATTTCTATAACAAAATTTTATAAGGATATCACTTATCCAAGTATTCGCGAAATCGATTGGCTTATCATTATGGGCGGGCCCATGAGTGCGAATGACGAGCAAACGTATCCGTGGCTGCGAGCGGAGAAGAAATTCATTGCTGAGGCAATTGCAGACGGAAAGAATGTTCTCGGTGTGTGTCTTGGTGCCCAGTTAATCGCATGTGCCCTCGGAGCCAAAGTATATCCGAATCGGGACCGGGAAATTGGCTGGTTCCCTATTGAGTCTTTAGTACAGAGGAAAAATACAAACCTAAAAAACATTTTTCCTTCGCATTTGGAAGTTTTTCATTGGCATGGTGAGACATTTGATCTCCCGGCACATGCTGTTCACCTTGCACGGAGCGAAGGTTGCGACAATCAAGCTTTCTCTATCGGTGAACGTGTTTTGGGATTGCAATTTCATCTTGAAGTTACACCGCTCACTATCAAGTCGTTGACAGAACAATGTCAGAACGATCTTGTCCCCGGACGTTATGTGCAGTCCGCTGCCGAGATGCTTTCTGTTCCTTCAAGATTTCATCGCATGAACAGCGTCATGGATTCTCTTCTTGATCATTGGAACAATTTTGAATCCAAACCATAGTTGCTATGAAATCGCAACATGGTACTTTAACCATTTACCACATATTAATTATTTTTGCTTTTCTATTCTCCATTCACCGATTCGTTTCTCTTAGTTACCGAAATCGCTGAAATTATTTTCTCGTTATTATGTATGTTGGATCAACAAGATTAAAACAACTCTTGTGTAACTATATATCATTTCACTCTTGTACCGTCTGTGGGACTGTAACTTTTTCGACTCAACGTTCGTTTTAGGTAACAATACCAAATGCATTTGATTCAATCCTGAACGAACCTGCTGAATTTTTGCATTTTATTAACGTGTTTTTACTGAATCTAACATCGGCCAAAAATTATGAAATCTATCGCATTTGTCATATTCGCCTGCCTTAGTGTATCCCAACTCTTCGCACAACCGTTTAAAGGTGACATCGTTGGACGTGTTTTAGATGGAAAAACTCAGGAACCCTTGCCTGTTGTCAACGTACAGATTGTGGAACAACCAACCTTTGGTACTGTCTCGGACACCTCCGGAAATTTCACTATCAAAGGAATTGAAGTCGGCACATACAGCCTCAAAGCAACTCTTGTTGGATATGAAGGTATCATTGTAACGAACATTGTGGTGTCCACCGGACGCAGCACAAAAATCTCCATCAAGCTCAACGAACAGGCGGTACAAGTTGGCGGTGTAACAGTGAACGCGACATACTTCAGCCGCAACAATGAATTAAGTCCACTGAGTGTAAATAATTATGACCGTGCCGAAGTGAAGCGTCAGCCGGGTTCGGTGCAGGATGTCCAGCGTGTCGTGCAGAATCTACCCGGTGTCGCAAGTTCAAATGACAACATGAATGAATTGATCGTTCGAGGTGGTTCTCCCAGCGAAAACCTTACTATTCTGGAATCTATGGAAATCCCCTCCATCAACCATTATCCCAATGAATTTAATTCCGCGGGTCCGATCAACATGATTAATATCGATCTCGTGGAAGATGTACAATTTTCCGCCGGCGGATTTCCGGCCCAGTATGGCGACAAAACATCTTCTGTCATGGATATCACGATTCGTGAAGGAGACAGGGAAAAAGGTTTTGCATCTAATACCGGATTCAATATGGCCGGAATTGGCACCTTAATGGAAGGGCGGTTAGCCAATGGTAGGGGCTCGTGGATCTTCTCCGCTCGTCAGAGTTTACTGGAATTTATAGATAAACTTTTTGGTATGTCCGTTATTTCGTTAACAGCTATTCCCAAATATTGGGATGCGCAAACAAAAATTGTGTACGACCTCTCTCCCAATCATAAATTGTCATTGAATGGTCTTTATGGTGACAGTAAAATCTATATCGAAGGAGATCCAAAGGAGGAAAAAACATACTTAGCAAATCAAACATATTCATCCAGTATTGAATTTGTCGATGTCCACAGCAAGCAGTATGTTCTCGGTGTGAATTTAAAAAGTCTGTGGGGGAAAGATGGATATTCAATTCTCTCCTTATATACAAACGGTACTCAAAACAATACAGATGTCCGGGAAGATTTTATTCAGCATACCTACGGATCACAAGGCGAGGTAGTCAATTATAAAACTCTCTCTTCTCGCGATGTATTCGATGATCATTCCGATGAAGCATTCTATGCACTGAAATATGAACTATTCTATCGCATCCATCCAAAACACGAGTTGATGATGGGCGGTCAGATTCAGACAACTAACCATTGGACCGGCATGACAAAATTCGGCGGAGATACCATTCGATATGACAGAAATATGGACGGCCGTTTTGATACAATAGTAACAACTTATCCTGGTTCTATCGGAACTGACTTAAAATTCGGCGATGCAAGCAGAACATATGCATATATCAGCGACAAATATCATATTACACCCGAGCTGTATATTACACTTGGATTACGGTACGATTATTTTTCCTATTCCCAACAAGGGCAAATTAGTCCTCGCGGCTGCATAGCCTATGAACTTCTTCCAACGACAACGCTCTCGCTTGCGCTCGGACAATACTGGCAAGAACAACCACTTCCCTATTACAGTGATTATCGAAACATCGGATATAATAAACATCTTGCCAATGCTGAAGCTGATCATATTGTGCTCGGCCTTCAGCATATTCTGGACGACGGAATAAAGTTGAGCGTGGAGACATACTATAAAAAGTTTAAGAATATTGGTGTCACGGAAAATTTTATTCGTTCTTTTCTCGATTCGACTTTTTGGTCCGATAAGAACTTTGCACTCGGTAAAAGGACTTCGTACGGTTTAGAATTTCTCCTTCAGAAAAAACAGGTTACAAATTACTATGGAACGGTCAGCGTTTCACTTTCGAAAACAGTTGATGATGATCCGCGATTGGGAAAAGAAGGCGGAACGTATCCTTCTCAATATGATTACCCCGTCATTATCAATCTCGTCGGAGGCAAGATTGTAAAAGGAGTTCGCTCATGGCTCGACAATCAAATATTCTTTATCAAATATCCATCGTACATTTTACCATTCTCCGACGAAATGGAAATCAGCTTTAAATATCGGTACCAGACAGGTGGCCCATATACTCCTCGAGAGCGCACTACTTTTAGACAATACCGAGAAGGGGGAGTCAAGTGGTCACAATATAGTTGGCTTGCATCGAACGATATCAACTCAGCTCGATACCCTGATTACAGTAGGTTGGATATCGAATGGATCAGCCGGTTTTACATGCAGAATTGGAACATCAATGTGTATATCGCCCTTATGAATGTATTTGACACAAAAAATGTCTTCTTTTATAATTACCGCAGTGATGGTACTGTTGGAGTAACATATCAGTTCGGCTTTTTCCCTGTCGGAGGTATCGAGATAGAATTTTAAAAAAACCTATTTGACCGGGAGAACATTTCCTGCCATATTAGAGAAAATAGAAGTGATCGTGGAAAAATCGTCGGCCGCTTCATCTATAATATCATTAAACAGGAAATCGGTTTGCCCGGCAGAATATTTGTAATCGCAGTTCTTTTTGTGCTGTATCTCGCACCACCAACCTTTGCACAATCCGCAGTGCCGATCATGGCAGATTCCTCTCATTCTTCTCAATTGAATATGTACATCGGCATTGGCGGTGCTGTGCTTTTGACTGCTGTGATGTTTCAGTACGATCAGCAGATTTATGACGATCTGTATAGTTGGAAGATGAACAATCCAGCGATAAAAAAGGTCAGTCCGATTATTACTGATCTTGGTGATGGATCGGTTTCGATGGGATTATTCGGAGGATTTGTCGGATATGGATTGATCTTCAAGGATAAGAAGGCTTTTGAAGTCGGAAAAATCGGTCTTGAATCATTTCTTCTTACCGGCGTGACCGTTCAATTGTTCAAACATCTCTGCGGCCGCGAGCGCCCAAGTGCTGCAACACGTGACGGCGGATTTTGGCATGGGCCATTTTCGTATATACGTGAGCCGAAAGGAGGTAAAGGAATTTCTTCGTTCGACGCTTTTCCGTCCGGACATACTGTAACAGGATTTGCTGCTGCCACGACTATTTCAGATTTTTACACAGAACCATGGGTTTCTTACACATGTTATTCCCTCGCTTCATTCGTTGCTATTAGCAGAGTGATGGAAAGTACACATTGGTTGAGTGATTGCTTTGTTGGAGCACTCATTGGGCACTATGGCACAAAATTGGTTGAGAAATTAAATTATGGTTCCGGCAGTATCACACTTTTACCGCAAGCAGATGAACACCAATACGGATTACTCCTTAGCGTGAAGTTTTAGAAGGATAGTATGAAGCAATTTCTTTTTCCCGCAATTCTTTTTCTCAGTGTAGTCATCTTTAGTTCCCGCAAGAGCCAAGCACAAGAAACACAAAATTTCTCTACGCCCGATTCAATGTCCATGTTCAATAAAGTTGATTTAGAAAATGTTCAATGGTATACAATGTTTGCGAACATTCCGCGCGACTGGGAGCGCTGGTATGATGTTTCTTTCCGGAAAGAGCGCATCAATGAATGGCTTTTCATCGGAGGGCTAACGCTTGCAACGTATCTGACCGATGATATCACGTATACACCGTCAGAAAAATTTTATCACAGTTCAACATCAGCAAAAAATCTGAGCGATTTCTGTGCGAACATCGGCGATGGCACAACGCAGTTTGCGCTTGCCGGATCATTTGGTGCTTATGGTCTCCTCTTCAAAGATCAGAAAGCGCTGCGCACAGGCAGTCAGATTGTACAGGCCGTCCTCGCCTCCGGAGCAGTCATACAAGTGCTCAAACATATTACCGGCCGCGAAAGTCCGTTTGTACGCACGACACCGTTCGGAGTGTGGAAAATTCTGCCAAATCAAATTGATTATCATCGCAGGGTACCTCAATTCGACGCGTATCCATCCGGACATATCTGTACATCTATTGCTACCGTTATTGTCATTGCAGAAAATTATCCGGGCGCAAAATGGATTCGTCCAGCGGGATATGCATTCACCACACTTGTTGGACTTGGTATGCTCAGCAACGGCATTCACTGGGTGAGTGATTACCCTCTCGGATTGTTCATTGGATATTATTTTGGAATGCTTGCCGCACACCCGGAAGGAATGCCGGTCATGGATTCCGGAGATGGAAAACTAAAAGTGCATATCCTTCCAAATATCACACCACTCGGAACAGGTGTCAGCCTGACTATGAGTTTTTGATAGGGGAATCAAAAGGATAACATCTAACGTGAATTGAATTGATGTTACAAAAACTTTCCGTTATTAGCTGATAACTGATTGCTGATTACTGATTACTTACAACTGATTACTGACTACTGACGACTGATTCCTTTTTTCCTTACACATTAAACCGCACAAACATAACATCTCCATCTTCTATTATATAATCCCGCCCTTCAACATGAAGAAGACCAGCATCTCGAATGACAGCTTCAGAGCCGAGCCGATCCAAATCTGCACATTTAATAATTTCTGCTCGAATAAAGCCCTGTTCAAAGTCACTATGAATTTCTCCCGCCGCTTGCGGCGCGGTTACGCCTTGTTTCATAGTCCATGCGTGTACTTCTTTCGTACCGGCAGTAAAGAATGTAATCAGGTGCAATAACTCGTACCCTTCGTGGATAACCTTGCTCAATCCGGATTCCTGCAGTCCAAGTTCAGCAAGAAACGCTTGCCGGTCGCTTTCAGGCAACTGCGAGATTTCTGCTTCTACTGCCGCACTCGCAATCACAACTTTAGCATTTTCTATTGCGGCAACTTCGCGGACTTGATTCACGTACGTATTGTCGGCAGTCAATTCCTTCTCATGGACGTTGCAAAGATACATGACCGGTTTATTGGTCAGGAGGTGCATATCATGGAGATACAAAGACTCCTCCTCGCTCCTCGGCGTGATGTATCGCGCAAGTCTTCCGGCAAGCAGATGATTTTTGACCGCCGTACAAAATTCTTCTTCTGCCTTTACTTTCTTATCACCGGTTTTTGTACGCTTTTCAGCATCTGCTAGTTTTTTCTCAACGGTCTCAACATCTTTCAAAATCAATTCTGTTTCGATAACTTCAATATCGTATTTTGGATTAATCGCACCGTTGACATGAATGATATTTGGATCATCGAAACATCGGACAACATGCACGACAGCATCTACCATCCTGATATGCGAGAGGAACTGGTTGCCTAATCCTTCGCCTTTGCTTGCACCCTTCACAAGACCGGCAATATCGAGAAACTCAAGCGTTGTTGGAACAACTTTTTGCGGTGTATAAATTTCCGCTAATTGCTCCAATCGGCGATCAGGCACAGGAACTACTCCGACATTTGGGTCTATGGTACAAAATGGATAGTTGGCAACATGAGCACCAGCCGCTGTGATTGCGTTAAACAATGTTGACTTGCCAACGTTCGGCAGTCCCACTATTCCACATGTAAATCCCATGTTTTTGTTCCTCGTGACAAATAAAAGATAGCCAACGGTTTCCTGCAAACCAAGAGGGGTTCTGAAATGTGAATAATTTTTCACTTGCATAATTATCCATTTTACGGTATATTCATACAATTCTAAAATGAATGAGGTAGAGTGAATATATGATTTCTGTTTCTGTTGTTGGTGCATCAGGGTATTCGGGTATTGAACTTTTAAAGATCCTCGCTCGGCATCCCGGCGTGCGGATAGACAAACTCTTTGCAAATTCTTCCGCAGGCAAACTTCTTGCCGATGTCGTACCCGTGTTCAGTAAAACATTAGACAGAGTGCTTGAGCCGTACTCTATTGATAAAATATTAAAGAACGATCTCATTTTTGTCGCACTTCCATCAGGCGAAGCGATGAATCTTGTGCCGGCGATGCTTTCTGCAGGAAAACGGGTCATTGACCTCGGCGGCGACTTCCGCTTACAAGATACATTATTGTACGAACGGTACTATAAACGAACCCACTCCGCAAGCGCAATTTTACAACAATCTGTGTACGGATTGCCGGAATGGAATTCTCCACAGATCAAATCGGCATCTCTTATCGCTAATCCAGGGTGCTATCCAACAAGCGCCATCCTTCCGCTTGCTCCTTTGTTGAAAGAAGGCATAATTGAACCAACTGGCATTGCTGTCAGTTCCCTCTCGGGTGTCTCCGGCGCCGGACGCAGTTCCTCAATCGAGATGTCGTTTGGTGAGGTGAACGAATCGGTACGTGCATACAAAGTCGGCACGCATCAACACATTCCGGAAATTAAAACGGTATTGGAATCACTTTCCAACACGCAAGTGAAGTTCTCGTTTGTGCCTCATCTTCTTCCCATCACACGCGGCATTTTTACTTCATCGTATGCAACATTGAAAAAGCCCGTGCAGGAACAGACAATTCTTGCGGTCTATGAAAAATATTACGCAACAGCGCCTTTCGTTCGCTACTCGGCATCGGCAATTCCGGAGATTAAAAATGTTACGCACACCAATTTCATCGATATAGGTTTCCGTATCAATCAAGAAGATGGACAGCTCATTGTTCTTTCTACGATCGACAATCTCATAAAAGGCGCAGCGGGACAAGCTGTGCAAAACATGAATATCATGTTTGGACTCAATGAAACAGAAGGGTTACAATAATGGAAATTGATGCATCTCAAGAATGCACCGGCGGTGTAACAGCTGCACAAGGATTTATTGCCGGCGGAATTTATTGCGGTATTCGTAAAGCAAAAAAGGATCTCGCTATTGTGCAGTCGGAGAAACCGGCAGTGGTTGCCGGTGTTTTTACACTGAACAAGGTCGTTGCTGCACCTCTGTTGGTTGATAAAATTCAGCTCAAGAATTCAAATATCTGCTCAGCGGTCGTTGTCAACAGCGGCAATGCCAACGCATGCACGGGTGAGCAGGGAATGCAAGACGCGTGGACAATGGTCAATACAACCGCCGAGGTTCTTCATCTGCCGCGTGAGCAAGTGCTCGTCTCTTCCACCGGTGTCATCGGACAATATCTTCCAATGGAAAATGTCTTGAATGGCATCCACGATCTTTCAACAAAACTTACTACAGATGGAAATAAAGATGCCGCGGAAGCGATCATGACAACGGATATTTTTCCTAAGGAATGCGCTTTGCGGTATTCCATCGGTTCTTCTGTTATCACAATTGGCGGAATGGCGAAAGGTTCCGGCATGATTGCGCCGAACATGGCAACAATGCTTGCGTTTGTTACCACCGACGCTTTCATCACGCCATCAGCGTTGCAGTCGGCGCTGCGCATTGCAAACAATCATTCTTTCAATCGCATTACCGTCGATGGAGATATGAGCACGAACGACATGCTGCTCGTGCTTGCTAATGGATTAGCGAAGAACGAAGAGATTAAGGAAAACACTCCTGCGTTTTACCGGTTTCTTGCCGCACTCGAATACGTTCTCATCAAACTTGCAAAGATGATTGCTCGCGACGGTGAAGGCGCTACAAAATTCATAGAAGTTGTCGTGAGCGGAGCGGGAACGGAAGACGAAGCTGTACGAGCTGCACGAGCTGTAGCAAATTCCAATCTCGTCAAGACTGCGCTTCACGGCGCTGATGCAAACTGGGGACGTATTCTTTGCGCTGTCGGTTACTCCGGCATTGATTTCGATCCGGCACATGTGTCGATTGGCTTTAACAATTTGCCCGTGTTGAAACCGAATTACGAAATTGTTCTTGATGAAGAAAAGGCAAAGGCGACGCTCTCACAGGATACTGTCACAGTGCAGATTCATCTGCACCAAGGCTCTGCGGAAGCGCGCTTCTGGACGTGCGACTTAACAAAAGAATATATTCACATCAACGCAAGTTATCGTTCATAATTGCGAATGAACTACAATTACTCCTGACAACTGAAAACTGATTACTGAGAACTTGCATGCCACACACCCAAACTAAAGAAGACGTTCTTATTGAAGCGTTGCCGTACATTCAAACGTACGAAGGTAAAACATTCGTCATCAAATATGGCGGCGCGGCAATGAGAGACGAACGACTCAAAGCCTCTTTTGCCCAGGATGTAACAATTCTCCGCAAGATCGGCATCAACATCATCATTGTGCACGGAGGTGGAAGAGATATTACCGATCTCGCTTCCGCATTGAACATTCCGACTCGTTTCGTCGACGGACAGCGTTATACCGACGAAAAAATGGTTGATGTAGTTCTCATGGTGCTGGCAGGAAAACTGAATAAAGAAATTGTCAATCTCATCAATACAAACGGCGGCAATGCCGTTGGTCTTTGCGGTATGGATAATGGATTGCTCAAGGCACAGCGCATTACAGAAAAAGATCTCGGTTTGGTTGGTGATGTGAGTTTTGTGAACACGGCCTTTTTAAATCTCCTTTTAAATAATGGAATGATGCCGGTCATTGCTCCCCTTGCTGTAGGAGAAGACAACAAAATACTGAACATCAATGCCGATCTGGCGGCGAGCGCCATAGCAATCGCATTGAAAGCAGAAAAACTTGTCTATCTGAGCGATATCGAAGGCGTGCTGGTGGATAAGCAGTTAATTTCATCTCTGACATATGCGGAAGCAGAATCGCTCATTGAACGCGGGGCAATTCACAGCGGAATGATTCCGAAAGTACGCTCAGCTTTTACCACGCTCGATGCTGGTGTCAATAAAGTTCACATTATTGATGGGCGCATTAAGCATTCACTTCTTCTGGAAATTTTCACCGACGAAGGTGTCGGGACCCAAATGATACATCCATCATAGGGAATACGAATATGGAAAAACAGCGACGTCATCTTACAATCAAACAAATTCTCGCCAGCCGTACAATAACGACGCAAAGCGAATTGGCATCCGCGATGCGGAAGGAAGGTTTTAAGACTACGCAAGCGACTCTCTCGCGAGACATGAAAGAGCTTGGCATTGCATGGGTCTATACACCGAGCGGCGCAAAATATATGCTCAGCCCGGAACAGGAAGAAGAACGTATGACCACGCTCATCGGTTTTGAAATTGAACAGATTGATGCAAATGAAAGCATTGTAGTCATTAAGACTCTGCCCGGTCGGGCACAGGGTGTTGCAGAAATAATAGACCATCTTCGTCTCCCATCTGTTCTTGGTACGCTTGCAGGCGACAACACAGTATTTATTCTTCCGCGTTCGATTAAGAAGATCAAAGAAACCATCAGTGCGCTTCGCGGCGTTCTTGAAAAAAACAAACAAGTATAAACACAGGCCTTACTCTTGAAATAAAATTGAATAATGAGCAATGTATTTCCACACGATTGATATTGCCCATCCGCCGCTTACATCCGAGATCGCCGAGGAAGTGCTTGATGATGAAGTGATCCATGTCCGTTTCACACAAAAATGGCGCGTGCTGAAAGTAATCCATGGTCATGGGATAAACGATCGTCCTGCAGTATTGAAACAAGTTGTTTATAACTGGGCGTATCGCAATCGAAAGCATCTGAAGGCGGTCATTCCTGGAGAAGAATACAATATTGTAGATACAAGAACACAAGAAATGCGAAAACAATGCGGTCAGGTAGCGGATGTGGACCTTGGTGCGTCAAATCCTGGCATGACGTTAATTTGGATAAAATAATTGTTTGAGTAGTTGAGAGTAGTCGCTGAAAATATTAGTAAGTGATGTTACACAATGTCAGTTGATTTATAGCCACGACCTGTCCCGAAGGGATGGCGTTGCCAAAGGTCGTGGCAATATTTTGTTGCATTCTGCGTAATATCAATTAGTAATTGAACTATTGAGAGAATATAATAATCAGGAGAATACACTTGAAAAAAGAACGAATTGCCGTCGCGTACTCCGGCGGCCTTGATACATCGGTCATTGTGAAATGGCTGCAGGAAAAATACAATGCAGAGATTATTACTGTTACCGGAAATTTGGGACAGAAGAAGGAACTTGCAGGCGTGAAAGAAAAAGCGCTCAAGACCGGTGCAAAGAAAGCATACGTTCTGGATTTGCGAAAAGAATTTGTGGAAGAATATATTTGGCCGGTGCTCAAAGCCGGTGCGATCTACGAGTTTAACTATCCGATGGCAACAGCAATTGGCCGCCCGTTGCTTGCAAAATCCTTAGTGGAAGTCGCTTTGAAAGAAGGATGTTCCGCGGTTGCGCATGGCTGCACAGGGAAAGGAAACGATCAGGTTCGTTTTGAAGTTGCCGTTGCGGCGCTCGCCCCGGAATTAAAAGTGCTTGCGCCGGTGCGTGAGTGGGAATTTAAATCGCGTGAAGAAGAAATTGCGTACTGCGAGAAGTATGGCATTCCAGTTTCCGCAACGAAGAAGAATCCCTATTCAATCGATGAAAATCTGTGGGGCACTGCGATCGAGTGCGGCGTATTGGAAGATCCGATGGTCGAACCGCCGGCCGATGCGTATCAACGAACAGTACCAGCGAACATGGCGCCGGATGAACCAACGTACGTCACTATTGAATTCAAGTTTGGTGTTCCCATTACATTGAACGGCAAGAAAATGAGCGGTGCAGAATTGATCGACCGTCTTAATGACATTGCGGGGGCAAACGGAGTCGGCAGACTTGATCTTGTTGAGAATCGCCTTGTCGGTATTAAGTCCCGCGAAGTGTATGAAGCTCCCGCGGCGACAGTTCTTCACTTTGCCCATCGCGAGCTTGAACGGCTTGTGCTGGACAAAGACACCGCACACTTTAAAGCCAAACTTGCCAACGATTACGCCGACATGATTTATAACGGATTGTGGTTCACACCTCTTCGGGTTGCAATGGATGCGTTTGTGAATGAAACACAAAAAGTAGTGTCCGGATTGGTGAAAGTGAAACTCTATAAAGGCAATCTCGATATTGCTGGGCGCACTTCGCCTTCTTCACTCTACGATACGAAGCTGGCGACGTACACAGAGGAAGATTCGTTCGACCATAAAGCGAGTGTCGGCTTTATCAAAATCTATGGCTTGCCGATAAAAACATTTTATCAGGTGAATAAAGGCTTACTGAAGAAGAAAAAGTAGAACATAAATTACATTGCATTCACTCAAAAGCCGATAGTCATAGACATCGGCTTTTTTATTCCAAACAGAACTTGAATTTCACCGCATTTCTTGCCTGATTACTACCAAACATCCATATCAATATCAGGAAATTTCGTGCTTCGTTCATTTTTCACAATACTTCTTTTCACTTCGAGCATTATAGCTCAGGTCAAAATCGATTCTGTCCTGCAAAAATCTGTTCCGCTCTATACAAACAAGGATACTTTGTTTCTACAGGTCCAGCGTCCGGACAAGGATACCGTACGGACATTTGCCCCTCGTTATCGGATAGCCGCCTGCACACGACCTGATGCGAAAGCATTCATCAACAGTAAGCAGACAAAAGTGTATGCAAGCGGCGCTTTTGTTGATCTCCTGCCGATACGTGTCGATACTAATACTTTTCGTTTCACAGTAAAATCTGCCACAGGAGATTCGCTGTGGAAAGAATTCGTCATCATCCGTCCGCAGCCGATGAAGAATTCCCCGCATGATACGCTCGTCATCGAACAAGCGATGATGGAGCCTGCGGAAGATAGTTGGCTTACATCCGGCGATGTATTGGAAGTGAAGTTTAAAGGAAGTCCGGGGTGGGAAGCATCGTTTGATATACCGGATGTTGAATCAGGTATTCCCATGCGAGAACTGTCGCCCGCCGAAGGCGGCGGATTTGCCGGGATCTACATTGGCCGGTATATCGTGAAGCCGGCAGATGAAGCACGAGACGTGCAAATTAAATTTCGTCTCAAGAAAAGTTTTTGGAGCAGCGAAAAGGCTTTATCGAAGGCAAAAATATCAATACTACAAAAAGATTTGCCGCGCATTGCAGAAGTTGTGGGCAAGCGTCCATATCTCAATGCCGGGCTCGGCGAAGATCGGCTTGGCGGTTCGAAGCTGGGTTTTCTTCAAGAGGGGGTTCGAGTAGAAATCAACGGTAAGATCGGCTCCCAATATCGTGTTAAACTTTCTGCATCTATGGAAGCATGGCTGCCGGAAGAATTCGCAAAACTTTTACCGTCTGATACACCGCTGCCGCGCGTGCTCGCCGGAGCCATTTCTGCAACAAGCAACGGCCCGGAAGACATTGTCACACTTCCACTTTCCGAAAAACTTCCCTACACCAGTGAATTGTTCGTTCACCCCAATGCACTTGCTGTCGATGTCTATGGTGCAACATCGAACACAAATTGGATTTCACAGTCTCGTTTCGTAAAAGGAATCGAGAGCATTACATGGAAACAGGTTGCCGCCAATCAGTACCGCATGATTATCGACCTGCTCTATCCGCACTGGGGGTACGATATTGATTATACGGGCAGTTCACTGCGAATAAAAATCCGCAGGCCTCCTGTGGTTGCTTCGCCTGATTCAGTCCTTTCAGGACTCATGATTGCTGTCGATGCGGGACACGGCGGCGACAGTCATGGTTCTATCGGTGCAACCGGAGTGCTTGAAAAAGATGTGAATATTTTGATGGCTCGTCATCTTGAAACAATCCTCACTTCTAAGGGCGTTCAGGTTGTGCTCACGCGTACAGAGAACGACGTTCCGGCGATGTCCGAACGTATTGATAAAATTATTCGTTCCAATGCACGTTTGCTTGTAAGCATTCACTGTAACTCTGCAGGCGATGCATCCGATCCAATTGCGCTCAGAGGCGTCAGCACGTATTACCGGTCTCTTGGATTCAAACCGCTTGCCGATATTATGTATGATAAGATGCTTGCACTCGGATTGAAACCATTTGGCGAGGTGGGCGGTTTCAACTTTACGCTCAACTCGCTGACGCAGCTGCCAAATGTATTGGTGGAAACGGCGTTTCTTTCCAATCCTGAAGATGAAATGCTTCTACTGGATGATGGATTTCGGAAGAAAGTGGCAGAGCAGATAGTAAAGGGATTGGAAGAGTTTGTCAGAACTTATACGGAAGTGAAATGATATTGGAAACATAAAGCTGTTGCACCTTTTCACTTTTTCCTTGCTTTCATTGCTCCCTCCCCTATTTTTAAGTAAATTGAATGAAGCAGTTCTCTTATATCAATCATTATTACTCGGATATCGATCATGCCTACTCAAACGCTTTGGGGCGGAAGGTTTAAAGAACCTCTTGCTGAAATCGCACTAAAATTTTCTTCTTCCATAGAGTTCGACAAAATACTCTACGAGGAAGATATTGCCGGAAGCATCGCACATGTGGAAATGCTTGCAGCGTGCAAAGTACTGACGGCAACTGAGATGCGGCGTATCCGTACAGCCCTGAAATCAATCCAGAAAGAAATTGAAACCGGTAAGTTTGATTTAACTGCCGAATACGAAGACGTACACATGGCAATCGAACAGCGGCTGACACAAAAAATCGGAGCGCTCGGCGGAAAACTGCACACGGCACGAAGCCGCAACGATCAGATTGCACTTGACGAACGGTTATTCCTCCGCACTGCAATTCGCGAAATCAGCAAACTTGTCATCAATCTCCAGCGCGTACTGCTTTATAAATCCGAAAAAGTTTTTGGCGTATTGATGCCGGGGTACACACATACGCAGCGCGCACAACCGATTTTGCTCTCTCATCATCTCCTGGCGTATATTTCCATGCTGGAGCGCGACTTTGAGCGGTTGCAGGATTGCAGCAAGCGTCTGAACAAATCACCGCTGGGGGCCGCAGCGTTTGCCGGAACATCATTTCCCATTGACCGCGCAATGGTGGCAAAGAAACTGCACTTCGACGGGATTGTCGAGAACAGCATCGATGCCGTGAGCGATAGAGATTATCTCATTGAATTTACTGCCGCATGCAGTATTCTTACGATGCACTTAAGCCGGTTTGCAGAAGAATTGGTGCTGTGGACGACGAAAGAATTCGGTTTCGCTCAAATCAGCGATTCCTACACCACAGGCAGCAGTATTATGCCGCAGAAAAAAAATCCTGATATGGCAGAGCTTGTGCGTGGCAAAACCGGCCGCGTGTATGGCGCGCTTGTGAGTCTTCTCACCATGATGAAAGGATTGCCTCTTGCGTACAACCGCGATATGCAGGAAGACAAGAAGCCGATGTTCGATGTCGTGACAACTGTGCGGCAATGCCTCTTCATTTTTGCGCATGTGCTCGTTCATACAACTTTCAACAAAGCGCATTTGGAAGAAGAACTTCGTACAGATTTCCTTTCGGCTACAGATATGGCAGATTATTTGGTGCGCAAAGGATTGCCGTTCCGGGAAGCACATGAGATTACCGGCAAAGTAGTGGCATACTGCATCGGCCGAAAAATGTACTTTGGCAATCTTGATATTGAAACGTTGCAACAATTCTCTGCTAAGTTCAACGGCGATGTGTTTGACTTTATCCTGCCGCAGAACAGCGTGAACCAAAAGCAATCGGCTGGCAGTACAAATCCGCATGAAGTGAAAAAACAAATTGCTTCATGGCGGCGCGTGCTGGGAAAACGAAGAGTGTAAGTTTTCCGTCGTTGTATGAAAACGGGAATGCCGTCTCGATGATCATAGAGAGAGAAAAATGTGGCTTCCTGTCCAAAATGGATGCTGCATTCTCATGATTGAAACAACAATCTATGTTTTTATTCTTACTCCAATCTGCTCCCATACAAAATACACGGGAATTTCCAGCAGGACGATAATCAATCCCGGTGTGGTGTATTGCGAAGTTTTTTTTACATCGCCTTTGAAATGAAGAGTTTGATAACGGCGATAATTCAAAGCGATTCAACAGTCTAAAACACCAATTTACCATCCTTAATCCTTCGTTCTGCAACTTAATTTTGGGAAAACAACCTTCTGAGGTTACCTTGTGATTGATTTTTCATAGCGAAATAACAACATCAATCATTAACATAAAGGAGTAATCAGATGAAAAACTCAAGTGTCGTAAATATAAAATCTATTTTAGGACTATTACTTATAACAACCTCCAGTGTTTCTTTCTGTCAACAGGCTGCAATTGTTAAATATTTGACCGAGTTACCAAAAAACTTAAAATTGGATAATAATCGTCCTCAGACCTACAACGTTTCTATACATTGGATAAACAGGGACTTAGATGGGAACCTGATCAATAATAATATTGTGAAAGCGAAATATGCGAGAGGATTTGAAAATGGCTTTGTCAGATGGGAAGATGTACGATTGACGAATATCCGAGACACAGCCCAATATGAGAATCAATTGACAGAGCTGAATGGGTTAACATACAAAATTATCGGTGACAATTTCACAAAAAAAGAGTTTTATGATAGTTTTCCTAAAGAAGGTATGGACATTGATATAATACGATGGTTGGTCCAAGATGCTGTTGGCATTGAAGTCTATGGGTGGATGTATTTTGATAGTTTAAAGTTCAATCAAGTCTTTTATCCGAATTTCTTTAAGAATCAAAGAATCAAAATGGAAAACTACGTTAATTTTACGAGTCAGGGGCTGAGTCTCTGCTGGACAAGTATATCAAAAATGAACAATGAAATGTGCGCGATTATTCATTATCAATCAATGCATAATCCCATTGATGCAAATACTGATGTTATGAAACTGCATGGTCGATCAACATACTGGGGCGATATTTGGATTTCATTGACCAATAAACATATTGAATATGCCACAATGAATGAGGATGTCATATTTAAGATGATCTTAACAGCAAATAAATATGAACAAAAATTAGATCTTCAACGTGAGGTGGTATTTGAGAAAACCAACTAATCTCGCAGTATATTTATCCAAATGAAGACATAAACTATTCTGGATTATTATTGACGCACAACAGTAGAACAAATCAGATAAAAGATTACTATGGCAATTATGAAAGTTACCATTATGAAAACCCCAAAGAAAATATCACAACAACCATTGCTCACGTTTCTTTTAGCCATTATTTCTTGCGCTATCACTGCGATATATTTTAAATGGGAGCAAACAGGAAAATTCTTTGTTCCGGAAACTATTTTGGTGTTTGCTGTCATGTTCGTTGCGGGATTTATCATGATGGTCCTTGCTTGGCGAATGATGAAGTATTTCTCAAATAAATCTTCTCAACAATTAGTGAAACAAATGATCCCGGCAATTATTTTATTTTATGTTGCCTGGTATATAGTCTCGAATACAGTGATTAGTATCGGTGATTTTATTTGGTTCCTAATACAAGGATTAGATTTAAGTGGTTTTATCTCATACTTACTCAATGTCGAAAAAGTTTTTGTCAAGCCCGAGTTACCGGATTTTTTACTTATATTCACCATTATTTTCTTCTACATTTTATGGCGCCAATCTATATTGCGTGAGCAAAAACTAAGAGAGGAAAATCTGATTTTTCAAAATCAAACGTTAAAAGATCAGATAAACCCCCATTTCCTCTTTAATAGCTTAAATACCCTTTCGTCGTTAGTAACTACACAAACCGAAATAGCTGAACTTTTTATCAACCGGTTATCATCGATATACCGATATATTTTGGAGAATAGCCCGAAGGATAAAATTCCTCTGCAGTCTGAATTAACATTTATCAACGATTATTTCTACCTCTATAAGATACGGGATGAAGACAAAATACAACTTACTATAGATATAAAAGATGCTGATAAATTTGAAATATTGCCTGTTTCCCTGCAGTTGTTGATTGAAAATGCTATAAAGCATAACATGGCCACACGCGAGAATCCGTTGATAATTATTATCTATCTTGAAGATCAATACGTTGTTGTGAAAAACAACTTACAGAAAATGGCAACGCAACTAAAGTCGACTAAAACAGGACTAAAAAACCTCGGTGAACGTATAAGGTTGATGACGGGTAAAGAACTTGTTATTGAGGAAACAAAGACTGATTATTTGGTTAAAGTGCCTCTCATATAATGAATATATTAATTATTGAAAATGAAAAGCCAGCAGCTGATAAATTGCAACGGCTTTTAAGGAGCATCGATCCAACTATTTCGGTTGTTGGAATATTGGAATCGGTCGAACATTCAGTAGACTGGCTGCTCAAAAATGATGCCCCTGATCTGATCTTGATGGACATTCAGCTTGACGATGGCATTTGCTTTGAGATATTTGAATCTGTGAAAATTAAGAGTCCAATTATTTTTACGACTGCATATGATGAGTATGCCATCAGGGCATTTAAAGTCAACAGTGTCGATTACCTTTTAAAGCCGATAACAAAAGAATCATTAGCGTCTGCAATAGAAAAATTGAGAACTCTTTTCCCTGTTCAAACCTTCAACAATGAAAAGATCAATCATATCTATGAGCAATTGGGAGCACAACATAAGACACGTTTTTTTGTAAAGGTTGGCGAGCATTGCCGATCAATATCGACGAATGAGATTGCCTGCTTCTACATCGTGGAACGCTGTACGTTCTTCATGACATCTTCGGGAAAATGCTACGACGTGAATTATTCATTAGAGCAACTTGAGAAATTAATAGATCCGCAACGGTTCTTCAGGATAAACAGGCATACGATCATCAACATCAGCGCGATTACCGACATCATCAGTTTTTCTTCGAACAGGTTAAAAATAAAAATAGCCAATGAAGATAAAGTCGGAGAACTTTTGGTGAGCCGTGAGAAGGTGACGGCGTTTAAGGAATGGTTAGACAGATAATATATTGTATGATTCAAAATGATGGCTTAAAAGATCGCTGTCCGTTTCTTCATAATTTATGGCAAATCAATTCAGTTGAGGATCCAGTCATTTCATGATGCCAGTTGCGAAGTTTTTTACATTTAGTCATTCTCATATACAGTTGACGACTTCTTCCATATAAAATACACCGGAATTCCCAGCAGGACGATAATCAATCCCGGCCACGTGTAGTTGGGTTTAAATATCAGAAGATCTATCGAGATAGCAGCTGCAAGAAGGATATACAAAGCGGGAATAATCGGATAGCCGAATGCTTTATACGGCCGTTCTGCATGTGGTTGCTTTTTCCTAAGAATAAATATTCCGACAATCGTTAAGATGTAAAACAGCAACACAGCGAAGACAACATAGTCGAGTAGATCACCGTAGGTGCCAGAGAGACACAGGAGACAGGTCCACACACACTGCACTATCAACGACGTACCAGGGACAGATTTATTGTTGAGCACTCCTGCTTTTTTAAAAAACAATCCATCTTGTGCCATTGCAAAATAGACACGTGCACCAGCGAGTATCAATCCATTATTACACCCGAATGTGGAGATCATAATCATAATTGCCATGATCACTGCAGCACTGTCTCCAAAGATAACCGATGCGGCAGCTGTACCAACACGATCGCTCGCAGCAAATTGAATTCCCTTTCCTACAGCGTCTGTCGCTTCCGGAGAACCTGTTAACGGCAGGACCAGCAAGTATCCGATATTTGCAAGAAGATATATGAGAATTACTGTTCCTGTCCCCAATGCGAGACTGAGCGGGATATTTTTCTTCGGGTTGCTCACCTCACCGGCAGTAAATGTAATATTATTCCAAGCATCCGCAGAAAAAAGAGAACCGACCATTGCAACCCCGATCGCGGATAACAACATCCAACCGGAAAGTGGTGTTAGAGAAACGATCTTGCCATCTGCAATTTGAGTCCAAGTTGCATTCCAGAAGCTGCCGACGTTTGCTGCAAGTGCAGAAGTATTTCGACCGATGAAAAGTGCGAGGAGAATAAATCCAAGAAGCGCTAAGATTTTTGTAGCCGTGAAAATATTCTGTACAATTTTCCCTTCCTGCAAACCGCGCATATTTACAAACGTGAGCAGAACAACGCTTGCAATAGCGAGAATCTGTGCAGCTGTAATATGAAACGTGCCAAGAGAAAGAAGAATGTGTTGTTCGCTGAACCACGGAATGAGCACACCGGTGAATTTTGCAAAAGCGACGGCCACCGCGGCAATAGTACCGGTTTGAATGACGAGGAATAACGTCCATCCGTAAAGAAATGCTATAAAAGGATTGTACGCTTCACGAAGATACGCATACTGTCCGCCGACATGAGGCATCATGCCGGCAAGCTCACCGTAACTGAGTGCTGCGATCACGGTCATCACGCCCGTAATGAACCAAACCAATAACAGATATCCCGGGGCTCCGACGATGCGCCCGATATCAGCACTGACGATAAAGATACCGGAGCCAATCATTGAACCGATGACAATCATTGTCGAATCGAGTAATCCCAGTCCGCGCTGGAATTGATGGAAAGGTTCAGATGTTATCATTGTATTATATAGGAAAAATTATGCCCAATATGGTATATAATAGGCATACTTTTTAGAGGCACTATCGGGATCTAATAACTTTATAAATTTTGCTTTAATTGTATCTGAAATAATTCTAGACGCAATAGGATAATTTTGATCCGAAATTTTAAATCGTTCTCTAATAGTTTGATTGCTCATTTTTTGATTTGAAACATATTTCAATACACAGTGTTGATAACAAGCACGAATTTTATCTTCTTTACCCATTTCTGAAAATGGTTTAGGGGCGTATAGTACGGCTTTTAGATAATCTTCTGTTTCACCTAAAAAATCTGGTGCAGGTAATTGAAATATTTCGGAATATGCAACTACTTTGTCGATACCGCTTCCTCGTTCTTCACACATTTTTATTCTTCGCATAAATGAAGCAAGGACTTCGTTTCTTGACTTTGGGGGATAGTCTATAAACCTCATTGTACTAATTAGAGGGCGGCCTGGATTAGTTATTTCAATTCTATCAGAAAAAATTTCAACTATTGGTCCTGTTCCTGTAACATAAAAATCTTGATGTATGAGAGCGTTTGCTACTAGTTCTCGAATAGCAATTTCTGGGTAAACTTTAACTTCTTCTCTTAATGCTTGTCTAATTACTTCGTTGGAAGGTAATTGATCGTTGATATATTTTATTAATCCTTCAAAGCCACTCGCATAACCCTTCTTTCCAATCTGTTCTTTCTTCGTTTGAAGTCTATTGTTTCCTTGATATTGTATTACGCGAATTGATTTTCTTTTCAATTTATCAAATCGTTCTATATCTGTAGCAAAAAGAATTGCTCCAAGGTTAGTGACACGAAATTTAATTCCATCTCTTTTAATCATTTTTTCAGATAGTAATCCATCTAAAATACTATCCTGAGTTTGCGGTAAACTACGACCTAATAACTTGAAGAAAGATATATGATCTATCCATTCTAAGATTTCGTTTTCTTATAAGAGATTCGTCGCTTCTTCATCCTCGAACTTTTCATGAGAAGAAGATGAGATACAACGTGCTACTTCTGATTTTGACATTTTACGTGTCTGACCAGCTGATCGTATAAACGATTCGAATGGTGATTTTCCCCGTAAATGTATGGGTTTCTCTTTACTTTCTTCAATATAAACGAATAAAAGAGGGATTTTTTGCACAGTAATAATTGCATGATCAATGGTGACAGAGGGCTCGACATTTTGGCGAGCGATATTCCCGAGTTTTTTTATTATTTCCGTTGTAATGTCTTGCTCTACACCAGATAACTTCCCGTCGTTATTAACACCAAACACAATGAATCCACCATCCGCATAATTAGCTAAAGAAGAGATGTGTTCAGCAACTCTTTCAGATTTGTCAGAAAGGGTAGTTTTCCAATCAATTTCATTAAGTTCTTGTGGAATTGGAATTAAACTCTTTTCAAGTAATCCGATTGCCCTTTTTTCCCATATTTTAGCGGTTTCGTAATTGTCCATTGTTACATAACCATTACATAAGAAATGGTGTGTTTGGTATAGCAATAATTAGGTATTCTTACGAAATTATCTCCAAGTGTTACATAAGTGATATATAGAAATTATAACTTCATAAAAATATAGGCATTTTGACGATTTTTTCATAAGTAATTATTATTAAGACATTCGTTTTTCTTACTTAATGGCTTCTGCTTCCGGTACTACTACTTCTCCTCTACGTATCCGTGCCGTCACGCAATGGCGTCTTCCATAGCTGAAGTAGATAAGAAATCCAATTCCCAGCCAAATAAACAAACGCCACCAATTTTCAACAGGGAGAGAAAACATCAGGATGAGACAGCAGATAATACCGGCGATTGGTACGAAAGGGGACCAGGGTGCGCGGAAGGGCCGTTCGGCGTTTGGATGTGTTTTCCGCATGATCAGTACCGCCGTGCAGACAATAACAAACGCAAGGAGTGTCCCGATGTTGGTCAACTCGGCAAGTATGCGAAGTGGAAGCAATGTCGCCATCGCGGCTACAAAGAGTCCAGTGAGAATCGTTGATTTCCATGGTGTCCGGAATTTCGGATGCACTGCACCAAAAAAGCTTTCCGGCACCATTCCATCACGCGCCATTGCCAAGAGAACCCGCGGCTGGCTGAGCATCATCACTAACAAGACAGATGTTATACCGGTGATCGCACCTATATCAATAAGACGTTGCGCCATCGGCAATCCTTTTTGTGCGAATGCATTGGCAACCGGTGCGTTAATATCGATTTTGTCGTAAGGAACCATTCCTGTCAGAACTGCACTCACGGCAATATACAACACAGTGCAAATAAGGAGCGATGTGATAATACCGATAGGGACATCGCGTTGCGGATTTCGCGCTTCTTCTGCGTGTGTGGAAACCGAATCGAAACCAATGTATGCAAAAAAGATTATTGCTGCGCCGGCAAGCATCCCGAGTGGAACACCATCTGCGCTGGTTTGTCCGAACAACGTATGGCCAAAGAAACTGATTCCTGTATAACCGAATGGAGCAAACGGTTTCCAATTATTTGGATCGATATAAAATACACCAACGACAATCACAAACAATACAATGACTAATTTGACCGCAACCATCGTTGTATTGAAGACAGCACTTTCTCTGATTCCTTTTATTAAAATGAGTGTGATGATTGCTGTAATGATGATAGCCGTGAGGTCAAAATACGATCCAGTAGCAAAGAAATGATTTGTTGCTGTATCAAAATCAATCGGCGCGGTAGAAAGTGAAAATGGAATAACTATACCGAAACTTTTGAGAAGATCCTGAAAATGAGCAGACCATCCATGCGCCACCGCTGCTGAAGCGACAGCATATTCGAGAACTAAATCCCAACCGATGATCCACGCAAATAATTCACCAAGCGTCGCATAAGCGTATGTATATGCAGAACCGGCGACAGGAGCCATCGAAGCAAATTCCGCATAACAAAGCGCGGCAAAAATGCATGCCACACCTGATGCCGCAAACGAGAGAATCAGTGCAGGACCGGCTTTATCATGGGCGCCGACACCTGTGAGAACGAAAATGCCTGTACCGATAATAGCTCCGACACCGAGACTCGTCAGTGTTACCGGACCTAGTACGCGGCGCAGGCGATTTTCTCCTTTCATCTCTTCGAGGAGGAGTGATAATGGTTTCTTGGCAAAGAAGGAACTACTCATGAAATCTTCCTCCACGGGTTAGTAAGAAGTGATATTAAAATAGTAACACCTTAAGTATATAGAGGAGAACTATTGTTCCGACTATAAATCCGATAATTCCAAGGGCAACTTGTTTGCCTGATTGTTCCGGTTGAAGCTGTTGCTGATCGTTCATTATGAATCTCCTGTTCTTAATATTTTGAATACCATGTTTGTGTGGAAGCCGGATATCTCTTCCTTGTTCCGCATAAAATAGCCCTTGTCCGAAGAACGCATTGTTCACGGGTAAAGGGATGGTACATGTGTCAAGGAGATTCACAGATATGAAGACGTTGTTTGTGTATAGAGTAACGAATGTGTCAGTATTCGCGCATACGCCAAAGAAGAATGTTCAAGTGTTGTAAAGATTCGAACATGTTTTTCGAATACTGGTTCATGGATAAGAATTGTAAGGATTTCTGAATATTCCGGTGCCGACTTAGAAAGAATCCTTGGAGAAGCTGATGGAACTGGATTGATAGGCAGGATTCTTTGTGTTGGAGAAGATGCAGGCGTAGCGTCAATATCCATTGCAGGAATCGAAATGATCATTGCTATCCAAAGAAGTATAATATTGAGAGAGCAAAGAGCACGATTGTGCCGCAGCCGGACGATATAATGATTATTCTTTCTCATGAGAATTACGAAAAACTACCGAGTTTTCCATCGAAACGCAATGATAAAACTGAAGGAGATGCGGATTTGTGTTCATTGCACCTCTCCTCTCTTTTCCATATCATATTCCATGAAAAACATGAACAACTTGTTCTGAATGACGAGTGACAAATTACTCATGACGAATAACAAGATACCAAACACTCATCAGCAATCATTAATTTCTCAACGCATTCGTGTTGGTGTAATTTTCGGCGGACGATCAGTAGAGCACGAGGTTTCGCTCGTTTCAGCGGCTTCTGTTATCAATGCCCTTGATAAAGATAAGTACGAAGTTATTCCTATCGGTATTGCATCAACAGGGCAATGGCTCAGCTCCAACGAAACACTACGTCTGCTGAAAGAAAAACAACCAATTGAACTTGAACAGGAACAATGGCTTGTCCCGGATCCGCGCAAGCAATCTTTGGTTGCCATCAAGGATGGCGGCAGTGTTGGAAAAGCACTCGATGTCATATTTCCTGTCGTGCATGGTAAATTCGGTGAAGATGGAGCGCTGCAGGGTTTATTAGAACTTGCCGATATCCCCTATGTTGGTCCTGGAGTGCTTGGCTCGGCAGTGGGGATGGACAAGGTAATTCAGAAAGAATTATTGATCCGGGCAAAGATTCCAACTGCACCGAGTATCTGGTTTTCACTTGAAGAGTACAAAACGCGGCATAAAAAAATAGTTACAGAGATTGAACGAACGTTGAAGTATCCGCTTTTTGTTAAACCCTCAAACTCCGGTTCAAGCATTGGTATTAACAAAGCGCATAATCGCAAAGAACTGCTGCTCTCAATAGATGTCGCCGCACAGTTTGATAGAAAGATTTTAGTGGAACAGGGAATTAACAATGCACGCGAGATCGAATGCGGTGTTCTTGGCAACGACCGGCCTGTCGCTTCTGTGCCGGGTGAAATTGTTCCTTCAAACGAATTCTATGACTACGATGCCAAGTATGTGGACGATAAATCGGATGCTATCATTCCGGCAAAGCTGCCAAACGCTGTTGTGAAAAAGATACAGCAGTATGCGCTTACTGCATTTCGTGTTTTGGATTGCGCCGGTATGGCACGCGTTGATTTTCTGGTGACTAAAAAGACAAATCGTATTTTTTTGAATGAGATCAACACCATTCCCGGCTTTACTTCTATCAGTATGTACCCAAAACTCTGGCAGGCGTCGGGAATATCATATTCTGCCTTGCTGGATAAATTGATTCAACTTGCCTTGGAACGTCACGAAGCAAAGACGAAACTCAAGACGACATACCAACCCAAAAATGATTGGTATAAATAAGTATCGATTTGATGGAAGATCAATTTTATAGAAATCTTCACCCCGAACGATTCCTCAAAAAAATTGCCAAAGGTGCTGCAAAGAACAAGAAACGTACGATTTTCCTCGTCATTCTCTTCCTGCTCTTTCTCTATCTTCTCTTCGACAATAAAGGCATTATTACGCGTCTTCGTCTCGAAGCGCAGCATCGCGAATGGATTGAGAAAGTAAAATCCGACAGTAGTGAAACCAAGCGCTTGCAGGAACAGATCAAGGCATTAGAGGGTGATAAGAAAACCATAGAAAAAACCGCCCGTGAAAAATACGGCATGGCACGCGAAGGTGAAACGGTGTATCAGGTGAAGAAAGATAAATAGCAATCAGCAATCAGTTGTCAGTTATCAGAAACAAAAATAATGAATCGATTACCCAATCACTAAATCATCAAATTTAAGTTCTTCATTCTTATATCATAAATCTTTAAAATGCCCGATTTATTCTTTAAAGAAGATCATCGTCATATGCATTCGCCGGCAGCGCCGTTAGCGGAACGTATTCGTCCAAAGACGCTGGAAGAATATGTCGGGCAGGATCACCTGACTCAACCAGGCAAACCGCTGCGCTTGATGTTGGAGCATGGCGAGGTGAGTTCGATGATTCTCTGGGGGCCGCCGGGAGTCGGCAAAACGACGCTTGCACGGCTTATTGCCAATCATGTAAAAGCCGAGTTTCATCAACTCAATGCTGTTGCCGCTGGGGTCAAAGATGTTCGTGAAATCATATCCCGCGCCGAGAAAAATTTAAGCCATTTCGATAAACGCACTATTCTTTTTATCGATGAGATTCACCGATTCAATAAAGCACAGCAGGATGCACTACTGCATTCCGTTGAAGAGGGAACGATCACACTCATTGGTGCAACAACTGAGAATCCATCATTCGAAGTGATATCTCCACTGCTTTCCCGCTGTCAGGTGTATGTGTTGGAATCGCTCGGCAGAGAAGCTCTGAACAAAATTCTCAATCAGGCATTGGCAAACGATTTAGTACTATCAAAACGAAAATTTGAAATTGCCGACCGTGAATTTCTTATGCTCCTTTCCGGAGGCGATGCGCGCAAACTGTTGAACGGATTGGAAAACTCAATTCGCCTGACAAAACCAAACTCTGACGGTTCTGTCACCATTACCAAACAAAAAATTGAAGAAGCATTCCAGCGAAAATTTACGCTTTACGATAAGGAAGGCGAACAACACTACGATATTATCTCGGCGTTTATTAAAAGCGTGCGTGGCAGCGACCCTGATGCGGCAATCTACTGGATGGCGCGAATGCTTGATGGCGGTGAAGATCCAAAATTCATTGCTCGCCGAATGATTGTACTTGCCTCGGAAGACATTGGAAACGCTGATGCATACGCCATCACGCTGGCAACTTCCTGTTTTACAGCCATCGATTATATCGGTATGCCGGAAGCACGGATTGTTCTGGCGCAGACGGCAGCATACCTTGCTTCGGCGCCCAAGAGCAATGCATCATATCTTGCTATTGACCAGGCATTAGCCGACGTGCGGAATCTTCCCAATCTTCCTGTGCCTCTTTCCATCCGCAACGCACCAACGAAACTGATGGATGAGCTTGGTTATGGAAAGGAATATAAATACAGTCATGATTTTCCAGGTCATTTTATTGAGCAGCAATTTCTCCCAGATAATTTGAAAGACAGACTCTATTACAAACCAGCCGATATTGGCAGAGAGAAAGATATTCGCGAACGGTTGAATAGGTGGTGGAAGAAAAAACAGAGATAAGCAATGTTGCCGGAACGTGAGCTTAATCATCAGGCCTCAAAATTTAAAACGCTCTTATTGAACGCAGATGATTCTGAAATACTTGCACATGCGGATGAACTGCTTTTATTTCTCAATCGCTTGCGGAATATTTCTCGCCGCAATTTAAAAGTGCAAACTCACCTCCGGTCAATCGACGACATCATGTACGGGCTTGAATCCAATCCAGAGGTAACTCTTCACGATAAAAGCGTTCTCGCACGTTTGCTCAATCGATTTATGAGGTTCTCCTTGCATTGATTGTAAATGGTTTGACAGAGATAGGATTCATCAAGAAGTGAACACTGCTTGACATTCACCCGAAAAATCTCGAACATTCATTCAGAACTATAACACTTCCTATCACAATATCTAGTAATATTTTTGTTGCATATAAAAATTCAGTTTCGAAATTTTATCACCTGAATGGCTTTTTCGACAAACAAGGAGCGGTATTTTAGCACTTGATACGCAACACATAAAAATTCTGGGTTAATTATTATTATAGAGTGTCGTTTATGAAGAAGGGGTGTGCTATGAAACGAAGAATGGTTCTCGGTATATTATGGGCGGGAATAATCGCCGCATCAGTTTCGTACTCCCAACAGGGAATATATGTTGAGCAGCTTCAATCTATCGATGCCGTTAAAAATTCTATTGATCTTTGTGCGGTTTCATTAAAAACGAACATGCTCGGAGTTATTTCGTCGGGAGGTGGTGTCAAACTCTATGATATTCCAGCACTCAAAGAGAAAACGATACTTACCTCCGTACCGTTACATGTGAACACCTTGTCATTTTCCGGTTCGGGACAAACCCTGGTACTCGGAGCTACGGATGGAAATGCATACGTGTTCAATATAAATGCTCCGACCGATCTCAAAAAATTATCTCCTCATTCACTCGGAATCACATCGATAGCATTTCTTGGTGAGAATTGGTTGTTTTCCACCGGCGTTGATAAAAAGGTGATTGTTACGGATGTGGTGAATGGAACCGAACTAGGATCCTTACCGGATTTTCAAGAAGATGTAACCGCAATAGCTGTTCATCCAGGCGCAAAGCATTTTACAGTTGGTTTGTCTTCCGGTAAGATTCAAGTGTATGCCGTTGCAAAATTAGAGTTGCAGAAAACCTTAGTCACCGGTAAAGATAAAATTTCAACGATCTGTTATAGTGCTGATGGAAAATTTCTTGCCGCTGGCGCTATCGATGGGACTGTCTACCTTTGGGATACACAAACAAGCGATTTAAAACTAAAGTATACTCAGAGAGGTTTGATCAGCTCCGTTGCATTCGATCCGAAATCACGCTGGCTTATTTCTACAGCAGCAGACAGTTCGCTCAAATTCTATGATCTTACAACGCTCTCTGCTGTTAAGACAATGATTGACCGTGATGGTTGTACTACGTATGCAGCATTCTTGAACGATGAAATACTTCTCACCAGCACAAGTACTGGTAAATTGAAGAGCTGGAAAATTACGTCAATTCCGCCTGATACGACAAATCCGAGGATTGTTCTGGAGCATACGGCCGATACGACTATCGCTAAAGTGTATGGCCGAGAGTATGAAATCCATGGCGTAGTGTTTGATGATTCAGAGTTGAAAGAAGCCATGTTCAACGGAAAGCCGCTTATGCTGTCAGCGCTCACAACAAATGACACAGTCAAGATTCCGGCAGGAATGAAAGCCTTCAAGCACTTCAGCACGGTATTGAAATTGGATTCGGTAGGTATGATTCCATTTGAAATCAAAGTTGCAGACAACGCGAACCATTCCGTGAGCGAGAGAAGATTTGTTCAACGCCTTTCAAATGATCAGGCGGTGGAAGTCGAATCTCCGCTTATTAATTCAGAAACAGAATCGATGTCTGTTCCGGTAAAATTCAAGACATGGTTCGATGTCGCCTCATACTCGATCTCAGTAAACATGGTTGATATTGTAAATGGTCAAATACCAGAATTCAAAGTAGCGGGAGATGTCATTGCAGATGAAGTGCCGTTGGTAGCGGGATACAATCAGATTCAACTTTCTATTATGAGTAAAAGCGGCGATAAATTTTCCAAAACAATCGGTATTAATAGAAAAGCATCTGTTCTAGGAGATGCTCCAATCGTTTCTTCCGGTGCAAAAAAAGAACGTGTTAAAGGTTCCGGCCCGCAACATTGGGCGGTGGTAGTAGGTGTTTCAGAATATAAAAATCCAGGCATTCCAAGTTTAAAATATGCCGACAAGGATGCTGAAGCGCTTGCAGATTTCCTTCGCCGACCGGAAGGCGGTGGATATGATTCTGATCATATGCAAGTACTCCTCAATAAAGATGCAACACTCACAAATTTGAAGGCTGCACTCATTACCTTTTTGAACCAGGCGATAGATATGGACCTGGTTATTATCTATTTCGCCGGGCACGGTGCACCAGAACCGGCGAAGCCTTCTAATACGTATCTACTCACCTATGACACTGATCCAAACTCTCTTGGAACATCGGCTTTTCCTATGTGGGATATAGAAACTGTTTTAAAGCGGTACATCAGCGCAAAGCGTGTCGTCGTATTCAGCGATGCCTGCCATAGTGGTGCTATTAGTGTGAACTTTACCACGCGCGGCTTGGCAGATTCGGAACCTAATTTGGTGAACCAATATCTCGCAGATCTATCGAAAACAAAAGAAGGTATTGTAATATTTACTGCGAGTGCCGCAGGCGAAGTATCGCAGGAATTCCCGGACATGGGTCATGGCGCATTCACGTTTTATCTGCTCGAAGGTTTAGAAGGAAAAGCAGACTTTAACAACGATTACACGGTAACTATTAATGAATTGATGCAGTACGTAGAAGAGCAAGTGAAGCGCAAAACGCACGGCGCTCAGAATCCGACTCGCAGTCAGACTGAATACGACAAAGAGCTGACTATTTCGACTGTCCCTCATTGAAAATTTGAAGAAAGGATCTTACATATGCGATACTTTATTCTTCTTGCAGTTTTGTTAGGTTGTTTCGCAGTTGGATTTCGATCCAGTGAACAACCGGCGCCAGCTGTACCCCTCATTCAACAAACCGAAGCCAATATAGGGTTTGAATGGGCGTTTGGCGCACTTGTCGGTAAAAGCAAGACCATGGTCCCCATTACACACGACACAACACTGAAAAGCGGGGAAGAAATAAAAATGATGGTGAAGCTGACAAAGGATTGTTTTGTTTATTTGGTTCACCAGGATTCAAAAGGCGAGATAGAATTACTCTTTCCTTCCAAGATACAACAGTTCAAAACCGACTATGCAGTTAATAAAAATTACTACATTCCCAAAGGCCGCGGTTGGAGTGCCTTTGATAAAAATACCGGCAAAGAAGTTTTCTTTCTTATCGCTTCCACAGAGCGTTTACTTGATCTGGAAATAAAACTTGGTAATTATTTTTCTGCTGATACATCGAAGAAATTAACAATGGCGAGTGATATTGTATCGGAAATCCGCAGTGTGAGGAAGCGCTACTCAATATTTTCGACGCTTGCCGAAAAGCCAGTGACAATCGGAGGCAACATACGGGGAACAGAAAAAGTGGAAGGTGCACGACGTCCCGATGTGGCGGACATTGCTACACATATAACCGCGAACAACTTCTACAGCAAAACCATCACCATTGACCACCAGTAAAAAGCGACCCCTGAGGGACACGATGTTTATCATCGTGTCTTCTCTCGTGTTTGGACATCTTATCTTTTGGTTACTGCCGAATGTCTTTGAAACATGGAACTCACAGGCGTTCGACCAGATGTTTGTACTTCGAACGAAATACTTTTTGTCCCGCATTCCGTACGACAATACAATTATTCACGTCAGTGAAACAGACAGTAGTATTCAAGTGCTGTCGGGTGGCACATATATTTCACGCCGCCAGTATGGACAAATCATAAAGAATATTGGCGATATGCAGGCTGCTGCCCAAATTTGGGATTATATTGTTCTTGGACTAAAACCGACAGAAGAAGATTCGTTCTACATTGCTTGTATCAAATCGGCGGGAAATGTTTATTATGGAATGATGCTCGATTTCAAAGACAAGCCTCTTATGCAAAAACCACCACGTCCTGCGTTTTATTGGGAATATCTTTCAAAGACCAAATGGAAAGTAAAAGTAGACGGTGATATCAGCAGAATGTACTTCGGTGAGAATCCTTTAATGACATTCAAAGAAGTCGCATTTGCATCTCGGGGATTAGGCTACCTGACCTACCGCCATGATCCCGATGGTGTGATTCGCCGTGCCCCCCTCTTAATAAGATATGAAGATGGATTTTATCCAAGTTTTCCATTTCGTACAATTTGCGATTACCTGCATGTAAAACCGGAACAGGTTATCCTGCAACCGGGGAAAAGCATTACGCTCACAGGTGCTTTCCGCCCCGGTCAACATCCCCATGACATAATTATACCAGTTGATGATCGATGTAATATTATCGTGAATTATGTCGGTCCATGGGGTACAATGATAGACTATAAGATGGTTCAGATTTATAATGTGTCTCAAGATCAGGATATGATGGAATACGATTGGAAGCCATTATTTAAAGATAAGATTGTAGTAGTAAATTCGGCATCGACCGGTGCTTCAGACATCCAAAACGTGCCGGGAGATAACGCGTATCCCTTAGGTGGATTGCATGCAAATGTGATGCACACAATCCTGACTGAAAATTTCTTGAAGGAAGCGAATCCCATTGAAAAAATAGGTGTTGAAATTCTTCTTCTGGTAATCATTGGTGTTTTAGCAGTAAAATTCTCTTCACGCGGTCTCTGGGTCGGCGCTGTACTTTTGCTTATAGGATATATTATACTTGTCACAACGGCATTTCTGTATGGCAATCTTATCGTTAATTTGGTGCGGCCTATTCTTATCACGGGCACAGCTGTATTTTGTGTGCTTGTCTATCGATTTATCAATGAAGAACGGGAAAAAGAAGCAACACAAAGATCGTTTGAAGCATATTTGCCGCCATCGGTAGTCAAACGCCAGTTGGCACATCCGGAATCTATCTTCGAGGTTCAGAAGAAAGAACTTACGATCATGTTTACCGATATTAAGAGTTTTACAACCTATTCTTCTACAATGACGCCGGATCAAATTCAAAATTTTCTTGCTGAATATTTTGATGCAATGGTTCAAATAGTTTTCAAATATGAAGGCACCGTAGACAAATACATCGGAGATGGGCTCATGGTGTTCTTCGGCGCTCCCGAACCGCAGTTGGACCATGCCGTACGCGCTGTAAAAGCAGGAATCGAGATGCAGATAAAATGCCGCGAGTTGAAAGAGAAGTGGGTAAAGGAAGGATTGTTTCCACTAAAAATTCGTGTCGGCATCAATACGGGCGAGGTTGTGGTAGGAAATATGGGCACGCGGAAAAAACTTGCGTACACCGTTCTTGGCTCCGATGTCAACCTCGCCAATCGCCTCGAATCAAATGCGCCTGTTGAGGGGATTATGATATCCCGGCGTACCTATGAATTCGTAAAAGATTTTATACCAACAGTTCCGCACGAGCCTGTTCTCGTCAAAGGACTTGATACGCCCATTGAAGTGTATACTGTTCCGGTGGATGAAGTAGTTCCACCAAACGCTTGATTTTCCCACTGCCATTCTTCATATTGATTCAGTAGATGTATGTGTTCTGCGCATTTCATCGATCTCCTAAAAATGAACAATCCAAAACTTCATATCAAGGACAAATACTGGTCGGCGGAAGACGGCTTCCGTTACTGTGAAACAATTGCTCGCAGCCACTATGAAAATTTTCCTGTTGCCTCGCGCTTTGTTTCAAAAGAAATACGTAAGTATGTCTGGACAATTTACGCCTTTGCCCGCATTGCAGACGATTATGCCGATGAGCCTGGTTTTACTCTCGCCGAACGAATGGATAACTTAAATCAATGGGAGCAGGAGCTTAATGAATGTTATAACGGCAATCCTACGCACCGCGTGTTTGCTGCACTTGCTGAAACGGTGGAACGATTTCAAATTCCGCGTGAACTTTTCCAGAATCTTCTTTCTGCCTTCCGCGCAGATGTAACCGTGAACCGTTATGAAACGTATGAAGATGTACTTGCATATTGCCGCAACTCCGCCAATCCTATCGGAAGATTGCTCTTGCTGCTGTTCAATTATCGCAGTGAAACAATGATGCAGCTTTCAGATTCAATATGCACAGCATTACAATTGACAAATTTTTGGCAGGATATTTCGGTGGATTTACAGAAAGATCGTATTTACCTTCCCTTAGAAGAATTGACAGAATTTGAATATTCCGAACAAGATTTATTCAATCAAACGGTGGATGATCGCTTTCGTAATTTAGTGGCATTTCAAGTACGGCGCACAGCTGATCTTTTTGTTGAAGGAAAACCGCTCTTACCTATGGTTGGCAAGGATTTATCGATGGAATTGAAACTTACGTGGAACGGCGGCATGAAAATTTTACAAAAGATTCATAGTCAGAAGTATGACGTACTGACGAAACGCCCGGCACTTTCGGCGTTAGACAAACTAAGTATTCTCTTTCATTCATTTTTATCGTAACTTAAACACGTGCAAACAGCAACCTCCGTCATACCGGATTTCTCGCAGAATCGGAAGAGTAGTTTCTATTACTCCTTCCTCATTTTACCGCGCCCGAAACGCGACGCCATTGAAACCATTTATGCCTTTTGCCGATTCACCGACGACATTGTAGATGAAGCGGGAGACGAGAAAGAAAAGTATGCGCTGCTCCTGCAGTGGACAGAAGAGTTGCGGCGCTCGCTCTACGGAATCTCGCACTATTCACTGCTGAACAAACTTTCTGCCACTATCCAGCGATTCCATATTCCTATTGAACATTTTTATGAGTTGATTAAAGGAATGGAAATGGATTTGTTAAACAAGCGCTATGGTACGTTCTCCGAATTAGAACAATACTGCTACCGCGCTGCTTCGACGGTGGGATTGATTTGTGCGGAAGTATTTGGTTATAAGAACGAGAAAACGAAGCAGTATGCCATCAACCTTGGTATTGCATTACAGTTAACAAATATATTGCGGGATATAAAATCTGACGCTAAACGCGGACGTATATATTTGCCGCTTGAAGATTTGAGAAAGTTCGATTATTCCGAAGAGGATTTATTGAACCTTACATACAACGAACGATTTATCGAGCTGATGAAGTTTGAGTGTGAACGCGCTCATGAATATTTCCACCGCGCGAAGGCATGCCTCGCCGAAGAAGACAAACCGCTTTTCACTGCCGCTCGCACCATGGGGAATATCTATTATTTGCTTCTTCTCAGAATTGAGCGTGCACAGTATGATGTGTTTTCCAAGCGCATTCGATTATCATCACCGCTTAAGATTCTCGTCGCGATGGTTCTGCAGCTGCGGAAAAAGTTTCCAAAAAACTTTCACCGTTATGTGCACACGGAACTGCCTGCATAAACCGAGGTGAGGACAATTCGAAAGTTCTCTGAGAATAACTCTACGATGGCTCTCGAAGAGTTTCAAGATTGCAACTCAACGCAACATTTACTACTTTTCTATCGAATAACCGACCTATGAACGAGGCGTCCATGAAGAATACGAGCATCAAAAAACTTTACTATTCCATTAGCGAAGTCAGCAGAATTACAGGATTAGAGCAATATGTTTTACGCTATTGGGAAACAGAATTTCCCGAACTGAAGCCGGCGAAAAACCGCGCCGGCAACCGTATTTACACAAACAAAGATATTAAACTTATCATGCACATCAAGCAATTGCTGCGCGATGAGAAGTACACCATTGAAGGCGCAAAGCAGGTCATGAAAGAATTCACACCGGAGCCGGATACAGGAGAACAGCTCGAACTTCTCAACGTTCCGCAAAAGAAAAAAATTCAGGATGATGAAATAAAAAAAGAAATGGTCGAAGTAAAAGAATTTTTAGAAGAGATACTGGTCAGGTTGGAAAAGTAGTTGTCAGTGTTCTGTGATCACGTATGGGGAACTATAAGAATAGAATCCAAAATCTTCATCTCAATCTGCAAGCACCTATTTTCGAAATCTTTCCCATCAACCTCTTGTTAATCGTTTGTACTTAATCCTATGCGGCTGGTCGGCATCAATGCCGAGTTGTTTTTTGCGGTACTCTTCGTATTCAGAATAATTTCCGTCGAACCACACGACACTGCTGTCTCCTTCAAACGCAAGAATATGTGTTGCAACACGGTCGAGGAACCAGCGGTCATGCGAAATGACGACAGCACAGCCGGCAAAATTACTAAGCGCTTCTTCCAACGCACGCAATGTGTTCACATCAAGATCGTTCGTCGGTTCATCAAGCAGGAGTACGTTCGCTCCTTCTTTTAGTACTTTAGCAAGATGTACACGATTACGCTCTCCACCGGAGAGTTTGCCAACTGGTTTCTGCTGATCGGTCCCGCTGAAATTGAATCGTGCTACATAACCGCGTGAGTTCACCTCGCGATTACCGAGCATAATAAGATCTTCTCCTCCTGAGATTTCCTCCCAGATTGTTTTATCGGGATCGAGCGGCCTCATCTGATCGACGTAAGCGAGCTTTACAGTATCGCCAATTTTGATATCACCGGTATCTGTCTGTTCTTCTCCCGTGATGAGCTTGAACAGTGTGGTTTTGCCGGCTCCGTTTGGGCCAATAATACCAATAATACCGCCGGGTGGAAGAGCAAATTCCATGTTTTCAAATAGTAATCTCTCACCGAATGCTTTCGAAACGCCATGAGCTTCGATGACAACGTCGCCCAAACGTGGACCGGGCGGAATATATATTTCCATCTCTTCATCGCGCTTATCAGTTTGTTCAGCAAGCATCTTTTCATACGACGCGATGCGTGCTTTGCTCTTGGCGTGGCGGCCCTTCGGATTCAAGCGCACCCATTCTAATTCGCGCTGGAGAACCCGCTGACGCTTGGATTCCTGCTTCTCTTCCACTTCCAACCGGCGTTTCTTTTGATCCAGCCACGAAGAGTAGTTGCCTTCAAATGGAATACCTTCACCGCGATCGAGCTCTAATATCCATCCGGCTACATTGTCGAGGAAGTAGCGATCATGGGTCACCGCGATGACAGTGCCTTTGTATAAACCCAAATGGTGCTCCAGCCATGCGACAGATTCAGCATCGAGGTGGTTGGTCGGTTCGTCGAGTAACAACACATCCGGTTCTTGTAATAACAGACGGCAGAGCGCCACGCGTCTCCGTTCACCGCCGGAAAGAATATTTATCGACGTTTCTGGCGGCGGACAGCGCAGTGCATCCATTGCTTGTTCCAGTTTGCTGTCTAAATCCCATGCGTTGAAATGATCAATTTTTTCTTGAAGCTTGGATTGTTTTTCCAGTAACGTATCATAATCAGCCTCCGGTTCTGCAAGCTGGAGATTAACGGCTTCGTAGTCTTTTACAAGATTTACAATTTCTTGAACACCCTCTTCAACAATGTCCTTCACAGTTTTTGTTGGATCAAGTTCCGGTTCTTGCGAAAGAAAACCAAATGTAATTCCCTTTTGCGCCGTGATCTCACCAAGATAATCCTTGTCAATCCCGGCGATGATGCGCAGAAGCGTACTCTTACCGGCACCGTTCAATCCGAGTACACCAATCTTTGCACCATAGAAGAAAGAAAGGTAAATATCTTTTAAAATCTGGCGATTCGGTTTAACTACTTTACCGACGCCAATCATAGAAAAAATGATTTTGTTGTCGCTCATAGTGTTTTCATTGAATGTTTGAGAACAAAGCGGCAAGCTTTTGCGTATCAAGATGACCATTGGTACGAACACCGCTGCATACATCGAGAGCATAAGGATGAACTTGCTCGACTGCATCATGCACGTTATCCGGTTTCAACCCGCCGGCAAGGTAAATCGGAATATGAACACGTTCGCAGATACGCCTGCTAACAGACCAATCATGTGTGCGACCGGTACCTCCAAGTTCTTTCGTCGCCAGCGATGGATTACCTGAATCTAAAAGAACCGCATCTACATATGGAGCAATGACAGCAGCCTCCTGTATTGATGTATCTCCGCTGACATGGATCACCTGAACAATACGAATACCCGACAACGCTTGTCGAAGTATTGCGTAACCGGAGAGTGGAAAGGCATCTACTAATTGAATTGTATTAACAAATGTTTTTTGCTGTTGTGCGATAACAGCTTCCGGTTTTTGCTTACAGGTAAGAAGAAAAGTGTCTATACCGGTTGGAACATTCAGCGCAATCTCTCTTATGAGTTCTTCCGAAATCACGCCCGGGCCGCTTGGCATTTCAGATACTAAGCCAATCGCCGACGCGCCAAAACGAATTGCTGTTAGTGCTTCTTCAATACTGCCGATGCAACAGATTTTTACTCGCGGTTTTTGATATTCCATTTTCTTCAAAATAAATCTGCTTTTCATTGTGGCAATTTCGATGACAATATACGAAATTGTGGTGTGAGTAACTAAATTGAGGTTTACAATTCAAAAAAGGATTTACACTACAATACTAATTGCCGTATTTTTATTATCCGCTATTCGATGTAACTTGTCTGCACAGGAGCAAAAGAAACCACAGGCATTTCGAAGTTACGAATCGGTTTCGGTGCCACTGGTACTTCCCTCCACACTTGATCTTCAGTTACTCGAAGCATTCGTCCTGATGCAGAAAGCAAATGCCGGTGAATCGCCGGCACAGCACGAATTGGGATTACGCTACTTGTTCGGCAAAGGATTTCCAGCTGATACCGCAAAAGCAGCGTATTGGATTCAAAAGGCTGCAGATCAACATCTGCCGCTTGCGCAGTTCAATTTGGGTATTCTCTTGATGAATGGCCGCGGGGTTGAATGGAATCCATTTAAAGCGTTTGAAACCTTTCGTGCTGCAGCAGAGCAGGAAAATCCGGAAGCATTGTACGTGATGGGATTAATGTACACCGAAAAACTTATTGTGCCGCGGAGCTGGCCAAAAGCGTACGGCTTCTTTAAAAAAGCATCTGAACTCGGATCAGATGCAGCAAAGTTGACAAAGAAAGAAATGGAACGACGTGGACTGGATAAGACTGACACAACAAATATTGTGAATGCCCCAAAGGAACATTCAAACAGCAATGCAACTCGGTCGGCACCGATCGACACAGGATTCAGTCTCCTCTTTATTGATTTCCACACAGACACAACTTCAACAATCGAAGATACAACTCTTATTCACGAAGCGTACCAAGGAATTGACACACTCTCTCATGCGACACTCACGGAGAAGACCACAACAGTGAATATGGACTCAAGCGTTCAATCCTCATTGTCGCAAGCAGCAAAGTCAGGAAATCCGGAGGCACTCTGCCTGCTTGGGCGCTGCTACGAACGCGGACTCAATGTTCGGAAAGACATTATTCTTGCAAGCGTGTACTACCTGCGTGCGTTTATTCTAAACTCAAATCGAGCACCGGCATTGCTTTGGAAACTGATGAATACGGAAGATTTTGCACGGGAACTTGAATTGCGGTCTGCAAAAAATGACCCGGATGCACTTTATACATGGTCTGGGTTAACATCCATCGGTTTTAGTAAGATGTTAAATGAAAAACAGGCCTTTGATTTGCTCCAACGTGCAGCATCGCTGGGACATGTGCCTGCAATTGTTGAGTTAGGATCATGTTATTTTACCGGACGCTGGACGCAGCAAAATCGCGACAAAGCGGTTGAATTGTGGAACCAAGCTTCCGCATTAGGAAGTCTTGAAGCAGACATCCGTCTTGCGACGGCAAATATACTAGATCAAATACATACACAAACTTTAAGCGCAGCACTCGCTATTCTTCGCAGCACGGCAAAAGAAGGATCACTGCTTTCAGATCTCACGCTGGCACATTGCTATGAAACTGGAATTGGATTGACACAGAATAAGGGTGAAGCGTACCGCATCTTCCATAAATCGATACTGAGAGGAAGCGAGACAGCCTTTCTTGCTCTTCGCAGGATGCATGATGAGATCCGCCCGCCGGATAAAGATTTTCAAATGACCGATTAGCGCTCCCCATCACAACAACAATAAACTCGCCTTTTATTCATCTTGCTTCAAGAGTTGCCAAGCGGTACATTCAATTCGTTAAAAAGGATAACCAAGCATGAAATAGTGGGGCGCCATGTGCGTAGGATCTGTCAGGGAAAATTGACAAATGTATATAAATTTAGTAATCTAAGATATTGTGCTTGTGCTCAGTTTCACGAGTGGCAAACACCTGGCTGGACAGTGGATTGCCCAATATGAGTCGTCAGGATTTCGGAGAACTTCATGAGATCGTTAGACCTGAAGACAAAAATGACCATCGGCGTATCCGCCGCCGTTATTCTCTCCTTGTCCATGGCTGCATATTTCGCGACCTCCTACTTCGAAAAGCAGTTGAAGGCCACCATCGTTAGGAATCAGTTCCTGATGGCCTCGGCGGTGGCAAGTGAGATCGATACGAAGCTGCTGATTGCAAGCCAGCAGCTTATCCTCGCTTCTCAGGAATTACCCTCCGCAGCGTTGCACGACCCAGAAGCAGCCCAGCGATTCCTCGATAGCAAAGCTTATCTCACAAGCTTTTTCAATAACCATTACACCCTCTTGTCTGCTGCTGGTAAATCCATTGCCGAAGCGCCTTTTACTCCAAATAGGCGAGGAAGGGATTATTCTTTTCGAGCCTATGTCAAAAAAACGCTCGAGACGCGGAAACCCATCATATCCGACCCCTATTTCTCCTCGCAGAAACATAACCATCCGGCGATTATGATGACTGCCCCGATCTTCAATAGCAAAGGCCTGATAATCAGCATCCTTGTGGGCAGCATCGACCTTATGGGCGACAACATCCTGGGAGACATCGCAAAGATCAAGATTGGGCAAACGGGGTATTTGTCACTCACCACAGCGGACCGAGTCATGATCATGCATCCCGATAAGAACAGGATCCTGAAGCCGATTCCTCTTGGGAATAGGATGTTCGACGCTGCTGTAGAAGGATTCGAGGGAACAGACGAGACGGTGACGACTGTCGGGATCCCCATGTTGACTTCCTTCAAGCGTATGACGGTGAACGACTGGATTATGCTCGCCAATTATCCGCAAGCCGAGGCGTATGCGTCGATCAGGCAGATGAGATTGTACCTCCTAGGAGCGAGTGCGGTAACCGTGACGTTCGTCTTTTTTATGATCTCATTCCTTATTCGGCGTTACACCGGACCACTCCTTTATCTCACTCGGCATGTCGCAGAGCTTTCCCACAAGCAGGGCGGGGACAAACTGATCCAACTCAAAGCGGACGACGAGATCGGGACGCTGTCCCGAGCTTTCAATACCATGGTCGCGGAATTGGACCAGCAGCAGAAGGCGCTCCAGGAATCGGAGGAGCTGTTCCGCACGCTCGCCGAAAAATCGCTGGTCGGCATTTATCTCATTCAGGATGGTGTCTTCCGCTATGTTAATCCCCGGTTCGCCAACATATTCAAGTACTCCGTCGATGAGCTTACGGACAGGCTCGGGCCCGGTGACCTCACTCATCCCGACGGCTGGCTAAGCACACATAATCAAATCCACTCGAGTATCAAGGGGAATGTCAAATCCACCCATTATTTCTACCGTGCAGTAACGAAGGCGCAAGAGATTATCGACATCGAAGTGTACGGATCGGCGACGATCTCCCGCGGCCAGCCTGCGATCATCGGGACGATCGTTGACATTACCGACCGCAAACGGGCAGAAGTTGAACGCGAACGACTTATCACGGAACTTCAGAGTACCCTTGCCGAGGTCAAGACATTGCGCGGACTGGTACCGATCTGCTCAAATTGCAAGAAGATCCGTGATGACAAAGGATATTGGACACAACTCGAAGGATATTTACAGGAACACTCACAAGCAAAATTTAGTCATGGTGTCTGTCCGGATTGTGCAGAAAAGTTATACGGAAAATATTATGCACAACTAAAGAAACAGCGGGAGAATACCGCTCCGCAAGCTCCTCCAACAGATTTACCGAAGGAATAAAATCCCAACTCCGGCGACAGCAACACAAGCTCCAGCAACAGCACGCCAGGAAAGTTTCTCGCGAAATAAAATCCATACCATTGGCAGCATGATAATTGGAACAAGCGCAATAATTGTAGCCGCGATGGCAACGTCGGTGAGTGAAATAGCGATGAGACTAAATGTCACTCCAAGATAAGGACCAAGAAACGAACCAAGCATTGTGAAACGAAATGCTTTACGATCATTTGAGAATACTTCTCTTGGTTTTGTAAATCGGCCCGCGAAGTAATTTAATGGCGCCAGAACCAATGTAGCAGCAAATGCACGTATAAATGTTGCAACAAATCCGTTGATTGGACCTTGTGCAAATGCGCTCTTTGCCAAAATCATCCCCCCTGCCTGTCCTAAAGCTCCCAATAATGCATACAACACTCCCGCCATAGATATAGGAATACGGTGCGATGACGATTCCTTGCGCTCTAACACAACCAGCGCAATACCGGCAAGTGTTATTATCATGCCAAATATTCCGGTGAGCGAAAGCGTTTCATTCAAGAAGAGGAATGCCATGAGTGCCGTCATCGCTGGAGCCGTCGACATCATAAGTGTGCTAATCCGGGCGTTGTTGTATTCGAAAGACTTGAAAAGGAAGGTATCACCGAAAACGAATCCGCCAAAACCACTCAGTGAAAGAAATAGTATTTGTATGGCAGATACATTTACCTGAATACCGAAAACAACGATAGTCACAAATAAAAAAACAACTGCTGCAACAAGCCGCACGACATTCACATACACAGAACCAACGCGTGTGGTTGCAGCCGCAAAAGCAAGCGCGCTTCCCGTCCACATCACAGCTGTTGCGAGAGCACTTAATTCACCGGCGTATGGCATGAGAGTAACAATTTCTTAAGTAGTGCTTGTTTAAAATGTTTATGTAAGGTAGGAAATTCTTCAGCGAAAAGCAGGTGACCACAAATCAATTGGGTTTGAAAATTCGTTGAATTTTTTTTCCAGCGGAAGGTGTGATTTACAAATAGTGTTTCTCAACCTCCTCTCTTTTGTTGGACTTTTTTTATCAGCCTCGCTGGAAGTGGTCTCGGTATAAATCGGACGAGTTGAGTTCCAAGCCAATTTTTCCACCCGGAAATAACAAGCGGTTTTCTTTTCATCAATCCTTTATACCCTTCAAGCGCAACTGTGTGTGAATCCATCGAGAGCAGATCGCCAAAGATTTTTTCATTTACAAAACCAGCTCTCTTTCCAAAGCCGGTAGCTGTCGGTCCGGGGCAAAATGCTGTAGCCGTTACACCTGTTCCCTTCAATTCTTCCGACAGTGCTTCTGAGAAACTTAACACATAAGCTTTTGATGCGTAGTATGTCGCCATCATCGGACCAGGTTGAAAGGCGGCTGTTGATGCCATGTTTAATATTTTTCCACGTCTTCGCTCGATCATTCCTGGCAAGAAAAGCCGCGTGAGATGTGTCAGTGCTGTGATGTTCACCTGAATCATTCCGAGGACATCTGTAAGTTCCATTTGGGAAAACTCGCCGCGCCACCCGAAGCCAGCATTGTTGACAAGCACATCAATGTTTCCACCTTCACTTTGAAGTACCTCAAAAATTTCTTCCGGCGTTGAAGAAATAGACAAATCTTTTGCGTAGTATTTTACCTGCACACCGTATGTTTGCTGCAGATCTTCTGCAATGTATTTAAGTTTGTCATGACTGCGCGCAACAAGGGCAAGATCATGACTTTCCCTTGCAAAAATTTTTGCAAGTTCCAATCCAATGCCGTTTGAGGCGCCGGTAATAAGTGCGATGGGATTTGTTTTCATTAACTTTTATTTTCTAACAATTGCTTTTTACTCGTTTACTTGCTACTTGATATACATTTCTATTATCCGTTCAATCGCTGCAGCGCAGACAGGATCAAAATCCACCGGGTTGAATGTAAACATCTTGCAGTCTATTGCAGGGCGATACATATCTTTTGACGTGTACCCCGAACCCTCAAACGCACCTACAATGCCAATCCATTTGGGATCTTTAAGAATTTCTTTTCCACTCTTCAACAATCCTTCACGCTTATCATAGTAATCGGAAGCAAGTCGGTCTAATTTACCCCGCAATATTTCTATACTATCGTACTTTGCTTTCTGCCAAGGTGTTGGAATCGGAGTATTCAATAACGTGATATTGCGCCATTTTAAATTTTCCTTTGAATTCGTGCGCGTCACGTTTGGTTCCCACGGTTCAACACCCTTCGGATAGAAATCAACATACGAAACTTGTGAGCTGTAATATTCATCCCCTAAGCCGCCAAAACAATGGCCAAACTCATGCACATAGACATAATCCATTTCCCATTCTTGACCAGCTTTTGCCGGTTTAGTAAAACATGTTGTGTAAAGATTAAAGATTCCACCACCGCCATAACGGTTGTCATTTACAAGAATTGTAATAAAATCATAAGGTGCTGTATCGGCAATATCACGCATTGCCCGATTCTCTTCCGTCAGCACATAGCGGGCAGAACCGAATGTGTTGTACATCGTACCAAGTGCCGTATGTTTCCAGACATTCTGATCGGGCATATCGATGCCGGAATCGTCTGAGATTACTTCCATCGCACGAACATTAAAATCGTTTTTATGCTTTTTGAACGGTTGATACGAGAAAAGCTGATCGGTAAAATGTCTTGCGTCCTTCCTAAATTTCTCCATGTCATTTTTTGCGTACCCATCACCAAGGATGAGAATGTCTACCTTCTTGTCGGTCGGACCATTGACCATCACATCAAACATTGCGAATTTACTTTCCTGTTTCTCACGATTTACAACGGTCGAATTGTTTGGATTAATAACGGTAGAGAAAACTTCTCTAAACGCCATCACTTCGCCGGCGCCAACAAATTTGTCGCGGCGATTAAAACTGACAATGACTTTTCGTTTTGGAAAAGGAAAGCGAACGGTTTCCTGAAATGTCCGCCATGTTCCGCTTATTGCCTCTTCCGTTGTTTGCCATTCACCAAACACCGTTGAATAACCGCGTGAATAAAGAAGCAGGTTGGTTTGAAGATCGCTCACCTTTACAAAACAATCACCAAGATTGAGCGTGTCGAGCAAATTCACTTTACTGCCGGGCCAGGTATTTTCTTCATACACCTTGTCTAAGGTAATTTGCTCTTGTCCTTTCGTCCCAATGTGATAGTAATCCACACGCATGGTGGCATTGGTAAAATTATTATCATAGCTCTGCGATAAGCACACTGAAATTGTGAAGAAAAGTAGGAACAGTGTTTTCATGTTTAAATTCCTATACAATAAGACAGTTGAGGCAATAAGCCGGATACATTGATATCGAACTTATTTCTATCCAACGCCTATGCCCGAGAAAAGCAGGAATGCACTAAGTATGATTAAGATTATCGTCGTTGTCCAACCGATTGTATTTTGCAGCCGGTTGTTGGTATATTCTTCCATGATTTCTTTATTGTTCACAATGATCATCATACAAACAAGCACCATGGGAAGCAGAATGGCATTCAGCACCTGCGTCCAAATAGTAATAGCAATGAGCGGGGCCCCCGGAATCAAAATAATGCCGGAACCGATGAGAATGATGATAGTAAAAAGCGAATAGAATTGTGGAGCTTCGCTAAATTTTTTGTCTATACCTGCTTCAAATCCGAAAGCTTCGCAGACATAGAATGCTGTTGCCAGTGGAAGAATCGCTGCGGAAAAAATCGATGCAACAAATAATCCGAATGCAAATAATTGACCAGCCAAAGCGCCGGCTAACGGCTGCAAGGCCATTGCTGCATCTGCTGCTTCGTTGATTTTAATACCGTTCACGTGAAGCGTCGCGGCACAGGCTACAATGATAAAGAACGCAACAACGACGGTAGCAATGCATCCGAGTACGACATCCCAAATTGTGTATTTATAATCGCTGATTTTTAGTCCTTTTTCAATTACAGCCGATTGCATGTAAAATTGCATCCATGGTGCAACGGTCGTGCCGATAATACCAAGAACGGTGGTGATATATTCACTATCGAATTGCACCGTTGGTGTAATCATTGCTTTGCCAATGACACTCCAGTCGGGACCTGCAATAACGGCTGAAACGACATACGAAAGGAGAAATACGCTGAAAAGGAGGAATACTCTTTCTGCAAATTTATAATTGCCTTTCAGCACAAGCACCCAAACCGCAATAGCTGCAAGCGGAACTGAAATATATTTGCTTACACCGAAGATATTCATACTGCCTGCAACACCTGCAAACTCTGTTGCAGTATTTCCCACATCGGCGACTAAAAGAAAAATAAACATATAGAACGTGATGCGCACGCCAAAGCTTTCGCGTATCAAATCCGCCAGTCCTTTACCGGTGACAATACCCATGCGCGCATTCATTTCCTGTACAGCCAAGAGCGCTATGAACGAAGGAATAAGTGTCCAGAGCAGTTTGTACCCGTACAGTGCACCTGCAACAGAGTACGTGGTAATTCCACCGGCATCGTTATCAACGCTGCCTGTGACGATTCCAGGTCCCAAGATGCTCATGAAGATTAAGAGCTGCCGCAGAGCAGGATTATCTTTGATTCGTTTGAAAAAACTCATGTCACACTGTTTCCTCTTCTTTAATTTCCGGGAACACTGATGCGAGAGCGTCGCGGAAAGATACAAGTCCTTGAAGTTTATCGTTGTCGTCTACAACAGGAATAGCTTCAAAATTATATTTGAAAAAGAGTTTTGCCACGCGACGAATACGCGTATCAATTTGCACCGAAACAGCCTGTTCAATCATAATATCGGCAATCAAGAGGTCTGCGTCACTCATAAGAAGATTTCGTAAACTCACTACGCCGAGAAGCCGTTCGTCATGATCAAGCACATACGCGTATCGATACATCTCAGACTTTTCACATTCAACAATAATACGTTTAAGAACCATCCCCGCGGTCTCTGTTGGTTTAGCGGTAACGAAGTCGGTGTTCATAATACTGCCGACGCTGTACATTGAAAGAGTAGAAAGCTCTTTTAATTCTGTTACTTTTTCCGGCGTCAGAAGTGTATACACCGCCTGGCGTTTCTGTGTATCGCATGCTTCCAGCAAATCCACTGCTTCGTCCATCTGCATTTCGTTGATGATCGGTGCAAGCCTGAGCGGCTCCATTGATTCAACAATTTGTAGACGATTCTTGAATTGCATTTCCTGAAGCGTTTGAGCAGCGGTAAAGTTGTCGAGTGACTCAATGAGAGCGATACGTTCGTCGGTTCCGAGATCTTCGAGAATATCTGCAAGATCGGCGGGATGAATCTCGGATAACTTCGATGCATCCGTCTTTAATTGTACTGACGCGTAGACAGAAGACGTGGCAGTAGGCTGTACATACTTCCATGAAACAAACTCATCTTTGATATCGCGGTCCGTTACCCAGCGGAAGGCGCCGTTTACCACGTGCAGAATTCCAATTCTGCGCAAAATTCCTTTCAAGCCGATGTCGATATGTACTACCCAGAGGTTGGTACTTTCTTTCGCCTTGTCTTCGATGAGCAATTGCAGATCGTTCACACGAACGATTTTATATCCTTCTGTCGAAATGATTTGCTTGTCTAAAAATGTTTTACAGATAAGAATTTCATTTTCTGCTGCTTTTACTTGCTGCTCACCACCATTTGCGGGGTACTCCACTGCAATGTGTTCTTTAAACACCATGCGTTTGACATTGCTCCATGGAATGTAGATTGGCTGTTTACCGCGATGTGTTCGCACCATGAGTCCTGTGACACGCGGATAAACCTGCATGGTCGTGGCAGCAAGGTCTACTAACTTACCGATTCGTTTGTTATCACTGATTCTTAGTACCGGTAAATTAACAAATTCGCTAAGATAGGAAAATTTTACTACCTCAAGAGCCATAAATAGTTTTCCACGTTATATTAACTTCTCTCGTACAATTTTTGCTATAATAAGCATTTCATAATCATTTGGTGTCAGCGGCATGGTACGGCTGAAATTTCCTACTTGGCATCCAAAAATTTCAATCGTTGAAAAATGAAGTGATTTCAACATCCACGTAATTTCTGATGGCATATAATAACGCTCATTGCATTGAAGGGTCAGCACCTGACCGTCATCGTCTGTAACTTCGAATCTAGAACTATCACGCAATGTCATTGCATTGAATACGTGTCCGCTGCTCGTTCCTTCAACGGTGTTTGAATTCAGAAATTCTTCAATAGAATGAGCCAGCGGAAAAAGTGCATTGAGTGTTGTCAAAATAAATGTACCGCCGGATTTCAATGCTCTCGCCGCTCCTTGCAAGATAGCAAAGTTCATCTCGTCGGTTTCCATCAATGGAAATCCACCTTCACACAACATAATGGCAACATCAAATTCATGGGAGAGCTTGAGATCTCGTGCATCTGTATGAATAAACTCCACAACGGTCTGTGCTTCTAATGCTTTCTCTCGAGCTCGTCTCAGCTGGGATTCGGAAAAATCGATTCCGGTAACTTTGTATCCGCGTTTCGCTAATTCTATAGAATGTCTTCCCGTACCGCAGCCGATATCCAGAATCCGTTTTGTCCGATCACCGTGAAGTTCTCCTTCAATAAAATCAACTTCTTGAATAGTCCCCTGTGTGAACGTCTCTTTGTCATAGGTTCGGGCATAATTCTGAAATAATATTTCGTACCATTGTTTCATGTCATAAACTCCCGAATTTCCATGAAGAATTTGCATTGTCCGATGTTTAAACTAAAAGAGTTTATCATCTCCGATTAAAATAAGAATTCTTTTTTAGAAATAAACACTTAATCACGAAAAATATTCCTTTTTTCTTTAACTCATAGACTGATTCCCGAACACCGACAACACACTGCTTACTCATTTGAAACTCATCTTTCTTTTTCGTACCATCGAAGTGTCTGACACACACGTACTGCAGGAAATTCTCTTGTCAATACTCTCTTTTATTTTTCTTTTCGCTGGTGGATTCATTGCCGGCACTTTTGGCGCACTGCTCGGACTCGGCGGCGGGGTGCTGCTTATTCCATTTCTGGTGATGGTTCTCAATATTCCGATGCACCAAGCGATTGCGACCAGTATTATTGCTGTTATTGCCACATCGAGCGCTGGCGCCGCAATGAACCTTGAACGCCGCACAGTTCATATGCGGCTCGGAATGCTTCTGGAAATCGCTACGGTCACCGGTGCAATACTTGGAGGGATTACAGCAAACTATTTAAGCGCAACCATCCTTGCAAAACTCTTTTCAGGATTACTATTTTTCGTTGCAATCATAATGCTTTGGCGGATACGTCAACATAACGGCCAAGAGATACTCCATACCGATGGTATTCTTCCCGGTACTTTTACCGATGATGCCACTGGGACGACTGTCCATTATACGGTAAAGAAAGTGCCTGTTGCGATGCTGATTTCGCTCGTTGCAGGTAATGTTTCTGGTTTGCTTGGCGTTGGCGGAGGGATTTTCAAAGTACCTGCGATGCATATTCTTTCCGGTATTCCAATGAAAGCAGCAACAGCCACAAGCAATTTTATGATTGGCGTGACCGCAGCAGCTAGTGCGTTCATTTATTTTGCACATGGACATCTAAATCCATTTGTCGCTTCTACAGCTGCACTTGGTGTCCTTGCCGGTTCTATGACAGGTGTGCGCATAAGCCGTAAAATTCAAAGCAAAGTACTGACATGGGTATTTGCGCTAGCTTTGTTGGGGATTTCTATTCAATTATATTTAAGATAGAGATATGCCAGACATTAATTTCATATCAAACGATTCACATCACGCTGCTGAACGCTGGACAAGCCGCGTTCTTCGGCTTGGTGTTTGGGTGAGCGCTAGTTTAATGATTTTTGGATTGCTCCTTGCAACAATTTCTCCATCGTTAATCGTTCCCCTTTCCACAAATCCTTCGTTGAGCAATTTGGCGGAGCAGATGTTTTCTAATACATTTGATCCGGTAACTGTAATGTTTGCCGGGCTTGTGTTACTTATGTTTACGCCAATTCTTCGCGTCATCACTGCAGTTTTCGGTTTCGCCGTCGAACGAGATTGGCGCTTTGTGTTTGTCTCATCCATTGTTCTTTTGATGTTGATAGGAGAAATTGTATATTCAATTTTTTTGAAAGGTTAAAATCGATGTCGTTTACACAGCGTCTGCGCGAAGTTCAAATTAATCAAAATTCTCTTTTATGCATCGGTCTTGATGTAGATGAGAATAAAATTCCAGCGCATATACAATCTATGAGGAATCCTGTGCTGGAGTTCAATCGCCGGATTATTGAAGCGACACATGACCTCGTCTGCGCATATAAGCCGAATCTTGCCTTCTACGAAGCGACGGGTGAAAGTGGAATTACTGCGTTGCGAGAGACCCTGAAGATCATTCCTAAATCTGTTCTTACTATCGGTGATGGAAAGCGTGGTGATATTGGAAATACAGCAGAGCGATATGCTCAATCGCTTTTTAGTGATTTCGGCTTTGATTCGGCGACAGTAAATCCGTACATGGGGTTTGATTCTATTGCACCTTTTCTCGCGGATCCAGAAAAAGGAGTTTTTATTCTTGCGCTTACTTCCAATGCTGGTTCTAAGGATTTCCAGCGTTTAAAAGTTGGAACGAAACCATTATATGAAAAAGTAGTATACCGTGTAAAGAAATGGGACAAGTATCAGAACATCGGTCTCGTTGTTGGTGCCACACATCCGAAAGAATTGCGATGCATACGTAAGATTGTTCCAAATATGCCGCTTCTCATCCCTGGTGTTGGTAAGCAGGGCGGCGATTTGAAATCGGCAATTCGTAACGGCTGCGACAAACACGGACAGCTTGCCGTCATCAACGCAAGCCGCAGTATCATCTTTGCATCATCAGGAATAGATTTTGCGGAAGCGGCACGATCAGAAGCAAAGAAGATGGTGGAAGAAATGAGAAAGTACGTTGAACAATTAAATAATTGAGTCGTTGAGTATTTGTCCGATTGGGTAATGCAACTCAGGGAGGTGTATTATGAACCGTCGCACACACAATATCCACGAGCGGTTCCTTCGTCACATCTGGAGCAAACAGTATCTTACCGCCGCTCTGCAGACGGCAGACGGCAAAACCCTAAAAGTTTTCGACGTCGGTCAATTAAATTCCGACGGTGGACCAGATTTTTTCAACGCAAAAATAAAAATCGCTGGTGTGACGTACGTGGGTGATGTTGAGATTCACCGTACAGTGTTCGAGTGGCTTCAGCATCAACATCAAGAAGATCCACGCTACAATAAAGTCATCCTCCACGTTGTTCTGGAAACCACCAGCGACGCTCCTCCAACACTTGCCCACAGCGGCAGGCGGATTCCCATCCTTGTGCTCGGTCAGTTTCTTTCAGATTCCATCCAGAGCATATGGCACAAAGCTATTCTCGACGAACGCGCAAAGAAGTCAGAAACAATTCAATGCTTCGGCAAGAACCATGTCTTGACATCCGATGCGATCGATCATTGGCTTACAAAGTTAGCTATTGCACGGCTTGAATTAAAGCTTCGCCGGTTTGAGGAACGATTGAAACAGCTTGCACGCGAACGCCGCATGACGTTGCGCGAATGGCAGCGCCCGTACGGTGAACTGCCGGTGGAGGGTGAACACGATGAAATTCCGCCGCCAATTCTTGAGTTGACACAAAAAGATTTTTCTAACAAAGAATTATGGGAACAAGTTCTTTACGAAGGTGTGATGGAGGGACTTGGCTACAGTAAGAATCGGGAACCCTTTTTGCGGTTAGCTGAAAATATGACATTAAAAATCATTGCAAATTTCGGAATGTCCCTTACTCATTCTACCATAGAATCACTGTTGTTCAGCACGGCCAAGTTGCTGCCTAAAAGTAAAAGTATTACGGAGAAAGAAGCTCGACAGTATGTACATGAATTACGCAAGAAGTGGAAAGAACTACGTCCGCAGTATCACGGTGAAATTCTTAACGCTGCTGATTGGCAATTCTTCCCAACACGTCCTACAAACTTTCCGACAATCCGGCTTGCCGCCGCAAGTGTACTGATCAGAAAATTTTTAGTAAATGATTTCTTCCGCTGTATCATCCAGATGCTAAAAGCCAATAGTTCCGCTGCGGAAAAGGAGTGCAAACTGGTTCAACTCTTCAGCATTGAAACAAACGACTTCTGGAGACATCATTACAGCTTTGATACGACGGCTTCAAATAATGTTACAGCGCTCGGCGCACCGCGTATCCGCGAAATCATCATTAATGCTGTTCTGCCAATCGCGATGTTGTATGCGCGCATTTTTAAAGATAAAGCTGTCCGCGAAGGTGCGCTTGATGTGTACAAAGCTCTTCCTGTATCCGAGAACAACGCCATTACTCGGTTGATGGAAAAACAGTTGCTAAAAGGAAGACTGCCGTTGAAAAATGTAAGTCGCCAACAAGCTGTGATTCAACTCTATAAGTTTTACTGTGCCGAGAGGCTGTGTTCTGATTGTGAACTCGGGGCGGTTCTAGTGCATTAGACTTCCGTTTCTCTTCTGTTTTCACACTATTTTTGTCAGTACAAACAAAGCCCGCATTTAAAATACGAATGCGGGCTTTTTGGTTTACACATAAAAAAGAACATTAGATATTGAAGAGCAAATCAGCATACGTCGGTAACTGCCAGATATCTGCGTCCACCATCGTTTCTAACATGTCACCGTCAACGCGTAATTTTCCCATCGCGACAAAAACAACATCACGATAATATTGTGCTTGTTTCAAGGCGTTGTTATCATGTTTCAATTTACTAAGCGCTGATTCAAGTACTTCGATATTTTTACCAAAGGAATCGATAGTTGTGGTCAACTCCGATAATAATTTTTCTGCAGATTTCGATTTTGCAGAAACGCTTTTCATTGAAGCGATTGTTGATGCAATCTTGCCAGCAAACGTAAGAGATGCCGGCAATATTTGACGTTTTGCTATTTCCAACATTGTCAATGCTTCAATATTGACAGTCTTTGTATAGTTTTCGAGAGAGATTTCATAGCGTGAATGCAATTCCTCTTTACTCAGGACAGAATGCTTTTCATGCACCTTTATAGATTTTTCGCTGATGAACACCGGAATAGCGGCAACTGTTGAGGTGATATTTGGCAAGCCGCGTTTTTCCGCTTCTTTTACCCATTCGTCTGTATAATTGTTGCCGTTGAAAATGATTCGTTTGTGTTTCTTTACAATCTCGGTTACAATAGTTTGAACCTCTGCGTCGATATCTTTTGCTTTCTCTATCCGGGTCGCAATGCGCGATAAGATTTCAGCAACAATCGTATTTAACGTGGTATTCGGCCCGGCAATTGAAGCTGAGGATCCTACCATACGGAATTCGAATTTATTACCGGTGAAGGCAAATGGCGATGTTCGATTTCGATCAGTGGAATCTTTCGGTAATGCTGGCAATGTGTTAACACCTAACTTCAATTCGCCGCCAGCTTTGGAGGTTTTCGCGCCCCCATTTTCGATCTGCTTCAAAATATCCGTCAGCTGTTCTCCAAGGAAAATGGAAATAATAGCTGGTGGCGCTTCATTTGCTCCAAGCCGATGATCGTTACCCGGGTTTGCGGTAGAAACACGCAATAGATCAGCATATTCATCCACAGCTTGTATAACCGCGGTAAGGAATAAAAGAAATTGTTCGTTTTCGTGTGGTGTCTTTCCGGGATCAAGCAAATTCTGTCCATCATCAGTGCTCATTGACCAGTTATTGTGTTTACCCGAACCATTGATACCTGCAAACGGTTTTTCATGAAGCAAGCAAACCAATCCTTGACGATTTGCAATCTTCTTCAAAGTTTCCATCACAAGTTGGTTGTGATCGGTTGCTATGTTTGTTGTGCTGTATATAGGAGCAAGTTCATGCTGAGCCGGTGCGACTTCGTTATGTTTTGTCTTTGCCAGCACACCGAGTTTCCAAAGTTCCTGATCTACTTCTGCCATGAATGACGCAATTCGTTCCTTCAAATTGCCAAAGTAATGATCTTCCAACTCTTGACCTTTCGCTGGCTTTGCACCGAACAGTGTGCGTCCCGTAAGAATGAGATCTTTCCTTTTTTCATATGTTTTTTTATCGATGATAAAATATTCTTGTTCGGGTCCAACCATTGCAACAACTCGAGTCGCGGTAGCATTGCCTAACAATCGGAGAACTCGAATCGCCTGTTTTGAAAGGGCTTCCATTGATCTGAGAAGCGGTGTTTTTTTATCGAGTGCCTCACCCGTGTAAGAACAAAATGCCGTTGGAATGCAGAGCGTGTTGTCTTTAAAGAATGCCGATGACGTACAGTCCCATGCGGTATAACCGCGGGCTTCAAATGTTGAACGCAATCCTCCGGATGGGAACGAGGAAGCATCCGGCTCGCCTTTAATCAATTCCTTACCGGAAAATTCCATAATGATACGTCCATCACTGGCTGGGGAAATAAAGGAATCATGCTTCTCAGCTGTCATTCCGGTCATTGGTTGAAACCAATGCGTAAAGTGTGTTGCACCTTTTTCTATCGCCCAATCTTTCATAGCATTGGCCACGATATCAGCAACCTCTGGCGCAAGTGGCAAACCCTCATCAATAGTTTTTCTCAGCATCTTATAAATATTTTTTGGCAACCGTGCCCGCATAACAACATCGCTAAAGACGTTGCATGCAAAAGTGTTTTCCAATGATTCTTTCAGCATCAATGATTCCCTTTCCATGTTTCGACATTGCTCCTGATTATTAGATATACATTATTTTATTAAGGTCTACTTAATAATAACATAAATAATTAATGTAATCAAGTGTTTTTACAGATTATTTATTGTTAATATAATGATGGGCAAATCTCTCCAAATATTGATGGTTTTTTAAATAACGCTGGGCTTTTACAGCTTTGCATTGAATTGTTTAACTGGGTGGGTTTTGATCCAATATTGGAGGATCAGGTTGTTCTAGAACGACGGGAAATCATTACAACCCGATAGGGTTGCACCGCCCAGGAGGATGTCAGCCTCCTGCACCATACACCTCTTATCTTCTACAACTTGCCAATTCCTAATAAGATCGCTACCTTTGCAATGACACATAATTCTGGGCAAGGTAGTTTTTTACTTACCCTCCGGTGTTGATATTCCGTGTCACATCATGCATTATAACTCATTAAGAAAATTTTTCTTCGTTCAAGATCGTAGGAGTTATCATGAAATATTTCATCGTTGCATTTTTGCTTTGTAGTGCCGGGTCGCTTTATGCTCAAAATCCTGATGGTCATAACGCCTCCCTTCACATCACTCCATCATGGCTCTGGGGAACTGCAGACTATGACCGTTATGCTCCATTATTCGTGCCTTCAACTCAAGTCACGGATTCCTATTTTACCACTGTACGGGATACAGGAGCGACACGGTATCCGGCAGCATTCGGTCTCGATGTGATGCTCAAGATTCCAACGACCTCTTACCTAACCGTGAGCGTCGCGTATTCATATTCCCAGTTGTTCGAAGAAATTTATACGCCGCTCAATGTGAACAATGCATTTTATTATTGGTCACTCAAAGGATCTCGTCATAAGATTAGCATGACTGCAAGTATCTATAATCTTTTCTCGATCTATTAAAGATCTTCGACGGAAGTGATTCTTTTTATCCCTCGAAAAAGAAACGCATAATCGCTTTGATTGATCTGTCCGGTTTCATTGAATTTCACATGCTCTGTTGAGATAAGGTTGTTGATTGTGACCGGAGTCCAATTTGATGTGTTCGATGTTCTAAGTAGAAATGGACTTGATCCTACGAATCAAGAGAGACTGGAATGATTTCGTCAGACTGATGTCATACATATAGTAAACAAAATCCGGTACTGCAGAATTAGAATCTGCTTATTTTTCTTACCAATAAACCTGCTCCATAAGACGAAATCCTCATTGGAGACGCTACTCGCCGACTCCCCTCCGTTATCTGCCGAAATTATTGTAGTTTTTCTGTGTTTTTCGTATACGTTGAGATGGTAAAATTGAAAAAGCTTTAAAGAAGAAATAAATGTATTTTACTATTACTGAACTTTCCGTGTAACTGCAACTTTTATGGCACAAAGTTCGTTTTAGGTGACAATACCCAAGGTATCTGAATTCAACCCCGAAGAAGCACTTTATGGAAACAAAAAACATCGATCTTTCAGCACTTCGCATTCATCGTTCACAAGGCGTACAGGATGGACCACCCAAAAAAACTGGAATGTTTATAGGAATTGCTGCGACAATAATTATTCTTGTTGCCGGCACATTTTATCTTTCCCAGAAAATATTTTCCCCTGTTATAGAAGTAAAACTTGTAACAGCGGCTTGGACGTCTCCGTCACAATCAAATGCAGTGCTCACGGCAAGCGGCTATGTTGTCGCGCAGCGCAAAGCTGCCGTCGCATCCAAGGGGACGGGACGGCTGGTATTTCTTGGGGTTGTGGAGGGGGATCGTGTGAAGAAGGATCAAATTATTGCGCGCCTGGAAGATTCCGACATTCGTGCTTTGCTCGAACAGTCACGTGCAAATCTCCGGTTGAACGAAGCGGATTTGAAAGATGCACAGCGATCTCTTGCGCGTCAGAAATCTCTTCTGGAAAAAGGATTGACGACACAAGCGGAATATGATGCTGCAGATGCACGTCAACAGCGCGTTGCTGCCTCGATTGAGGTAGCAAAAGCGATGGTAACCGGTGCGGAAGTGTCGTTGGAAAACACTCTTATTCGAGCACCGTTTAATGGAACCGTGCTCGCTAAAAATGCAGATATCGGTGAAATGGTTGTACCAATGGCGGCAAGTGTGGGCTCGAAATCTGCGGTTGTAACGATTGCCGATATGACATCTTTGCAAGTAGAAGCCGATGTTTCTGAATCAAATATCGAGAATGTGAACAATAATCAACCATGCGAAATAACGCTTGATGCGTACCCGGGATTGCGCTATGAAGGACTTGTTGCAAAAATTGTTCCGACTGCCGACCGTTCAAAAGCAACCGTTATGGTGAAAGTGGCATTTAGAAATTATGATAGCCGCGTGTTGCCGGAAATGGGTGCAAAAGTTTTATTCCTTACAAAACAGGCAGAAAAAAACGAAATGCAAGAAAAGCCATTTTTATCCATTCCCTCAACTGCTGTTACGGAACGAGACGGAAAGAAAATTGTGTACACTATGAACGATAACACTGCAACGTCCGTTGTTGTCACGATCGGCCGTCACTTAGGCACATCGACAGAAATACTGAGCGGCCTCACACCAGGAGAAAAAGTTATCGACAATATCAATGCCGCCATTGTTGAAGGTGTGAAAGTAAAAATACAATAATGCAGAAGATGGAATGTGATACATTTAGTTATGTATAAGAAAGATTTTATGCAGTACATTTTTTTATGATTACTATATCCTGAATTCTCAATATTAAAGGATTCCATTATGGCAAATACCGTCATACAGGTTCAAAATGTTTCAAAATCATATTGGCGGGATAGTTTTGAAGTTCCTGTTCTAAATGATATCACTATAGAAGTGAATGAAGGGGAGTTTTTCGGATTGATGGGTCCATCCGGATCCGGAAAAACAACATTGCTCAATCTCATTGCGGGCATCGATCGTCCAAGCAAAGGGAATATTATTGTCGGCGGTATCGATATCGCAAAACTCAACGAGTCGGCGCTGGCAAAATGGAGATCGCAGCATATCGGGTTTGTATTTCAATTTTATAATCTTCTTCCGGTACTCACGGCATTTGAAAATGTCGAGCTTCCGCTTCTTTTAACATCATTATCAAAAGCTGAACGCAAAAAGCATGTCGATCTTGCACTCGATGTCGTCGGCCTCGGCGACAGGACTCGGCATTATCCTAAACAACTTTCGGGCGGACAAGAACAGCGTGTGGCTATTGCCCGTGCCATCGTGACCGATCCTACATTGCTGGTTGCCGATGAACCGACTGGTGATCTTGATAAACACTCGGCCGAAGAGATTATGACTTTACTCGAGCGTTTGAATAAAGAATATAAAAAAACCATCGTGATGGTGACGCATGACCCGCGCGCAGTGGAAAAGGCCACAGTTGTTCATCACCTCGACAAAGGCGAATTGTCTTAAGGAGTTCGTATGCGAGTACTTAAACTTATTTTTAAAAATGCATTACGTCATAAACTCCGGACGTCGCTTACCATCCTTGGTATGGCGATTGCTGTGATGGCTTTCGGCGTTTTGCGCACCGTTGTGGATATGTATTATGAGGGATTGGAGGCAACCGCCGCGAATCGCCTCATAACGCGGCATTCAGTCTCGTTCGTTTTCCCGCTTCCTTATTCATACCGGGACAAGATAGCAAAAATTCCAGGTGTCGAAACAGTATCTTTTGCTAATTGGTTCGGGGGGACGTATAAAGATAAAAATAATTTTTTCGCACGTATGGGCGTTGATCCCGAAACAATTTTCGATGTATATCCTGAATACCTTATTAGCGCAAAAGAACTTGAAACATTCAAACAGGAACGCAACTCGTGTATTGTTGGCTCGACAATTGCAAAACAATACGGCTTTAAGATCGGCGATATTATTCCCATTGATGGCGACATTTATCCGGGCAAATGGGAGTTTGTTGTCCGCGGCATTTATAAACCGCGAGATAAATCGACCGATGGAACGCAAATGTTTTTTCACTGGTCATCGATCGATGAACGTATGAAAGTGGAAATGCCAGGACGAGCGGGAAACGTTGGCTGGTATATTATTAAAATTAAGGATCCGGCACAAGCCGCAGCTATTTCGGAACAAGTTGATACACCTTTTAAAAATTCTTCGAATTCAACCAAAACAGAAACAGAACGTGCATTTACACAGGGTTTTATTTCGGGGTTCAGCTCGCTGCTTAATGCGATGAACGCTGTTTCTTACATTATTATTGGCATTATTATGCTCGTACTCGGCAATACAATGATCATGTCTGCACGCGAGCGAACATGCGAATATGCGGTACTGAAGACGCTCGGATTTTCCGGCGGACATTTATTCGGACTTATTTTCGGCGAATCATTGTTTATCTCAGCACTCGGCGCGGGTGCAGGAGTGTTGCTCACTTACCCGGTCGTTGCCGGCATTGAAGCGGTTGTACCCAAAGGATTCTTTCCGTACTTTTTCATAACTCCTTCAACGCTTATTATTGCCGCGAGCGCTGCATTGCTTATCGGTGTTGCTGCTTCGATCTTTCCGATCCAGCGTGCATTAAGAACAAAGATTGTTGATGGTTTAAGGTTTGCGGGATAAGGGAGTCGATTAATAATAATCAATCGCCAATAAATAAAATCATAGTTCTTATAAAAGATTGTTTTTAGTTTGATGAAGCTAGTGTTTTTGAAAGGTCTTTTTTATGAAAATTCCCTTGAAATATACATTACGCAATTTTAAATCGCGCAGGCTTACGACAGCAATTACTGTTACAGGTATTGCACTTGTTGTTTTTGTGTTCGCCGCGGTTCTTATGCTTGCGCATGGTATTCAGAAAACTCTCGTTGCAACAGGTATGCCGGACAACGTTATCGTGGCACGTAAATCAGCAAACGGAGAAATCTCCAGTATTATTGTCCGTAACGATTATAATATCATGCTTACGCTTCCGCATATTGCAAAACAAGCTGACGGCAAACCTCTGGCATCCGGTGAAACAGTTGTTATCATCAACTTACCGAAAAAGACAGGCGGGTTAAGCAACGTAACTGTGCGCGGCGTTGCACAAGAAGCGTTCCTCCTGCGCCCACAAGTACACATTGTAGAAGGCAGAATGTTTAAAGCAGGAGCGCGTGAAGTTGTCGCCGGTTCAGCAATAGTAAAAAATTTTACCGATACAAAAATCGGTTCTATGGTAACTTTCGGTGGTAATCAATGGACAATTGTTGGGAAATCTGATGCTGGCGGAAGCGGGTTTGATTCAGAGATGTGGGGCGACAATGATCAGCTGCAGGATGCCTTTAACCGCCAGGGCGGTTACTCAACAATGACGTTTAAACTTGATCAGCCTGATGCGTTTAATGCCTTCAAGGCAGCATTTGATGCCGAGCCGCGGCTGCAGCAATTCGAGCCAAAGATTGAAAAGAAATTTTTTGAGGAGCAATCGGAGGCAATGGCGACATTTATCCGCATCCTCGGTATTTTCATCACAGTTGTTTTTTCATTCGGTGCAACCATCGGCGCGATGATTACGATGTACGCCGCCGTCGCAAACCGTACGGTGGAAGTAGGAACATTACGCGCGCTCGGATTCAGGCGCCGCAGTGTGCTGTCGGCATTTTTAATCGAATCGCTTTCCCTTGCATTGATTGGCGGTGTGATCGGATTATTCTTGGCATCATTCCTGCAATTCTTTTCCATCTCGACATTGAATTACCAATCTTTTTCTGAGCTGCAATTTTCGTTTGCGCTGTCGCCTTCCATTGCTTTTACATCACTTCTCTTTTCGCTTTTTATGGGATTTGCCGGCGGCTTTTTACCTGCCGTGCGGGCGGCGCGATTAAATATTGTCAATGCGTTGCGTTCAGCTTAAATTCTAGATAAGCTATTTTCGCATAGTCAGATGGAGCCCATCTTCAAAGATGGGCTCCATCTACAAAGACCATGCGGAGGATTCTATTCTGCCATAATTCTCTCTTTGAAGAAACCCCGGTTCTCTGTCTTTTCATGAAAAGTTTTTATTAATACTCTTGAGATTAGATAGAAAACTCGGTACTGTTTTGTTTAGAGTAGTGACTCTTCTATGGTAGACAAAGAAAATTATATAAAAAATATGAATGTTGATAATCAAAGTGCCAATAAAACTAAGACTTCAATTGAATCACGTATTCATGTCGTTGATGCGTTGCGTGGTTTTGCTATTGTATCGATCATGTTTTTACACAATATCGAACATTTCGATTTCTATTACTCTCCAACGAATCTTCCTGCTTGGATGGTTCGTTTAGATAAAGGTATTTGGGACAGCTTATTTTTTCTGTTTGGCGGAAAATCATATGCTATTTTCGCTCTACTTTTTGGTCTGACGTTTTTCATTCAATCAAATAATCAAGAGAAAAGAGGCAAAGATTTTAGGGGACGATTTGCTTGGAGGTTAGTTCTTTTGCTTGCTTTTGGTCTCATCAATTCTGCGTTCTACGAAGGGGATATTCTTACTATTTATGCAGTTATTGGTTTCGTGTTGATCCCTGTCGCCACGCTGGGAAATAGTACTGTATTTTGGATTGCATTTTTATTGATGCTTCAGCCTTATGAGTGGATCAACTTTTTAAATGGATTACAAAATCCCGATTTAAAAATGGTCGATCCTGTATCATGGTCATACTTTGGTAAGATTGGTGAATACATCACCGGCAATTCATTACTAAAAACATGGATTGGTAATTTGACTACAGGAAAAATAGGGGTATTAATCTGGAATTGGGAAAATGGACGGGTTTTTCAAACGGCATCATTATTTATGTTCGGTATGTTGGCCGGCCGCAAAGCTCTTTTCGTAATGTCTGCCGAATCTAAACGGTTTTGGGTTAAAACACTGATCATTGCATTTATATTGTTCATCCCATTGTTTATTGCTAAAAACGGCATTGGTCATTGGGTGAATAGCGTAGCAATTCACCGTCCATTAATAACCATCATATCTTCTTGGTCAAATATGGCTTTTATGTTGGTATTAGTATCGGGTTTCGTTTTGCTTTTTCAAACCAGATTTTTTCATCGATTTTTAAATGTCTTTTCATCTTTTGGGCGTATGAGTTTGTCAAACTATATCATGCAATCTATCATTGGTTCATTTATTTACTATGGTTTTGGATTGGGTTTATACCAATACACTGGCGCAACATTTTGTTTACTTATCGGTATTGTGTTGGCCGTGCTGCAGGGATGTTTTAGTTCATGGTGGTTTAAACACCGCACGAAAGGACCACTCGAAACCATTTGGCATAATGTAACATGGGTTGGTTCAAAGTAAAACAAATCACTTTTTTCTCTTTGTGTGTTATGTAAACCAAATGTTGAATACATACGGTGTACAACAAGCAGTCATGCACCACAAGAATGTTAGCGGTAACTCAAGTGCAGCGCGATTGAATGTTGTCGGGGCAATAAGCGTAAGCTCTAGAAGAATAACCTTTATTCGATATAGATAAGTTCTATTTCAAAGACGGATTCCATCTATATTAATTTTTCAAATGCTTTCGTCCCGCCATTTTTTCAGTAAAAGAATATTGGTTATTTGTAATTTCAATACTTGATAGATACATTCTGAACGGTTATCTTATTGTCGACGTATTAATCAAATAACTGCTCGGAGTTAATTCCTATGTTCTGGCTTAAACTCGTCACAAATTTTATAAAAATCTTGCGAGAGGGGCAGACACCGGCGCAGGTTGCCGGTGGCTTCGCGCTTGGCTCCATTCTCGGTTTATCTCCTATGCTCACACTTCAAGGGTTGGTGGTGTGGCTGATTATACTTGTGTTAGATGTCAATTTATCGGCAGCGACATTCTCACTGGGACTGTTTGCGCTGATCGCATACATCTTCGATCCAATATTTCATCGGTTAGGATATTTCTTGCTTGTAGATATCGACGGCTTGAAGGGATTGTGGACAATACTTTACAATGCGCCCATTGCTCCGCTCACCCGCTTTAACAATACGGTGGTTATTGGAAGTTTTGTTAGTGCCCTCATTTTCTTTACGCCAATTTATTTCGGAATGAAGAAATTCGTCATTGCGTACCGCGCAACCCTCGGAGTTCGGATGCGCAATATGAAAATCTATCAGATTATAGACCGAAGTTCTCTCGTACAATGGTATAAGCGCGTACGGAACCTGGGGGGTGTACTATGAGAAGGAAATTTGTACTTTTTATCCTTATTCCTTTTATCATTTTTTCGATCATTGTTTATTTATTTGTCGATAGCTGGATTACATCTGGACTTGAATATGCTGGTGAAAAAGCTGTCGGTGCAAAAGTAGAAATTGACCGCTTACATGTAACAATCAATCCGATTGGTGTTGAGTTCGCCCGTTTACAGGTTACGAGTCCCGACGATGGTTGGAAGAATGCATTTGAAACCGGCAAAGTAAAATTTGCCTTGAATTTCGGCCAGTTATTACGCGGCAAGTACATCATCGAAACCATGGAAGTGAACAATCTTATCCTTGGCACTCAACGCGCAACGGATGGTTCCATTCCTAAACCAAAAGAAAATATTTCGACATCTCAACAGTTACAATTTGATTCGACGGGGAAACCCATTGCAATCCTTCCTCCGCTCACGGAACAAGCAAAGTCGTCTCTGAACCCTGGGGGTTCAAAAACATCACCATCATTTGATATTGACAAGATCAAGCGCGAATTAAAAATCGACAGCTTGTTGAATCCTAACAACCTCGCTACATACCGCCACATCGACACACTTAAAAAACAAATCAACGATGCAAGCACGCAATGGCAGGCTACTTTAAATGATATGGATAAATCAAAAGCGAAACTTGCAGAGATTGAATCCAAAGCAAAATCAATTGATGTGGGAGCAATTAAGGATATACAGTCGGCAAGCGATGCTTTAAATAACACAAAAAATATTCTTAATAATGCTAACGAGGTAAAAACTTCTTTTAATAATCAAAAGACTGTATTGACTGATGGTGTTAATAAGTTCAACGGTTCTATGAAAGATTTGGACGATCTTGCGACACAGGATTTTCGAAATGTTGTAAGCATGGCGCATCTGCCGGATGTTTCAATGAAGGGTATTGCAGAGATGGTCATGGGAAAAGATCTTTTAAATAAAGCATATAAATATCTCGGCTATGTTGAGCTTGCAAGAACAAAAATACAAAACTCTTCTGATAAACCGCAAATTGAAACGCCCAAGCGATTAAAGGGACAAAACATTCCATTCCCTGTCGAACGCGCTTACCCAAAATTCTGGATCAAGAAAATTCTTATTTCCGGCGGCACGGACAAAGCGAATGACCCACAGTACTTCTATGCCAAAGGACAAGTACTCAACATCAGCAACGACCAGCGTATTACCGGTTTACCGCTCACTGTTGATTTGATGGCAACCAAAGGTGGAACAACAACTCTTTCTCTTGACGCATTTTTCGATCGCCGCAAGGAGATTGCTGTAGACAATTATAAAGCACGGCTTTCCGGCTTAGCAGTTACAGAAATGTCTTTAGGACAGTCAGATTTTCTGCCTGCGAAAGTGTCAAATGCAGTTGCTGATGCTTCTATTGTTGTCGATGTGCCGGGTAATCATTTTGATTCAAACACAAAGATTGTATTTAAAAATATGAACTTAGCGTTTGAGCGCGATCCCAATGGAATGGTTGAACGTATTGTGCACGATGTGCTTTCTTCTATTAAGGGCTTTAATGTCAATTTAAGAATGTGGCGAAATGAAGATAAGTTTGATGTCGCATTTACAACCGACCTTGACGATCAACTGACATCGCGCACGAAGCAAGTCATTGGAGACGAAGTAGCGAAAATTCAGAATGATCTCCGCAACAAACTGAATGCAAAAATTGCGGAAAAACGCCAAGAGGTAGAAAAACTGTTAGCTGAAAAGAAAGATATGGTAACAAACCGCCTGAAAGATTACGAGAACCAGTTCAATGACAAGCTTGCAGTGGTAGAGGCAAAGAAAAAAGATATCGAAAATCGCATCGATCAAGAGAAGAAAAAGCAAGCGGACGATATAACCAAGAAAGCAAAAGGTGCGTTAAAAGGATTGTTTAAGTAAATGTGAAATCTATTCCATTTCTCCTTTTAGCTTACCTCTCAAATTATATGTAGTATGAGAAGCGGCACGGTTTTTTATTGTCGATGACGCCGGTATATCAAAACACTCGCGCATTGAGCAAGAAATCCTCCTAGTATATCGATACCAACATCGGCGAAAGAGGCTGTTCTCGTATAGACAAATGATTGGTGTAGCTCGTCGCTGGCAGCTATCATCACAACGACGAAGAAGGAAGAAAACGCCCAAAGCCATTCCCTCTGCTTGTCGGAGCCATTTCTAAAAGCTCGAAAAAGTAAAAGTCCTGAAATAAAGTATTCGGTAACGTGTGCCAGTTTCCGTATGATGAAATGAACAACAATTATTTCTTTCTGGGAAATGGACGGCGAAAAAAAACGCAGCAGCGGTACGAAGAACAGGTAAGTATTGTGTGCAGAAAATATTCCTGTTGACATCCAAAAGATAAAACCTATCCATAGAAAAGCCGGAAACCAATATTGAACTTTTTTCCTGAAACTTATTTTACTCTCAGTTGAAATAATATTCTCCTCTGATTTAATATTACAAACAGATTTATCCGGATCGTAAAGATACGAACGGTAGAGAAAAACACACAACAAAAAATAATGCAGAATTATTACCGGCGTTCAACATTAAGAACCGAATTTTTACGATAACGGTATTTCCTGGTTATACTTATTTTCTTCGGTTTACTTTTTCTTTTTTTTGGATAGTTTCTTTACTGGTTTCGTTGGCGAAGCTGGTTTTTTCTTTTCGTTTTTATCGGATTTTGGTGTAACGATGTTCTCTTGTTTCAATTCATCTCTTCCACCGATTAATGGTTTATCCGGTGTTGATGATTTAATATTAGCGCCATTTTTTTCTTTCTCGGCAAGTTGTTTCTCTTCTTCTTCCTCGGCAACAACAGCAGCTACGTCTGCAACCGAATCACCTTCTTTTAGTCGTATAAGGTGTACGCCTTGCGTGTTGCGCCCTGCCACTCGAATATCCGCTGCATGCTGACGAATAACCATACCATCGCTTGTAACGATCACAACATCGTCCGTATCGACAACTTCTTTAATCGCCACCATCTTTCCGGTTTTTTCAGATGCCTTCACGGTAAAAATACCTTTACCGCCCCGGTGGCTAATGCGATACTCGTCTTCTTCACTGCGTTTGCCGAAACCTTTCTGTGTTGCAACAAGAATAGTTGTGCCTTTGCGCCGCAGATTCACCGCTCCAACAACCTTGTCTCCTTTGCCAAGCCGGATACCGCGTACACCTGCCGCCGAACGGCCCATGGGTCGAATTTCATCTTCGTGAAAACGAATGGCCAGTCCGTTTTGCGTTCCGATGACAATATCCTGCGTTGCATCGGTGAGCTTTACATCGGTGAGTTGATCGCCTTTTTTCAAGTTTGCCGCAACAATACCGTTGCGTCGAGGATTGCTAAATTCTGATAGAACAACTTTTTTCACTAACCCCAACTCTGTGAACATAAAAACAAAATGTGTATCGTCAAACTCTTTAACCGCGATGAATGAGGCAATCTTTTCGTCCGGATCTTTGTCGATAACATTGTTAATCGATTTCCCTTTTGCGGTTCTTCCGCCTTCGGGAATCTCGAACACTTTCAGCCAATAACATCGTCCTTTATCGGTGAAGATAAGCACATAATCATGAGTGCTGGCGATAAACATATGAGCAACAAAATCGTCTTCACGTGTTGCGGCTCCGGTAACGCCCTTGCCGCCGCGTGATTGCCGTCGATAACCTGATACGGGGAACCGCTTGATGAAGCCGCTGTGGCTAATCGTCACAACAACTTCTTCTTCGGCAATCATGTCTTCAATGCTAAATTCTTCCGCCTTATAAACAATCTCGGTTCTGCGGTCATCGCCGTACTTCTCTTTCATTGCAACCAGCTCTTCTTCTATTATTTTCATCTGGAGCTGTTTATTCTTCAAAATTGATTTTAGTCTTTCGATAAGTTTAATTGTCTCGCGGTATTCATCCTCCACTTTTTTACGTTCAAGACCGGTTAACCGCTGCAGGCGCATGTCGAGAATCGCTTTTGCTTGAATCTCAGACAGCTTAAATTTTTTCATCAAACCCAGCTTGGCGCTTTCGACATCTTTCGATTTCTTGATGAGTGCGATCACTGCATCTATGTTGTCGAGCGCGATGATGTACCCTTCAAGAATATGTGCACGTTTTTCGGCCTCATCCAAATCAAACTTTGTACGCCGTACTATGACTTCATTGCGATGCTCGATGAAGTGCTGTATGAATTCGCGCAGCTGAAGCACCTTTGGACGGCCGTCCACCAGGGCGAGCATAATAACGCCGAATGTTGTTTGCATCGGTGTGTGCTTGTAAAGATTGTTGAGCACGACTTCGGCATTCGCCTCACGTTTCAAATCAACAACAACGCGCAACCCGTCGCGATCGGATTCATCTCGAACATCAGAAATGTCTTCTAATTTTTTTTCTGTGACGAGATCTGCGATCTTGACAATAAGCGATGCTTTGTTCACTTGATATGGCAGCTCTGTGATAATAATTCGCTGACGTTCACCCTTACCCGTTTCAATGCTGGCGCGGGCGCGGACAACAACCTTGCCGCGTCCTGTTGTGTACGCATCTTTCACACCTCCATACCCGTAGATAATTCCACCTGTTGGAAAATCCGGCGCAAGAATATGTTTCATCAGCTTTTCATTGCTGATATTCGAATCCTTAATATAGGCGACACAGCCGTCAATCACTTCACGCAAATTATGCGGAGGAATATTGGTTGCCATGCCAACTGCAATGCCGCTGGTGCCATTACATAAGAGATTGGGAATAAGCGATGGCATCACCGTTGGTTCTTCGAGCGTGTCATCAAAGTTTGGCGCAAAGTTCACAGTATTCTTTTCGAGATCCTTAAGCATCTCTTCTGCGATTTTAGTAAGGCGCGCTTCTGTATAGCGCATTGCCGCAGGCGAATCACCATCAACCGAGCCGAAGTTTCCTTGCCCATCTACAAGCATGTAGCGCATTGAAAAATCCTGCGCCATGCGCACCATTGTTTCGTACACAGCAGAATCGCCATGCGGATGATATTTACCGAGAACTTCTCCAACGATACGTGCGCTTTTTTTATATGCACGATTACTTGCCAATCCAAGTCCTTGCATACCGAACAACACACGCCGGTGCACTGGTTTGAGACCATCCCGAACATCTGGTAGGGCGCGCGACACAATAACCGACATCGAATAATCGATGTACGATCCTCTCATTTCATCTTCAATATCAACCGGTATTATTTTTTCGCTTATCGTTGCCATGTCGTTTTAGTTCTCTTTTTCGGTTGTCACTTTTCTTCATTACACATCTAAGTTTCGTACGTACTTTGCATTCTTCTCGATGAACTCGCGGCGCGGCTCCACGTCGTCGCCCATGAGAATAGAAAATGTGCGATCGGCATCTGCTGCGTTTTCAATTGATACCTGGAGGACGGTGCGCGTTTCCGGATTCATGGTGGTGGACCATAGCTGTTCAGGATTCATTTCACCCAGACCTTTGAATCGTGAAATTGCCATGCCCCCTTCTTTAATTATCACACCTTCTTCATTCACAACAAGTTGTTCTTCTTTTTCTTCTTCTTCAATTTTTTCCGCCTTGCCTTTCTTTTCGCTTTTCAAACGCTTAATAATTTCGTCGCGTTCTTCTTCATCAAAAGCATAAAATTCCTGTTTCCCTTTTTTGACCTTATAGAGTGGCGGCTGTGCGATGTAAAGGTGTCCCAGTTCTATAATTTCCTTCATATAGCGGAAGAAAAGTGTTAGCAGAAGCGTCCGAATATGTGAACCGTCCACGTCGGCGTCGCACATGATAATGATCTTACCGTAGCGAATTTTACTTGCATCAAACGTCTCGCCCATGCCGGCACCAATGGCGGTAAAGATAGCGCGTATTTCGTCGTTTTCTAAAATTTTATGTATGCGTGCTTTTTCGACATTCAGAATTTTTCCTTTTAATGGAAGAATTGCTTGGAAGCGCCGGTCGCGCCCTTGCTTAGCGCTGCCTCCGGCAGAATCTCCTTCAACAACATAAAGTTCGCAATGTTCAGGATCGTTGATGGAACAGTCGGCAAGTTTTCCGGGTAACCCTCCACCATCGAATGCGTTTTTGCGCCTTGTCAAATCACGCGCTTTTCTTGCAGCTTCGCGCGCTTCCGCTGCACGCAGGCATTTATCTATAATGCGCTTACCGTCCGGAGAATTTTCTTCCAGCCAATCTGAAAGTGCAGGCCCAAAAATTGATTCAACAATACTTTTTAATTCACTATTGCCCAGTTTTGTCTTTGTTTGGCCTTCAAACTGCGGTTCCGGCACTTTTGCGTTGATAATCGCTGTCAATCCTTCACGGAAATCATCACCCGTCAATTGCACGCCGCCCTCTTTTACAATACCGTTCTTTGACGCATAATTGTTCAGTGTGCGGGTCAGCGCAGTGCGAAATCCAACAAGGTGTGTTCCGCCTTCATGCGTATTGATATTGTTAACGTAGCTGAATAAATTTTCTGTGTATTGATCGTTATATTGGAATGCTATCTCTACTTCAACCGCTCGGCCGTTCTCGTCGTTTGCGCTCCCTTTCGCGTACATCACTTTTTTCATTATGGACGGACGTGTTGAATCGATATATTTCACAAATTCTACAATACCGCCTTTGAAATGAAAACTTTCTTCTTCCTTTGATTTGGATCGGACATCTTTGATGTTGAGGGTGACTTCGGAGTTTAAGAAAGCAAGTTCACGGAGACGCTCAGCAAGTGTTTCAAATTTATATATGCGGTTCTTGAAAATCGTTCCATCTGGCATAAACGTAATCTTCGTGCCGCTTTTTCCACGCACCGCTTTGCCAATTGTTTTCACTGGTGCAACGGGGTCGCCTTTTTTATATTTCTGATAATATGTTTTTTCATCGCGGTACACCTCTACTTCCAGCCACTCGCTCAGCGCGTTTACCACGGAAACGCCTACACCGTGAAGACCACCTGAAACCTTGTACGAATTTTTATCGAATTTTCCTCCAGCATGTAATACCGTCATAACAACTTCAAGTGCCGAACGTTTTTCCTCTTTATGGATATCGGTCGGAATACCGCGACCGTCATCTTCCACGGTAACAGAGCCGTCGTTGTTAATACATACGTCTATGTTCTTGCAGTACCCTCCAAGCGCTTCGTCAATCGAGTTATCCACAACTTCATAGACGAGATGATGAAGGCCGCGTGCACTGACGTCGCCAATGTACATTGCCGGACGTCGACGCACAGCTTCTAACCCTTTAAGTACAGTGATGTCACTGGCGCTGTAGTCGCTTGAACCGTTGCTTTTTGTTGTTTTATTATTTTTTTCTTCTTTCACGTTACTTCCGTTTTAATTTTGTCCATTTATTGAAACTTGATATCTTTCACTACGTTGATTCCAATGACGATATTAAGTTTATCTATAATTTCTTTTTTTCTCAGCGTTAATTCGTTTCTCCATGTGCCTGTTTTTACATGCACATACAGGACGCCTTGCAAAATTCGTGTTGCTGTTGTCATTTGCGCAATGCGTTCTCCAACAACACTTTCCCAATAGACAACAGCATCGTACTCTTGAAGCTTCTTTTGAATTCCTAAACCTTTTACGAGTTCGTCTAATGCAGAACCGATAGGTCTAACGGATGTTCGCAGCGTCTTCGACACGATTAATAGTACCTTGTCTTACAAAGAACTTTCGCGGATTTGAAGTAACAATCGGTATCCAGTTGAGTGCTCTTTCGTCGGTTGACGTCATAAAGACCTGCCCAAGCTCTGCTATCGTTTCTAACAATTTCTGAGATCGACGTCCATCCATCTCGCTAAGAACATCATCAAGCAATAAAATGGGTGTCTCGTTGCATCGATCCTTTAAGTAAAAAAATTCTGCCAGTTTGATCGCAATTAAAAAAGTTTTATGTTGTCCTTGTGACGCAAAATTCCGTGCCTCAAGCTTGTTAATCTTAAAAATAAATTCGTCACGATGAGGTCCAACAAGCGAATGCCCGATGCGGCATTCCTCTTGATTGCGATCTCTAAGCGCCTGATGAAAAGTCGTTTCTATCGCCTCTTTACCATTCCCGGCACATTCAAACGACGGCACATAAGAAATCTCTGGGCTTTCTGCTTTTCCGGCAATGGTTGCGTATGAATCAATCACAATTGTTTGAAAATCTTCAATAAACTCAATGCGTTTCTCTACAATCGCGGTGCCAACATGAACAAGATTTTCGTTCCATGGCTCAATTGCGGTGTTGTTTTCTTTATGCGAAAACAGCATGTCCGACAAAATTTTGTTTCGCTGCTTTAATATCCGCCTATAATCTAAAAGATATTCTAAATATGTTCTGCTCGATTGAGAGATAACAAAATCTACAAATCGTCTTCGGTCCGACGGAGAACCAATTGTAATAGAGCTCTGCTCTGGTGAAAGAATTACCATGGGAAACTGGCCAAGGAGAGATGACGCTTTATCAACTTTTGCTTTATTCACAGTAATTGTTTTTTGATTTTGTAGTTTATCAAACACTACCCGTGCTTCATAAAATATATTACCGTCAGAAAGAAAACCCCCCGTGACAACAAACCCGTTCTTCTGAACATTCATGACAATTGTATCGTTTGCTGCATAAAAACTTTTTGAGAGGCAAAGATAAGAAATACCTTCAAGTATATTTGTCTTCCCCTCACCATTGTCCCCTAAAAAAAGATTTACACCCGAGGAACAATCAACAATGGTTTGTTCATGGTTACGAAACGTTTCGAGTGCTAGCCGCTGTAATTTCAATCCAAGGTTACCTTGCTTACAACACGATAGCCCCAGTTCCTCTTCAGAATGGGGCTATCAACGATAACACCAACACCTTGTGATGTCGTATTAGACATTGAGGCGCATGGGCATAACCAACATCAAGACATCTTCGTTTTCTTTTATGGTTGCCGGCGTTATAATTGCCGCCTTGACAGAACTGCTGAAACTAAACACAACTTCATCAGAATCAATATGAGAAAGAATATCAACAAGATATGTGGCATTAAAACCAATTTCTAAATCATCTGCGCTGTATACACATGTGATATGCTCACGTGCTTCACCACCAAAATCAATATCTTCTGCAGCAATTTTTAATTCGTTCTTTCTCATTGAAAATCGAACTTGGTGTGTTGTGTTGCTTGAGTAAAGAGAGACTCTTCGTACCGATGCCAATAACATATTTCTATTCACAGACAATTTTTTTTCGTTGTCAAGCGGTATTACACTTTCATAATTAGGATAACTTTCTTCAATTAATCGTGAAGTAAGTGTAAAGTTTTTAAATGAAAACTTAATGTGTGTCGTGTTAACCGAAAGAGTATTAGAGCCGCTTTCAATAGCTTTTGACACTAAAATAAGTGCTTTTGCCGGCACAATAATATCTTTATGCGGTTTTGCTTGGTTGATATTTGAATAGACAACACGAACGAGACGGTGTCCGTCTGTTGCTACGGCGTTCATTACATTGTTTTTGAATTGGAGAAGCAACCCGGTCATGGAAGGACGTAATTCATCTGTGCTGACAGAGAAAATAGTTTTTGAAATCATAGATCCTATTAAAGACCCTTCAAACACAATTTCGCTTTCACCTTTAAATTCAGGGACAGCTGGATAATCTTGACTTATTTCACCTATAAGATTGTATTCTCCGTTATCGGTAATCATACGAATTTTGTTTGTTGTTGTGTCTGCATGAAAATTCAGTTGTGTCTCTGGTAAAGCTCTTAACGTATCCATAACCCTTTTAGCTGGTACAGCGATAGATCCATCTTCATTTCCCTTTACATCTAAAGTTGCCGACATAGAAATTTCTAAATCTGTAGCAATAAGTTTAAGGGAATTAGCTGATAGAGAAAAAAGAATATTCTCTAATATTGGAAGTGTTGATTTAGATGGAACAACACCACTGATTTTCATCAGTGCTTTTTGGAGTTCACTGCTTTCAACTGTAAATTTCATTACGAAAACTCCTATAATACTTAAACTTCAGGTTTGTGTGAATTTACCTATTTTTTAGGCAATACACAATATAACTCAGTGTATATAATTAATATATTTTAAAGAAATAATAATACTTATAATAAGAATGTGGATACTGTGTATAAACAAATAATTCATACTATAACAACATAAGGAGAACGCAATACACATATAAGATAGTGTGTATATAATGTTTAAATAAAACGATTTGTAAACAGTTTATTTATAAAGGAGTAAAAATCTAAAATTAAAAAAATTTATTCACACAACAGGAACAATAATAAACACGTTATCAACAAGTGTATAACTCGTAACGACATTACCTATTAAGTTCGATAGTTCTACGTATTTGATCGATATGTTGTTTATGTTTATTGTCTGTTTTTAAGAAGTCCTCCACAGCTTGGCATGCATGAATAACAGTACTATGGTCCCTTCCACCAAAGTGCATACCTATTGTTTTGAGTGAAGAATTCGTCATGTCTTTTGCGATATACATTGCAATCTGCCGAGCGACAACGATTTCTTGTCTTCTTGTTTTAGCGCGAAGAAGATCAACAGGAATATTAAAATATTCGCAAACAACATTTTGTATTTGCTCAATAGTAAGAGGTGTGTGAATATCGTTAACAACAACTCGCAATACGTCTTTCGCAAGGTCTATGCCAATTTCACGGTTTTCTAGGGAAGCTCTTGCAAGGAGGCTAATAAGGCATCCCTCAAGTTCACGAATATTTTTTGTGACATTTGCAGCAATAAAATCGATAACATTTGTTGGCAACTCTAAAGAGTTCTCTTCGCTCTTCTTTTGAAGAATAGCTATGCGTGTTTCGAGATCGGGAGGTTGAAGATCTGCGGTAAGTCCGCATTGAAAACGAGAAATCAAACGTTCATCCAACCCGTGTAGTTCTTTCGGTGGAACATCAGAAGAAAGAACAATTTGTTTACCAAGCTGGTAGAGTGTGTTAAAGGTGTGAAAAAAATTGTCCTGGGTTTTTTCTTTTCCAGCAAAAAACTGAATATCGTCAACAATCAATAAATCCATACTTCTATAAAACGAAGAAAACTCGGTAACCTTATCCCCCTGCACAGATTCGATAAAGTCGACAGTAAATTTTTCGCTTGATATATACGCAATTCGTTTTGCTTTGCCGTTGACTGCCGCGTGGTTTCCAAGAGCGTGCATCAAATGTGTTTTTCCAAGTCCAGTACCGCCATAAAATACTAGAGGATTAAACGAAGTACCACCAGGATTGTTCGCAACAGCCATTGCTGCAGCACGGGCAAGCTGATTGCAGTCACCCTTAATAAAGTTGTCGAATAAATAGCGGGGATTTAAATTATTACGAATTGATTGTAAGTTTTCTGTACGAAAAGGTACATGAGGAGCAAACGGTGTACGTGCTGGATCGTTTGTTAGCAAGACCGTCTCGTGTTCGGGTTGTGCCGGCTGGATTGAAGCGGGTTCTTCAGAAGCAACAAAGTAATATAGTTTTCCGGATTCCCCAATAACGCTTGTGATTGTATTTCGAATCAGTGTATTGTAATGTTCTTCTAACCAATCATAAAAAAATTGACTGGGGACTTGAACCGTTAAATCTTTTTCATTCAGACGAATTGGGATAATGGGCTGAAACCAAGTTTTATAGCTCAACGAAGAAACCTGATCTTTGATAATCGATAGGCATCGTTCCCATGTTTGGTTTGCAAGGACCTGATCGTCAGAAATTTGGCCGGCTTGAGCGGGCAGCAACATAGCACTCTCCATCTAAACAACAAACAACTTATTCACATTTATATACACAGACTAAAAGTGGAGCAAAAAACAATACCGTTATCTCAATAGAACAAGATATCACCGACAAGCAAGCACACAAATATCTACCGGCCGTTGGTTTTCCACAAGTTATCAACACCAGTGTTTAGCTTAGCAATCGAACTTTATTATAGCACCAATGGTGGAAGCATGCAAGAGGAATTTTTACAATAGGGAAAATATTTTTGATAGCAATGCAAAAAGATCATCCAACATGTTTTCTTGTTTGTACACCAATATTTTCGTAAGTTAATTAAACTAAAAACAAAAGGCACACAAGAAAGAGTCCATTACAATGAAGAGAACGTATCAGCCACATAAGCGAAAAAGAAAAAATACACATGGATTTCGCGCGCGGATGTCGACAAAAAATGGTCGAAAAGTAATTAACCGACGACGGGCCGCAGGCAGAAAAAAACTTTCTGTGAGTAGCGAAAAATAAAAGAACAAACCTGCCGGAAAGACGAGGCGTGTATGCCTCATTTACAGCCATCAATTGAAACTCTAAGTGGGTTTGGATCGTTTACTAGAGTAATCACTCGTGGTAAAAAATACGAAAGTAAGCCAATAAAAGCTTTTGTGTGTACGTCTCTATCGGAGCAAACGTCATTACGAGTCGGTTTTGCAGTGTCAAGAGGGATACGGAAAGCAGCCCACCGCAATTTGTTTAAAAGATGGATGAAAGAAGCGTTTCGAACTAAAAGGGAGGAGTTTTTCGGACATATCGAGCCTGAAACACTGCTAGAAATTGTCTTTTTGTATAACGGCGATATGAAAACCTTACCGAAAAAGTGCCGATTTTCATATATAAATAATGCACTTGCTGAACTTTCCTCAACAATAAATTTTGTTTGCCCCAGATAAAAACATGAAGCAAGCGTTTATTCTAATAATTCGACTGTATCAACGCTTTATTTCAGGGCTGCTCCCATTTAACCACTGTCGTTTTTATCCTTCTTGTTCAAACTATTCTCTAGAGGCAATTGAAACACATGGTTTTATGAGCGGATTTTGGCTTACCATTAAAAGAATTTCAAAGTGTCATCCGTTTAGCACCTCAAACGGATATGACCCAGTTCCTTAATTATTCACAAGAAGCTTTGAGGTAAAAATTCTTATGGATCGACAATCAACAATTGGTTTTATTTTGATTTTCGTTGTTCTCGTTGTGTGGATGTGGCTTAATTCGCCTGTACAGAAACAGAAGCCAGTGGAGCAAACCGCAAAAATGGGACAAGCGAAAGATACGGTTAAGGCCCTCAATCGGCAGAAACCGCCAGAGCCAAAAGAAACGCAAGAAACGAATCCGTACGGAAAGTTCTTTTCCGAGCGCGCGAAAGGAATAGAAAAAATTATTTCCATAGAGACTGATTTATACTCAGCGGAGGTTTCGACAAAAGGCGGGGTAATTAAGAAGTGGGAGCTTAAAAAATTTAAGACTTGGGATGGACATCCGGTCCAACTTGTTGATTATACGAAAAACGGAGATTTTGCAGTTCTCTTTACAACATCTGATGGGCGAGTGATTAACACGAAAGATCTTTATTTTGACGTACAGGCACCTCGGAACAACGTCAAGGTTGAAGGAAATTTTGAATTTGAAGTAATATTTACTCTTCCCGCCTCCAACGGTGGACAGCTTGTGAAGAAGATGAAATTTCGCAATGAAGAGTATGGTTTCGAAACTGAAATACAATTGCTTAATCTAAGCTCTGTAGTTGCAAATTACCAGTATGAAGTTGCCTGGGAACAAGGCATCCGGTATGCAGAACAAAATAGCGTTGACGAATCGGGTTTTGCAGCAGCATATGCGTACGCTGGCAAAGAACTCGCAGAAATCGATGCAACAAAAAATGATCAAAAAGAACAAAAAGAATTTTCCGGTGCTATCGATTGGGTTGCAACACGCAACAAATATTTTGCTGTTGCACTTATTCCAACAGAAAATGTAAGCGAAGGTGCGTACTTGGAAGGAACGCGCTCTGCAATGCCGGACAATGGCGAAAAGGAGACGTACGGCATTTCCTTAAAGATGCCATATAAGGGAGGGGCGAGAGAGAACAGTACATTCAAGGTGTTTCTGGGTCCGCTTCAACACAGTGTATTGAAGTCATACGAGAAGGGACTTGAAAACATAATGAGCTTAGGATGGGCATGGTTGATCCGGCCTATTTCCGAATATATCATGCTGCCAATATTCACAGCAATTCATTATGTCGTACCCAACTGGGGATTGGTAATTATTGTTTTTTCTATTCTCATTAAGCTGGCTATGCATCCGCTGTCCAAGAGTCAAATGAAGTCGATGAAGAAAATGCAAAAACTTCAGCCATTAATGGATGAGTTGCGAACAAAATACAAAGATGATCCCCAAAAGATGAATCAGTCAATAATGAATTTATACAAAGAATACGGTGTTAATCCTGCTGGCGGATGTCTACCATTGTTACTGCAAATGCCAATTATGTACGCATTATATGCAGTGTTTCGCGGAGCAATTGAATTGAGACAAGCAAGTTTTGTTGGATGGATACATGATTTATCGATTCCTGATGTAATTTATCGCCTGCCGTTCAAGCTGCCATTCGTGGGTATTCAAGACATCAGCGGCATCGCCGTACTGATGGGTGTCACCATGTTTATTCAAACGAAAATGACAACAAAAGATCCACGGCAAAAAGCAATGGTGTGGATGATGCCAATTATGATGACGTTTTTATTTAACGGTTTTCCGGCAGGATTAAATTTGTATTACACGGTGTTCAACATATTGTCTATTGGTCAACAATTATTAATCAATAAACAGCATGATGACGAGCCGCTTCGAAAAGTTGAACAAAAAAAGAAGCCTCGCGGTGGAATATTTAAATTCACAAAAGATTTACCACGTCTAAAAAAATGATTTAACGAGAATACAAATCGTTATTGAAACGTCCCGTCCATATTACTTGACGGGACGTTTTGTTTTTATAGCATTGTTAAAGGACATGGCTTTTCGTACATTTATTTACGGAGAGAAAAAAAGTGATAGGACGATTAGAAAAGACTATCGCCGCCATTGCAACACCAATAGGTGAAGGAGCAATTTCGGTTATACGCGTCAGCGGTGAATCTGCAATTTATAAAGTTGCTAGTCGATTTAAGGGAAAACAAAACCTCGTAAAAGCAAAAAATCGTACCGCACACTTTGGACGCATTGTCGACAGTCAAAACGCGACTGTTGATGAGGTTATATGTACAATCTTTCGCGCACCTAAATCGTTCACAGGCGAAGACACAGTCGAGGTGAGCTGCCATGGCGGAATTCATGTAACACGCCGAGTGTTGGAATGTATACTGGAAACAGGTATAGACCCTGCAGAACCAGGTGAATTTACTCAACGGGCATTTCTCAATGGCAAATTAGACCTTTCTCAAGCTGAGGCAATTGCCGACATTATTCAGGCTCAATCAGATAAAGCACGACAAACATCATTAGATCAATTAGAAGGCGCCCTTTCAAAACAAATCCATGTAGTGCGAGAACAATTAGTCCAGTCTCTTGGGCTCTTAGAATTAGAATTAGATTTTTCAGAAGAAGGCATTGCACTTGTTGACAAAAAGAAGGTAGAGAATTTATTCAAACTCGGAATACTAGAAATAGATCGACTTATTAAAACATATAAATATGGCAAAGTATGGCGTGAAGGTGTTCGCGTTGCTTTGGTTGGAGTTCCAAATGCTGGTAAATCAAGTTTGCTGAACACACTACTTAAAGAGGATCGAGCCATTGTAACAAATGTTCCCGGTACAACACGAGATTTCATTGAAGAGAAAATGACAATCGAGGGTGTGCTGTTTAGAATGATTGACACAGCGGGACTTCGCGAGACAGAAGATCCAGTTGAAAAAGAAGGTGTACATAGAACATGGAAAGTCATATCAGGATCGGATATAGTAGTCTTAGTCCACGACAGTACAAAAACAATAGCACATGATGAAATGAATTTTCTTGAAATTATTAAAGAAAACAAAAACCATAAAGAGCTCGTGATCGCAAACAATAAAATAGATCTTCAAGATGAAAAAATACCGCTTCAATATATACCGGAAAAAACCCTTGTGGTGGAGACATCGGCTGTGAATAACACTGGCATCGAAAGGCTCAAAGATGCATTATTCAAAAAAGTTCTTAATAAAACACATGCGGAGAGTAAAGAATCTGTAATTATTACCAATGAAAGGCATTATTCTGCGTTATTGAGAGCAAAACAAAGTCTGACTTCTGCTTTGGACTCGCTAAAAAATGGGGAAAGTGAAGAATTTATTGCAGTTGATCTAAGAACAGCGATAGATTCAATCGGAGAAATTATCGGCCTTGTGACTACGGAAGATATACTGAATAATATCTTTTCAAAATTCTGCATTGGTAAATAGTACTTAGTTTCACGTGAAACGAAGATGGAGTACAAACGTTGCCCGGATTAAATTACACAAATTACGATGTTATTATAGCTGGTGGCGGCCATGCTGGAATAGAGGCTAGTTTAGCAGCTGCGCGAATGGGCTGCCAAGTTTTAATGGTAACGATGGAAAAGGTCGCAATTGGCAGGATGTCTTGTAATCCAGCAATTGGTGGGACAGCGAAAGGACATCTTGTCCGGGAAATTGATGCACTCGGCGGAGAAATGGCAAAGATTGCCGATGCAACCGGAATTCACTTTCGTATGCTCAATCTTTCAAAAGGACCTGCGGTTTGGTCGCCACGCTCTCAAAATGATCGTGAACTATACTCCCACGAAGCTCGATATCGTATTGAAGAACAGTCAAATATTCAAGTATTTGAAGGAACGATAAGAGATATTGATGTTGAAGAACAAAACTCACCGAATAGTTCAGTTATTAATGCTGTTATTCTTAACGATGGAACAAGAGTTGGATGTAAGGCTTTTATTCTGTGCGCCGGCACATTTCTCAGGGGACTTATGCACACGGGGATACAAAGTATTATAGGGGGAAGATATGCTGAAAGTTCTGCTGATGGTTTAACAGAAAGCTTAATAAGACGAGGTTTTATTTCCGGAAGACTTAAGACTGGAACACCGCCTCGAATTGATAAGAAAAGCATTGATCTTTCTAAGGTTGAAGAACAGCCTAGCGATATCAATCCACAGCCATTTTCATTTCAAAATTCAAAAATCAAAAATAACCTTGTTCCAATGTTCTTGACCTATACGAACACAGCGACGCACAGTGTTCTTCGTAAAGGATTTGACAGGTCACCACTATTCACCGGAAGAATTAAGGGTGTAGGTCCGCGTTATTGCCCATCGATTGAAGATAAGATTAACCGTTTTGCCGACAGAGATCGTCATCATATCTTTCTTGAACCAGAGGGTTATGATACAAATGTAGTATATGTAAACGGGTATTCAACAAGCCTCCCTGCGGATATTCAGCTTGAGGGACTACACACTATTCCTGGATTGCATAACGTAAAGATGCTGCGCCCCGGATATGCCGTAGAATATGATTATTTCCCACCGCATCAGCTCAATCTTTCGTTAGAAACAAAACTTGTGAGCGGAATGTTTTTTGCGGGACAAATTAACGGAACTTCCGGATATGAAGAAGCAGCTGCGCAGGGTTTGTTGGCTGGAATTAATGCCACGAAGTATATAAGAAAAGAAGATCCGATCATTCTTAAAAGAGCTGAGTCATATATTGGAGTTTTGATTGACGATTTAATAAATAGAGACATTGAAGAACCCTATAGGATGTTTACTTCACGCGCCGAACATCGGCTTGTTCTTCGTCAAGATAACGCAGATCGACGATTGATGGAAATTGGGCATGGGTTAGGATTGATTCCTAACGAAGTAATAACGCGACTGCGAAAGAAGGAAACCCTTATCAATGAAGGCCTGCTGTTCTCCAATCAATTTTCAATGACACCGGAGGATGCAAATCCATTATTAAGAACGGCAAACGCTGGGACTATTCAAGAAAACGAAAAATTGGCAAAACTCCTGAAACGAACAAATGTTCGCTTTTTAGACTTTGCGAAATGTGAATCCATTGTTTCTACGGCTTTCTTTTCGCATCTCCTGTCCGTTTGCGATAATCGATTATACAAAGAGATAGTGGAACAGATAGAGATAGAATTAAAGTACGATGGATATATCAAACGGCAAAAAGAAGAAATAGAAAAATTTAATAGATTCGATTCTCTCCAAATACCTCAAGGAATAGATTATCACAAAGTGAAATCGCTGTCAACGGAGGGGAGAGAAAAATTGATCAAGGTTCAACCTGTTTCCATAGGACAGGCATCAAGAATTAGCGGCGTTACACCGGCCGACATCTCTGTGTTGATGGTGTATCTTAGAAAATAGTTTTATGGTATATTTTTCACGTGGAACAAATGATTGAAATTGGAGTAAAGATATAGTGCAACCTGAAAATAAAATTTGGTTTCGTACACTATGTATTGGGAACGGAGTCACTCCAACGGATTTTCAGATAGAGCAATTAGATCAATATGTAAAATTACTCCTCGATTGGAATAATAAAATTAACCTGATCTCTAGAAAAGACGAAGAAAATGTTTGGACTTATCATATTCTCCATAGTGTGTCGCCATTATTTAAGTTAAAAATCGCGGAAGGAAGTAGAATTGTTGATATTGGAACCGGAGGCGGATTGCCCGGCATTCCGTTAAAAATTTTACGGCCGGACATTTCTTTACTTTGTCTTGATGCAACAAGGAAAAAGGCAAACGCTGTTACGCACATGGTCGACAAATTGAAGCTTAAGAACGTCAATGTCGTGTGGGGGAGAGCCGAAGAAATTGGAATGCAACCCGAGTATTTGCAAAAATTTGATTTTGCAATTGCAAGAGCGGTTTGTCAATTAAACGAATTAATTGCTTTTTCCATAAACTTTCTTAATAAAGGAAATCAGTCTCGTTCACTTGAAAATATAATAAAAAGTGATCTCATAGATCCAAATCCACCGGCACTCATTGCATTCAAAGGTGGTGACTTGACACAGGAGATCGATCTGGCAAAGAGAAGACATCATCACGTGAATATCAGTGTGATTGATCTTACCTTTACTGGATCGGAACAGCTTATTGCTTCAGATAAAAAAATATTGGTAGTTCATGCATGAAATTTTCAATTAATAGAAAGACACACAACATTGTCTACAGAGAGAGAACTTTTTAATCAACTCCAATATTTAATGACAGAACAAAGAAACCTTGCGAGCATGGATATTGATTCTCGTTCTATCGAGGAGATTCTTGTTCTTATCAACAGCGAAGATAAAAAAGTAGCGCTTGCAGTTGAAACGCAAATACCATACATCACCAAAGCTGTTGAACTTGTCGTTGAAGCATTTCGGAATGAAGGACGCCTTCTCTATGTTGGCGCAGGAACAAGCGGAAGATTAGGGGTGCTGGATGCTGTTGAATGTCCGCCGACATTTGGAACAAATCCAGAAATGATCCAAGGGATGATTGCCGGCGGCGAGAAAGCAATGTTCCGCGCTCAAGAAGGTGCAGAGGATCTTGAGGAAAACGGCGCCTGCGATATTGATAATAAAAATATTGGAATAAATGATATCGTCTGTGGAATTGCGGCAAGTCTCCGCACGCCCTATGTTATCGGTGCAGTGAAACGGGCAAAACAGCTTGGTGCGCACACACTGTTTATAACAACAAATCCTCGATCCAATTTTCATCTCCCAGAATTTTCTGATATAGCTTCTGCAGTCGACATTGCTCTCTGTCCGGAAGTCGGACCGGAAATTATTATGGGTTCAACGAGAATGAAATCCGGAACGGCTCAGAAACTTGTCCTTAATATGATAACGACGGCGGCAATGATTCGCTTAGGAAAAGTGTATGAGAACATGATGATCGATCTTCAGACGACGAATCTAAAATTGCGCGAACGAGCGAAACGCATTGTTATGATAATCACACATGTTTCGTACGATGAAGCGACGGATTTTTTAACAAAGACAAACTTCCATGTAAAAACAGCTCTCGTTATGATCAAAGCAAATGTCTCACTCGAGGAAGCGCAAATAAGATTGAAAAATTCAGATGGATTTGTTCGCGCCTCGATTCAAGGAATAGAGTTTCGTAGTAAATAATTATAAAGGAGATTAATATTATGTCTAAGATACCTATCATGGATTTTGATCTCTATCCGCCATTTGAAGGATTTCCAAAAGAATGTATCAACTTTCTCAAACAACTCAAGCGGAACAACAATCGCGAGTGGTTTGAAAAACATAAAGAAGAGTACGAACGAAATGTGAAAGCTCCGATGCTTTCATTCATCGCGGCACTGCAACCGCACTTCGCTCGATTTGCGCCAGAGTTCGATCTTAACCCGAAACGATCCATCTTTAGAATCTATCGCGATATTAGATTCAGCTCGGACAAAACTCCATACAAAACACATGTTGCTGCACATTTTGTATTGAGAGGAATGCCAAAAGGTTTTATCGGTTCAGGTTATTATATTCAACTTGAACCAGGAGAATTTTTTGTCGGTGGCGGAATCTATCTTCCAGATGGTAATCAACTTAAAAACATACGGAAAGCAATTGCTACACGTGGTGAAGAATTTCTTTCGATTATTGAGAATCGTCGTTTTAAAAAACGCTTTGCGCCATTCGATTGGTCAAAACTTCAGCGTGTTCCAAAAGGATATGATGAGACCAATCCGATGGCCGATTGGCTGAAATATAAGCAATTCTTTGTCGGTGTTTCGTTGCCAGAAACGAAGTGCCACAGTGAATCATTGCTTGATGAAACTGCACGTATATGTGAAGAAGCGTCACCGCTTGTACGCTTCCTGAACAAAAGTTTGATGTAAATCATTTTAAATTTGAAATATATTGATTTTGTCGATCATACATAAAGTGCTTTGAGTTCTGCCTGAGGTATACCATCTTGTCTTACAATCCAAGAGAAAAAGCAATAAAGCGGTCAATAGAATTGAGGAAAATGCTTGGTGCGCCGGCGAACGATACCTGTGAAGTGGAGTTTTTTTTCTATACCGATACAATGGACAACGCACTCGATCTTATGAATGAACTTAAAAAAAAGAATTATTCTGTTGAATGTGTACCATCAAATAGCGGTGACAAAAAGTTTTTAATTACGGGGAATACACCGCAACTTACTATGCAATCAAAAGAAATGCTCGACTGGTCGAATCAAATGTATGATCTTGCGGCTGAGTTTAATTGTGAATTTGATGGGTGGGGTGCTCTCGTTGAAAACAATGATACAGTTGATAATAAGAGCAAAAACCACCCGTTCTAGCTTCTACCACCATTCCTTGACTCTCCTACCATTCCTCGGTATATTACAATCATGAAAATACTGGGTGTGTCCGTATGAGACGGATGTGCCCTCTTTTTGTTTTTGTAGCTAAAACCAGACCGATTCTATGAGTGATACCGCAAAGCCCAATCTGCATATTGAGACATTAGATCATATTCCAAACATTTTAACGGTTTTGCCGCTTCGGGACGTCGTATTGTTTCCGTATATGATATTTCCCGTTCTTGTTGGAAGAGAGTCATCGCTTCGTGCCGCGAACGAAGCATTGGAGAGGGGCAAGAATATTCTCCTTGTTGCTCAAAAAAATTCATCGGTTGATGAACCCACAGAAGAAGACGTCTATCGCGAAGGAACCGTAGCAAAGATACTTCAAATGCTCAAATTGCCGAATGGCTTGATGAAAATCCTTGTTGACGGCATTGCGCAGGCAAACATCAAGAAATTTATTCCCAATTCTAATTTCCTTGAAGCAGAAATTATTGTGAATCGCCTCGATCCGCCGGCAGGGCGTGAAATTGACGCGCTTGTTCGGCATGCATCTGCCCTCTTCGCAGAGTATGTGAGACTCAATCGTAATATTCCGCCCGAAGTAATTATGGCGTACGACGGCATCAAAGAACCGCAGCGGAAGATGTATTACATTGCATCCAATCTTGTCCAAAGCGTGGATGTGAAACAACGAATTTTGCAAACACCAGCGCTTCGTGATCAATTGTATGAGCTCTCAAAAATTCTCAGCACAGAAGTAGACATCCTGAAAATAGAACGAGACATTGATACCAAGGTGCAGGACAATATTCAAAAGTCGCAACGTAAGTTTTTCATTCAGGAACAGATCAGAATTCTTCAAGACGAGCTTGGTGATGATGAAGCTTCGCCAGAAATGGTAAAACTCAAAGAACAACTTCTTGCGGCGAACATGCCGAAGGAGGCCAAAGAGAAGGCATTTGAGGAATTTAACAAACTGAAGAAAACTTCGCCGATGTCTCCTGAGTTTGGCGTAACACGAAACTATCTTGATTGGCTCATTGCGGTGCCATGGCAGAAGCGGACAAAAGATGATTTATTGATTGCGTATGTGAAGGAAATCCTCGATGCGGATCATTATGGATTGGACAAGCCGAAGGAGCGAATTCTCGAAAATATCGCTGTGCTGAATTTAGTGAAAGAAATGCGCGGACAAATTCTTTGCTTTGTCGGTCCACCTGGTGTGGGAAAAACATCCTTGGCAAAATCGATTGCGCGTGCGCTGGGCAGAAAGTTTGTACGCATTTCGCTCGGCGGTATTCGCGACGAAGCAGAAATTCGAGGTCACAGACGCACGTACATCGGTTCGATGCCCGGCAAAATTATTCAATCGATGAAACGCGCTGGTGTTGTCAACCCCGTGTTGTTGATGGATGAAGTAGATAAGATGAGTATGGATTTTCGCGGGGATCCATCTGCAGCACTGTTAGAAGTGCTCGATCCGGAACAGAACATTGCGTTTAATGATCATTACATTGAAGTCGATTATGATTTATCGAAAGTCATGTTCATCACAACGGCAAATGTTCGCTTTGCCATTCCAGCCCCTCTGCAAGATCGTATGGAAATTATTGAATTGCCGGGATACCTTGAGTACGAGAAAAAAGAAATTGCCAAACGTCATATTGTAGGCAAACAACTGAAAGCGCATGGCTTGAAAGCGGATGAAGTTCATTTCGAAGATGATGCAATCACAAAGATTATTCAAGAATATACACGTGAAGCCGGTGTAAGAAATCTAGAGCGTGAAATTGCATCTATCTGCCGTAAAGTAGCGAAGGAAATGGTGCTGAAGAAACAAACGAATGGAATACAGGAAAAGATAAAAAAGAAAACAAATATTCTTGTGCTCTCAGAAAGTGTGGAAAAATATCTTGGTGTTCCAAAATTCCGCACAAAGCCAGCCGAATCACAGCCGCGTATTGGTTCTGTTACAGGCTTGGCGTGGACGAGCGTTGGCGGTGAGATTCTTAACGTTGATGCGACAATTATGCGCGGTACGGAGCGCCTGACACTTACCGGACAACTAGGCGATGTTATGAAAGAATCGGCGCAAGCAGCATTGAGCTACATACGCTCGAATGCGAAAAAGCTCGGTGTGAATCCGGAATTTAACAAGAATCGCGAAATTCATATTCATCTGCCGGAAGGAGCAATTCCTAAAGATGGTCCGTCGGCCGGTGTGACAATGGCTATGGCGATTATATCTGCGGCAAGCAATCGGCCTGCCTGCAACGATGTAGCGATGACAGGCGAGATTACATTGCGCGGCAACGTTCTCCCTATCGGCGGATTGAACGAGAAACTTCTTGCGGCACAACGCAGCGGTATCAAGACAGTATTAATCCCTAAAGAAAACGTGAAAGACCTGACTGAAATTCCAGACAAAGTGAAAGAGGGATTAGCAATCATTCCGATTGAGACGATTGAAGAAGCGATGAAGTATGTCTTCTCAAGTAAAAAGTCAAAAATCATCAGGAAATAATGCGGACAAAGATTATTCTGGATTTTATGTACTGAATTCTGTATCCTTGAATGAATAATATTCCACTGTGAGATGAAATGAGTTATCAAGTAACAGCGCGTAAATGGCGGCCGATGATCTTCGACGATGTCGTTGGTCAAAGCCATGTGACAAATACTCTTCGCAATGCGATTGCATCTCACCGCGTTGCGCATGCATATATTTTCAGCGGTACGCGCGGATGCGGAAAAACAACAACAGCCCGTATTCTTGCACGTTCACTCAACTGTCTCTCCCCTGTTCACCAAAATCCTGATAATACATGTGAAGTCTGCAAGGAAATCATCGACGGACGTGGTCTTGACGTCATTGAGATTGATGGTGCTTCCAACCGAGGCGTGGAAGAAATCCGAAACCTGCGTGATTCTGTCCGGTATACGCCAACCCGCGGTACATATAAAATCTATATCATCGATGAAGTACACATGCTGACGAAAGAAGCGTTCAACGCGCTCCTGAAAACGCTGGAAGAACCTCCACCACACGTTGTTTTTATATTTGCTACGACCGAAGTGCACAAAGTGCCGATGACGATTCTTTCCCGGTGTCAGCGGTTCGATTTCCGGCGAATTGCCACCGAAGAAATTGTTACGACACTTACAACAATCGCGCATGCAGAAAATATAACCATCGAAAATGATGCATTAATGGTAATAGCCAAACGTGCCGATGGATCTCTCCGGGATGCACAGAGTATTTTCGACCAAGTACGGTCGTTCTGCGGCAGTGAGATTAAAACGGCAGAACTGCTCAAGGCGTTCAATGTGGTCGACCAGGAAATTTATTTTCGTGTGTCCGATTTTCTGAAAAGCCACAACACACAAAGTGCTATACAGTTGGTTGATGAAGTTATAAAAAGCGGTTATGATTTACGTGAGTTTGTCGGTGGATTAACGGAACATCTTCGCAATTTGCTCATTGTGCGCTCCACTGAATCGACTCAGCTCATCGAAGTATCTGAAAATTATAAGAAGCGGTATGAAAAGGAAGCGAGTCAATTCACAGAGCAAGATATCTTGCGCTATATTAAGCAAACGAACGAATTAGATCAAGCGCTTCGATGGGCAGCACAGCCGCGGTATCGACTTGAAGCTGGACTCATACAAATGGCGAAGATGGAAAATTCTGTGCAGATTGGAGAATTGCTTCAACAAATCGAGTTGCTTAAAAAAAAAATAAGCAGTAGCAGCAGTATCAATGTAGCTCCATCGTCTCCAGACTCCATGCGATACAGTACGCCACCCTCTTCCGATCTAAGAGTTGTTGGCGAGGTTGGTGCGGGATACTTAAAAAGTAAATCTGCAATAAGTTATTCATCACTTATTGGTACGGATCTTACAAAGCTAACCGAAGTATCAAAACCTCTTGAAGTGCAGCATTCCATTCAAAGAGTTGCCGAACCGCCAGCAATTATTCAATCAGCTTCTGCCGACGAGATAACAGAGCAATGGTCCACGTTCGTTAGTAATGTTTCAAAATCACATATTGCTGTCGGTACGTCATTAACGGAAACGAGTATTCTGGATGTTCATAACGGTATGGTGCGTATTTCTTGTCCGGACGACTATCATGTTTCAACACTGAAACGGAATAGAGATTTTCTGGCGAACGTTCTTCATCAAGTGATTGGCAAACAGGTTGCAATAGAACCGGTTCTCCGTTCCGATGCAACTATACCGGTAAAAGCGATCTACACAACACCAACCGTATCTGGAGATATAAAGAATCTGGATGCGGGAGCTATGCAAAAGTCCCCGCATATAAACGAACATCCAATGCTCACCTTACTCAAACGCGAGTTGGGAGCAGAACGTATTGAATAGCTTGATTCTCTTCATGGAATCTTCTACCTTATAACAGAACGAAAGGAATACGCATATAGACAATTGTGAGAGAGTTGTGCTGTGCTGTTGTTGTGCATCGTAACTTATCTCGAACGTTGTCATCGACCAAATCACGCAACGATAGAGAAAGAGTTTGGTCATCAAACCCCGGCGCACATTGTCGGGTTTTTTGTCTTAGGTGGAATATGAAGAATCTAAAGGTACTTCTACTCGTGATGCTTATTGGACAATGCGCATTGTCTCAGCATATTGCAAAATATGCAGGAGAGTTTCTTTCCATTGGTGTTGGTGGCCGCGCCTTGGGGCTTGGTGGTGCGTATGCAGCGCTCGCGAATGATGCTTCGGCCGGCTATTGGAATCCGGCAGCACTTGCACGCATCGATTATCCCGAGGTGATGCTCATGCACGAGGAAGGGTTCGGCAGTTTGCTGAACTATGATTTCGTTGCCGCGGCAATTCCTTATAGTACAAATGCAACACTTGGTGTAAGTGTGATGCGTCTTGGTGTAGATGGCATCCCCGATACACGCAACGCTTGGGAAGATAGAAATAATAATGGTCTTTTTGATAGCGGCGATTATATCAATCCAGATAAAATTTCGTATTTCAATTCAGCCGATTGGGCAATATTCTTTTCCTATGCACAACGTACTTCTTCAAGTTTAATGTTTGGTCTCAATCTCAAAGTGCTTCGGCGTAATTTGGCAGAATATTCCGCAACAGGTATCGGCTTTGATATTGGAATGCTCTACTCTCCAGCGAATAATTGGTACGTTGCGGTAAATGCACAGGACATTACGACAACACTGGTCGCATGGTCCACCGGTACAAACGAATTAATCTCGCCAACATTAAAAGTAGGAACTGCATATTTTATAGATCTTTTTGGCGGACGATTTGCACCAACTGCAGACATCGACGTTCGGTTAGAAAATCGTCAATTCGCTTCTATAGCCCATCTCGGCCCTGTTAGTTTTGATCCACACCTGGGCCTTGAATTCGATTTCAAAAAATCTATTGCACTGCGTGTTGGGTACAATGATGTAAAGCAAATGACGCTTGGCGCTGGAATTCATCTGCGTAAGCTCGATATCGATTACTCATTTGCTCGATTCGACAAAGAGAATGACCTTGGAGATACACATCGAATTTCGCTGCGCTTGATATTTCAAGAAGAACGTCTCACAAGAGCGAAAGAGTAATTGCATGGATTCAACACAACGCGCGTGGACCCGCTTGACGCAAGGTGTATTTGGCGGTAATCCTGAGAGAAAATACTTGCAAGATTTTTAACGATTAGCAAGGATTGAATAGAAACGACCACGCGACACAGAACCCCATCCATCAAAAAATACCTCTGATGAGTTTTGAATGCTTCTTTCGCTCCAGGTATGACGTGTGCGCTTCACTAATGGAAGCGTGTTCGTTAGACGGCTCCCGCTACAGAATTAATCGCAACCATCGTCACAATGTCGCTCACACTGCATCCGCGCGACAAATCGTAGCAAGGCCTCTTTAAACCTTGAATAATCGGGCCAAAAGCTTCAGCCCCGGCTAACCGCTGTGTCAGCTTGTAGCTGATATTTCCGGCATCTAAATTTGGAAAAATAAAAACATTAGCTGAGCCTGCGACCGGACTACCCGGAGCTTTCTTTGCACTCACAGATGGAACAATAGCAGCATCAAACTGCAATTCTCCATCGACGATGAGGGTGGGCTGTTTCATTTTTACGATAGAGGTTGCCTTCTGTACTTTTTCTACGGAAGGATGTGAAGCACTTCCTTTTGTTGAAAATGAAAGCATCGCAACACGCGGTTCTTCGCCTGTCAACTTGCGATGATTCGCTGCTGTGGAAATTGCGATATCTGCAAGTTGTTCTGCTGTTGGATCCGGCACGACTCCGCAATCGGCATATGAATAACTTATATGCGGGAAAACCATCAAGAAGAAACTCGATGCAACTGCAATCCCAACAGGCATTCCGACTATTTGAATTCCCGCACGAATCACATCGCTTGTGGTCGAAAGCGATCCGGCGACACTCCCATCCGCCATTTCTTCTCGAACCATCATCGCACCAAAGAAAAGCGGATGTTTCATAGTCTGCTGTGCTTGTTCAAACTGTATTCCCTTCGCTTTGCGAAGATTGAAAAAAATATGAGTGAAGTCGGTAAGTTTCTCTGATTTTTCAGGATCAACAATACGTATTTTCTCCAAACCGACACCAAGTTGCTGTGCCTTGGCGCGAATTGCTTCTTCGTTGCCGATGAGAGAAATATTTGCAATCTGTTCATCTAAAATGATACGTGCCGCTTGAATTGCGCGTTCATCCATTGCATCGGGGAGGACAATATGTTTCTTGAGCTGTTTTGCTTTTGCTCTAATCTCTTCAATAATTTTTGCCATATAATGCCTTCTTATTTGTTTCTTCAAGTTATGGATTCTAAGAATATTTCACGATAAGCTGATTTTCAATTTACGCTTATTCGATCTCTTTCAATATACGACAGCATTTGTGTTCAATCAATCCCCAAAAACTCACAAAAAGGAGTACGCAACCTGCCGATTTGGCAATAGGATAAGAGGTTAAGATTGAAAACATCAACAATCTCTTTAAGATTAATTAACCTTAATGATGTGGGTGATTTGTTGTGTGTCTGCCATTGTTTCATTATCATGATTCACTAAAAAGAAAGAAATGCAAACGAATCGCAGTGTTTATATTGAAACGTACGGCTGCCAAATGAACATGGCGGACACAGAAATTGTCCTTAGCATTATGCGCGAAGCCGGTTTTACATGTACTGAAACACTCTCGAGCGCTGATATTGTGTTGATAAACACATGTGCCGTACGCGATAACGCCGAACAGCGAATCATCGGTCGGCTGGGTGATTTCAATCATTATAAAAAAGCAAATCCGAACGTTATAGTAGGTGTTCTAGGATGCATGGCAGAGCGTGTTCGAGATGAGTTGATGGAGTTAGGAGATTTTGTTGATCTCGTTATTGGACCAGATGAATACCGCAAGCTGCCCGCACTTATCGAGGCGGCGGATAGCGGTGAAAAAGGCATTGCCGTAAAACTTTCCCGCGTAGAAAAGTACGACGACATTGTTCCATTCCGCACCGATGGATTAAGTGCATGGATTTCCATTATGCGCGGTTGCGATAAATTTTGCACGTACTGTGTTGTGCCGTTCACACGCGGCCGCGAGCGAAGCCGTTCGTTGGCATCTATTATTTCAGAAATGGAAGATCTTTCACGCCGTGGTTTTAAGGAAGCAACATTGCTTGGTCAGAATGTGAACTCGTACAGCGATGGTGCATTCGACTTCGCAGATTTACTCGTCATGGTTGCCGATGTCGATAAAAAAATGCGTATAAGATTTATGACTTCCCATCCGCAAGATATGTCGGATAAGCTGATTGATGCTATTGCATCACGGGATAACATTTGTCATTATATTCACCTGCCGGTGCAATCCGGTTCAAATAGAATTTTAGAATTGATGAACCGAACGTATACAAGAGATCAGTATTTTAACCTCGTCTGTAAAATTAAAAAAATTATTCCTGATGTAAGCCTCTCCACCGATATCATTTCAGGCTTTCCGACCGAGACAGAAGACGATCACAAGAAAACGTTAGAATTATTGCATGAAGTAGAATTTGACGGCGCTTACACATTCAAGTATTCTCCGCGAGAGCATACGAAAGCATGGCACATGGGTGATGATGTACCTGAAGAAACAAAGAACCGCCGGCTCAGTGAAATTATTGATCTTCAGCGCACTATTTCACTTCGACGAAACAAAACTATGATTGGTGATACTGTAGAAGTTCTTGTCGAAGGATTGAGCAAGAAATCCGTTCATGAATTTTGCGGCAGAACCGATACAAATAAAATGGTAGTCTTTCCAAAAAATGGTGATGCTATTGGTGATTACATTGGTATTCGTATCGAACGAGCCAATTCCGCAACATTGTTTGGTACAAAGACCGGACACCAGCTTCCCCAGTTTGTTATACTCACGACACAGGAAGGGTAAAGCCATGAGAGTACTCATCAAAACGTTTTTCATTTCGATTAGTATCTTCGTTTTGTGCACACCACAGCTCTGTGCTCAGATGAACAACGGTGAACCGGATATTCGACGTCGTCTCGAAATGATCGAGAAAGGTCAAGCGGAAGCAGTGCGAGCCGAGCTTCCGTCACTCATGACGAACTATCAAAACAATCCTGGTGTGATGTACTTACAAGCAGTACTAACTACGGATGGTGCAGAAGCGGCAAAACTGTATCAGAATATTGTGGATAATTTTCCAAAAAGTGAATGGGGCGATGATGCGCTCTATAAACTGTATCAATATTATTATTCTATCGGATTATACAAAACCGCAAATCAAAAATTGACACAATTGAAAGAAGAATATCCCTTCTCCGCTTATGCAGCAGAAAAAAATTCGGTCGTAGAGGAAAAGCAGGCAGCGAAAGAAAAGCCAACGGTCATGAAACCCAAAGGAACTGTACCGAAATTTGCAACAAACTTTACTGTGCAGGTAGGAGCATTTTCGACGCTTCAAAACGCGGGAGAATTGAAAGCAAAATTTGAAAAAGAAGGATTTCAATCAAACATCTTTACCATGGTCAGCCAGGGCAAAAAACTGCATAAAGTTTGGGTGGGTGAGTTCCAATCGTATGATGAAGCGCGGCGATTTACTGCGGAAATTAAAAGTAAATTTAATCTGACATCGATAGTTGTTTCACGTTAATGGATCGAGAACTATTTCAGCAAACATACGGCATCGTTGGGAAATCGCCGGAGATACAGGAAATTGTTGACGTCGTTCAGCAGGTAGCACCGACAGACATTACTGTGCTTATCTCTGGAGAAAGCGGCACGGGCAAGGAAGTCATTGCCAAGGCGATTCACGGTGCAAGCAAGCGTTCTCAGCAAGCTCTTGTGTCGGTAAACTGCGGTGCAATTCCGGAAGGATTGATTGAAAGCGAGCTCTTCGGACACGAAAAAGGCGCGTTTACCAGTGCCGCAGATATGCGCCGCGGTTATTTTGAGATCGCAGATGGCGGAACTATTCTCCTTGACGAAATCGGCGAGATGCCGCTCGCTACGCAAGTGAAACTATTGCGTGTGCTGGAAAGCGGTGAATATATGAGAGTCGGTTCGTCTTCGGCGCGCAGGACAGATGTACGTGTTCTCGCGGCGACGAACAAACTGCTGGAGTATGAAGTTCAGCAAAAACATTTTCGTCCTGATCTCTATTTTCGACTGCGATCGGTAAATATTCATTTGCCGCCGCTGCGCAGCAGGAAGGAAGATATTCCCGCGCTTGTTGAGCAGTTTGTGAAAGAGACATCCGACAAGAACAAGATTCAGTTCGCCGGATTTACTGATGACGCAACTGAATTGTTGATGAGTTATAGCTGGCCGGGAAATATTCGTGAATTACGAAACGCCATCGAAAGTATGCTTGTTCTGGAAAGCGGGAAACGACTTGACGGGTACGATGTGAGAAAATATCTTCACGAGCAATCGTCAGTGGTCACGGAACGGAATCTGCCGGTTGTATCAAATAAAACTGTTGAGCAAGCAGAACGCGAGCTCATTTATCGTGCGTTGGTTGATCTTAAATCCAATATTATTGAGATGAAAGAACTGCTGACTGAACGGGTGTCCGTTGTAGATGAACTGCAAGGCAACCATGTACAACCACACAACGGCAACGGTGTTCTCACGATGGACGAAATGGAGCGACGAATGATTTCTGGTTCGCTTGAACGCAATAAAGGGAATCGGCGTCTTGCAGCAAAAGAGTTGAATATTAGCGAGCGAACATTGTACCGAAAAATAAAAGACTTTGGACTTCAATGAAAAAAAAGAGAGCACATTTTCTTCTTTCATTGCTCATTATTCTTCTTTCATTGCTCCTTGCTGGATGTACTTATTCTTTTAAGGGTGGATCGGTGCCGCCGCATCTGAAAACAATCGCGATTCCTATTGTGGAAGATGCCAGCCCCTATGGTGATCCAACACTCCGGGATACGTTCACGAAACAATTAGTAGCTCTATTTACAAACGATAATACACTTCAATTAACAGACCGCAATACTGCAGATTCTATGCTCGAAGGCGTGATAACAAACGTGAAAGACGAACCCGCGGTACTCCAAGGCAGCGAACAGGTCGCACAGCGACGTATTACGGTAACCGTACGAATGACCTTTCAGGATTTAAAACTTAGGAAAAAAGTGTGGGAAAAAGATTTTAGCAACTGGGGAGATTATCCTTCGGGCGGTGGTTTGACGCAGCGCAACGAGGGAGTAACAGAAGCGGTCAGAAAATTAACAGAAGATATTCTTAACGACACAGTCGCAGGATGGTAATATGACACTCGCAGTATTTTTCTTTAGGCAAGAAATTATCGAGAATCCAGCATTCTCGGATTTTGTAATGTATCTGTATTTTATTTCATTACTTATTCTCTTCGCGTTCGGTGCACATGGATTTGTGATGGTATATCATTACATGAAACAGCGCGGAATTGCAAATATTCAACCGCTTCTGAAGGAAACACCAGTTGTGACGATACAACTCCCACTATTCAACGAATTGTATGTTACCAATCGGCTGATTGATGCGGTATGCGCTCTTGAATATCCTAAGGACAAATTGGAAGTGCAGGTGCTGGATGACTCGACGGACGAGACAATTGAATTAGTGGCGAAAGCTGTAACTCACTATCGTGCTCTGGGATATGACATTAAACATATCCGCCGTACAAACCGTTCCGGTTATAAAGCTGGCGCACTGAAGCATGGGCTTGAAACCGCACGAGGTGAATTCATTGCAATCTTCGATGCGGACTTTGTCCCCAACACAGATTTTTTAATAAAAACAATTCCTCATTTTTTTACTGATCCAAAAATTGGCGTGGTGCAAACGCGATGGGAGCATATCAATCGAGAATACTCGATGCTCACACGCGCACAGGCATTTGCCCTCGATGGGCACTTTGTTGTAGAACAAGATGTGCGTAATAAAGCAGGATTCTTCATCCAGTTTAATGGTACAGGAGGTGTCTGGCGTAAGGCAACCATTCTTGATGCTGGTAATTGGCAATCGGATACACTAACGGAAGATCTGGATCTAAGCTATCGAGCACAACTTCGGGGCTGGAAATTCAAATATCTCACTGACGTTACATCACCGGCAGAATTACCCGCCGAGGTCAGCGCTTTGAAATCTCAACAATTTCGCTGGACGAAGGGTGCTATTGAGACTGCTCGCAAAATGATTCCAGTGGTATGGAAGTCAAATATACCACTGCGCATCAAGATTCACTCAACATTTCACTTGACAAGCAACATTGTCTATCCGTTTATAGTTCTGGCTGGAATATTGAACGGCCCACTCATTTTTATCAAACAACAAGGCGGACATGAAGCGTACTTTGCAATGATGTCTGTTTTTGTGATCGCATTCATCGGCTCATTCCTGTTTTATCTCATATCACAAAAAGCTGTTTATCCGGATTGGCGTCGGCGCATCATGCTCTTTCCCCTCTTTATGGCGGGCAGTATGGGGTTTGCGGTAAACAATTCGCGTGCCGTGTTTGAAGGGCTCTTTAAGCGTAAGAGCGAATTTGTACGGACGCCAAAATATGCTATCGAAGGCAAAAAAGACACCTGGAAAAAGAATATGTACATCAGCAAAAAGAAATTCGACTGGGTGGTAGCAATTGAAATTATTCTTGCTGTCTATTGCTTCTTCGGTGTGATTTCATCATTATACTATTTAGAGATAGCCGCAGTGCCGTTCCAGATGCTCTATTTTATGGGATTCGCATGTGTTTCGTGGCTCTCTGTCAGACACGCACTTGAGGCAAGAAAACTTCGTCAACAAACACAATGATCGACACAGCTCAACAGCATATTACTGTGCTGGAAAAGAAGGTCGGAACAGACGCCAAGTCGCCGCTCTTTGCTCAATTAGCTCACTATTATCTTGAGGCAAGGCGCGCACAAGACGCGCTGCGTGTATGCGATGCAGGGCTCGCAAATTTTCCGTTCTATACCACCGGACATCTCATCAAAGGTAAAGCGCTTGTCGCATTACATATGCAAGCGGAGGCGCGCCGCGAATTTGAATTCGTTCTTGATTTTCTGCCAAACAACGAAACATTAATAAATTTACTTGCGCAGATGCCGCCGGTAGCCGAAGAAACAATTGCGCCCCCGCCGCAAAAGGTACCACTTAAAACAGTTACACCGGAACCAGCGACACCCTCGTCGGCCAAATATGATTATCCAGTGTCCACTTCGCCAGAAGCGCCATTTAATCCGTTGCCAGATTTTAATTTTGGCGGAATTGAACAAGTGGTACCGGAACAACGACCTGAACCTACACCAACCGCTTCACAGGGACAAAATTTCTTTGATGAATTAACGCAAGCACCGCCTGCAACTCCACCAGAAAACACATTTGGTTTTGGATTTAATGAACCGTCAGTTGAAACGCCGGATACATTTAAAACATCGCCGTTTTCCGAATTCAATTTTCCACAGCCAGAACCGTTCAATGCTCCGACAACACCAACGCCATCAACAGAACCGTCAAGTGGATTTGAATTTACGCCACCGATCTCCGATATCAATTTTTCTTTGACTTCAGTGCAATCGGAAGAAGAATCTTTTGAAAACTATGCTTCGCGGCGGACGAAAGAACTTACTGGTGAGAACACAGTTTCACTGGAAGACTACCTAGGCAATAAATCTCCTGCAAATCCGCAAGAATTTTCACCACCAAGCACTAATTCAAATCCGCAGGAATTCACACTGCCGAGTACTGGTTTCATGCCGCAAGAATTCACTCTGCCGAGTAATGATTCCATACCCACTGGCGTGCAGAATAAGATTGAAGAGCTTACAAATAAACTGCAGAGTGCTGGCAAGATTACACCTGTTATCAACTTTGCGCAGAAAGAGACACCTGCCGCATCCGAGCAGGATACACCGGCGGGCATGGGCTTCGTAACACCAACACTTGCAGAAATTTATGCAAAGCAGGGCTGGTTCGACGATGCTATCAAAGCATACAGAACACTTGCGCGCAGTAAGCCAGCGGAAAAAGAACGGTACGAAAAACGGATCGCCGAGTTGGAAGAATTAAAGAAAAAAAGCGGAGGATAACAGATTCTACAACATTCTTGAGTTTAAATAAAAAACGTCCCGTTGAAAGATCCGACTGGACGTTTTGTTTTTATCAAGCTCTACTATGGTGAGAGATTTTCTAAAATTCTTTTACAAAATGCAAAAACCCCAATTTAATTTAAATCGGGGTTTTTATTTCGATGCGTAAAATGTGTTTACTTAATTTTGTTAACAAACTTTGTAAGTCTTGACTTCTGGTTGGAAGCATTATTCTTATGAATTGTGCCTTTCGCGCCAAGCTGGTCAAGATACTTGACAGCGTTTTTCAACGCGACACTTGCTTCCTCCTTAGTTTTGGAAGAACGCACTTTCTTTACGAGCGTTTTCACTTTCGAGAGGCGATTTTTATTGCCTTCTGCGCGGCTTGCATATTGACGAACTCGTTTAATGGCTGATTTATGTCGTGGCATTCCTTCATTCTCCTTTGTCCTGAATTCAGGGCATGTTGCTATTGCTTCAGTTTCTTTCTTGAGTAAATATAATTAAGAATTGCCAGATTTACAAAGTCTTTTTCCATCCATTTTGCTTGGCAAGGTCAAGCAAAAACGATCGTAACATAATTGCTGTCGCTCCCCAAATTTCATGGTTGCCGTAAGAATAATAATACACCGGTCTTTTTATTCCGTTGAATATAGGAAATTCTACTTGTTCATTCCGATTGTTGAGGAAGAAAGACAAAGGTACATCAAAAACTTCAGAGACCTCCGAAGGATTTATCGAGAACGTAATCATAGTTGGATAAAACGCTATGACAGGGGTGATGCAGAATCCACTTGGTGTAATGAAATCATTGTATAAGCCAAGTACTTCAATATTGTTTTTTGAGAGGCCAATTTCTTCTTCCGCTTCCCGTAAAGCCGTCGCAATAATTGTAATGTCCTCTTCGTCTTTTGTTCCGCCGGGAAAAGAGATTTGTCCCTTATGATGTTTTACACGGTCAGTGCGCTTTGTTAAAACAACATGAAGCTGACCGTCTTTTTCAAAAAGCAAGATGAGGACAGCCGCAGGAGTACATTCAGAATTTTCCTGTATGATGCGATGAAAGGATTGAAAAAAATACTTGATCGACTCAACAGAGAATTGCATGGGAGAGGAAAAATTTCATTTCTTGTTTTGAATTTCGACTTTATCGGAATCGACATCCCGCAGTAAGCTCGTTCCTATCGAAAATGGTGTTGGAAAAGAAAGAAGTTCACCGACCGTTGGTGCAATATCGCATTGAGTTCGCCTCTGCTTGATAATCTGATTTGCTTGGAACCTGTGCCCGACAGCAAGACAAAGAATATGTCGGCATCCTTCACAGCTATCACCATGGCTTTTAAAACCGCCATGTGCATCATCGTGCCTGCCATGATCATTTGTTACAAAAAGCGTCGTCGTATTCCGATAGAGAGAATCTGACTGAAGAGTCTGCCAAAGATTCCAAATAAGCGAATCAGCAATATGTATTGCAGTAAGATATTTAGTCCAACGACCTGAATGTCCGGCGCTATCGGTACTGGGCAGATTGATCATCATAATCTGCGGTCGGTTGAATGAAAGAATTTTTTTTACATCGCTTAACACAGAAATATCAGTAGAACTAATGAATGATGAGGCTCTATATTCTGTGCCATAATCAGGATGAGTACTGTAAGTAAGTATAGCTAATTTTTGTTTTCCAGCAACAACTGCGGCTGCTTTCATGGGTGCCTTAGTATATTTGCGGAAATATTCAAACACCGTTGGATGTTCAGGCCTGCCGTTTCCTTTATTGTCAATTGTTTGCCAAACTCCTGTTGCAATTGTTGCATGCCCAGGATCGGTTTTTGTCAAACCATCGTTATAAAAGTTTGTCCAAATGGTGCCAAGCATACGAAGTTGGTTCCAGATATGCGGTATGTACAGAGAATCTGAACCGAAGGTTTCAGAATAACGAGCGCCATCCATCACCACAATGATCACATTCTGGCTGCACAGCGAAAGAGAAAAAAAACATAGTAACAAGAAAAGGGAACGTAGAATTTTCATTATAATCAATTTCCTTTAAATCATATTCAGTGCTTGTTCAAAGTCTTCAATGAGATCTTCGATACCTTCCACGCCAACAGAAATACGGATCATTCCCGCTGTTACACCATGCCGCTTTAGCTCCTCGTCGGACATAAAGACATGCGAAGAATAAACAGGGATGCTTACGAGGGTCTCCACACCTCCCAGCGACATTGCGTTGACAGCAACTTTAAGATGATCACAAACCTTTGCTGCCGCATCGATCGGCGAATACCGTTTTGACGGCTTCACTTCAATTGTGACCATTCCACCAAAGCCGGTCATCTGCTTCTTTGCAATTTGAAATTGCGGGTGCGATAAAAGTCCGGGATAGATCACTCGATTCACCCTTTTGTTTTTCTCCAGCGCATGTGCAAGAGCAAGAGCATTTTCATTTTGTCTGTGCACACGAAGTTCAAACGTCTTCAGACTTCTACCGAGTAAATACGCTGCAAATGGATCAGCGCAACCGCCGTGGTATTTTCCAAGCGCGCGTACCCGCTTCACAAACTCTTCCTTGCCAACAACAACACCAGCGAGAATGTCGGTATGACCGCCAAGGTATTTTGTGGCGCTTTCCGTGATGACATCAACGCCGAATTTGAATGGATCCTGATTGAGAATTGTAGCAAACGTATTGTCAATCATTGTCAGAATAGGGTGATGTAATCTTTTTTCTGCATGTTTGGTTTGACGTACAGCTTCTGCAATATCCACGATGGCAAGCGTTGGATTGGTTGGAGTTTCAATATAAACGATCGTCGTTCGGTTGTCGGCAATACGAGCAATCTCTTCGAGATGATGAGGATCGACAAAGCGCACGCTGATATTTTGTTTCGGCAATTCGTCACGCATCCATCGGTACGTGCCGCCGTATAAAGCCGGCGTGCTGATGATATTATCGCCCGCTTTTGTCACCGCAAGAATTGCAGTAGTGATTGCCGCCATACCAGATGCAAAGATTGCTGCTGCTTCACCATTTTCCATCAACGCAAGTTTTTCTTCTACGTCGTGAACCGTCGGATTGTGGTAGCGCGAATACACATAGACAGACGGATCTCCTTTTGCATACCTGATTGCGTCTTCGGATGTTTCAAATCGATATGTGGAGGTTTGATAGATCGGAGTTGCAACGGGTCCCTTAAATGCAAATAGTTGTTTTCCATGAATTGCCCGTGTGGCGATGGAAAGTTGCTGGGAGATTTTCTTTTTCATAATAGTTTTTTCACTCCAGTATTCGTGCAATAATTCTCGCTGGCGAACTATCAGCATGAATCTTCAGCGGCAATGCGATCACCTCAAGTTTATTGGTCGTTAAAAGTTTGTCGAGGTTGGTCAGATTCTCTGCAATAAGTACGTTGTTTTCTAATAACAGTTTGTGAATATCAAAGGGATGCCGATCCGGCGACGGTGAATCAATGCAAACCATCTTCACCTGTCGTTGGATGAACAATTGAGCGAGTTCTCGACTGATTGTTGGATAATTATTAAAGTATTCTTTGCACCCGAACATACTGCTCATTCCTGTGTACAGCAAAACAATGCTTTGTGGTTGAACGAGTAATTCGTACTCTGTTGTGAGCGGAATATTGGTCCTGCCGGCAGCATTCAGAAGACATCCTACGCCAATGCATTGTTCCAACGGAATTTCATTTAAAAACTCTTCACTCTGTGTTAAATGCATTGGACCGTCAATGTGTGTTCCTGTGTGCATGGTGGTGGACAAATGGAAATTGTTGAATCCATCCAACGTAATGGTGTTCACTTTCAGAAGATGTGGCGGTTCATCACCAGGGTACACTGGCATCAAGTCGGTAAGGGGAAGCGATAGATCGATAAGTGTCTGCATAATTACATCTTTTTGTATTGATGTCAGCAATAAGTGAACTTTTCATTCACCAATCTTATAATTTATAAAATGGACATTTCTTGGGTCTTGTTCTATTGCTGTTTTCCTGCCAGAGCATTTCGCACATAGTATATTTGGCAGCATCTGTTACGTGCCGTATCACCAGGTCTGTTAAACATTCTATGAATTTCGGATGATCATTTAATGCATGCATAAGTTCAAATTGCTGAACACCTCGTGACAGTGCGTGCTTGCGTACATCAATATTGATTTCATGCAATGTCTCAATATGATCCGTTACAAATGCTATCGGAATGATGAGAAAGTGCTTACGATTTTCACCTGCGAGCCGCTCTACCGTTTCGATAAGAGATGGTTTGAGCCATTGTATTGGTCCGACCTTACTCTGGAAACAGAGTGTATGCGGAGAATTCCATTTTCCCAGATCAACTACCCGGCGCACAGTTTCTTCAATGTGTAACTGATACGGATCGCCTTTTTGAATATAACGAACAGGAACGCCATGAGCGCTGAAAACGAGATCAATATCTGCCGGCGAGATATTGAAGAATTTCTTCAGCGATTTGTTAATATTTTCGACAAACGCTTCCAATAAAGATGGATGATTTGGATAGCAGCACACAAACTGTGTCGGAAGATTCAATCCTTGTTTCTTTACCTGTCGATTCCATTCGTTGACGCTGGAACCCGTTGTCGCTTGCGAGAATTGCGGATAAAGCGGGAGAAGAATGAGCTGATCAAATCCAGCAGCTTTTATTTCACTTACAATTTCGTCTGTCATCGGATGCCAGTACCGCATAGCGATAAATACCTGCGCCTGAATACCTTGCTGAATGAGACTTTCATTGAGTGCCTTTGCCTGAAGGCGCGTGAGGTCGAGAATGGGAGACTTTCCTCCAATCAGTTTATAATTGTTTTGCACAATTGATGAACGCTTGCGGGATATCAATTTTGCTAACGGCCGGCGCGCTAAAAATGCTAACGGAAAATCGATGATATCAGGATCCATAAAAAGATTAAAAAGAAACGGTTCAATCGCTTCCAATGAATCCGGTCCTCCAAGTTGAAAGAGAACAACAGCAATTTTTTTACGAGTAAACGACATTGAGCTTTTAGCGCTTAACATTGTTTGATGGGTATCGGCTTTTTAGTTCGTTATCGATGATACTTCACACTTTCTTCTTTCACAGCTTGCACGAATGCTTTTGCATGCTCGACCGGAATATCCGGTAAGATACCGTGGCCCAGATTGAATATATGTCCAGATCCGTTGCCGAACTTCTCCAATATTTTCTTCACACCTTCGCGAATGCGTTCCGGCGGTGCGTACAACATCGTCGGATCGAGATTGCCTTGCAGTGCAGCGTAACTGCCAACCATCATTCTTGCCTTTGCGATATCGATGGACCAATCAAGTCCAACAACATCACAACCGGTATCAGCGATAGCTTCAATGGAATGTCCGCAGTCTTTGCAGAAGACAATTGTTGGAGCGCCATTGCGCTTGAGAAGTCTCAAAACTTGTTCGATATATTGGAGAGAGAATTCTTTAAATTCATCTGGCGGCAATATGCCGCCCCACGTATCGAATATTTGCACAGCTTGTGCGCCAGCTTCAATCTTCGCACTGAGATAGGCGGCAACAGTCCGTGCGAGTTTATCGAGCAAGGCATGCGCATCTTTCGGGTAGGAATAAACGAGCTCTTTCATAGCACGGAAATTCTTCGATCCTTTTCCTTCTACCATATAGGTTGCAAGTGTCCATGGCGATCCTGCGAACCCGATGAGCGGAACGCGCCCATGTAAATCTTTTCGTGTGAGCCGGAGTGCCTCCATCACATATTTTAGCTCACGAGTCGGGTCCGGGACGGCAAGTTTGTTAATATCAGAACGGGTACGAATGGGATTTTCAAAGCGCGGCCCGCCTTTGCCTTCCTCAACAAATAATTTCATGCCCATAGCTTCCGGCACAATAAGAATGTCTGAGAAGATAATGCAGGCATCAACTCCGAGTATGTCCACCGGTTGAATAGAAACTTCTGCTGCAAGCTCAGGTGTCTTGCAGAGCGTGAGAAAATCCACCTTTGCACGGACAGCTCGGTATTCCGGTAAGTAACGTCCTGCCTGGCGCATGATCCACACAGGCGTCCGTTCCACAGGTTCTCGCCGGCATGCACGAAGAAACAAATCATTTGTCATTCTTTGATAGCCTTTTTATATGAGTGTAACAGCAAATGAAAAGTCTAGAATTCAGAATACTTTTCCTTAAATCATTAACCGCCAAGGTACTCCACAATTCCTTGAACCAAACTCTCCGCTGTCTGCTGTCTGGCAACGAGAGTAACTTCTAATCCCGCTTCTTTGGCCGCTTCTGCAGTTGTCGGTCCGATAACAGCAATGAAAACGCGCTGCACTATTTCCGCGCTAATCATTTCCAAAAAATTACGAACGCTTGATGGGCTGAAAAATGTTATGATATCGATCTTTCCATCTGTTAAAAGAGCGCGAGTATGTTCGAGATTCTCCGGTTCTGGAATTACTGTTTTATAAGTTACTATTTCATCAACAACAGCGCCAAGTGATCGTATTTCTTGCGGGAGAACATCACGGGCAATATTGCTTTTCGGGAAGAGAAAGTGTTTTCCTGAAATATTCTGACCATAGAATGAATGTGCCAGATTTTCCGCAGAATGTTTCTGTGGAATCGGCTGCACAGAGAACCCAGTTGCCTCCAAGGTCGACTTGGTCTTTTCTCCGACCGCATACAGATTTCGCGTAGCTAATGTATTTAATGCCTGCGGACGGATAAGACGAATCCGCTGGACGAATTTCTCTACAGCATTTTTGCTGGTAAAGCAGACGCTGTCATATTCAGCAAGTTTCCAAATTTTCGCATCGCATTCACACCAAGAATCCGGATCGACAATCTCTATTGTAGGAAGACAGACTACTGACGCACCTCTGGATTCGAGCATGCCACGAATCTCCGAGCTTGCTTTTCTTGAACGTGTTACGAGTATTGTTTTACCAGAAAGTATCAAGATAGTATGATTCAGAATGGTTGTCTGATTTCCTCTAAAATTTCTTTTCCGCCTTGCTGGAACAATTCTTTTGCTAAATCAATTCCTATTTGTTCGGCATCAACAATTGTTCCGATTTTTTTCCCTCGTACAATTCGTTTCCCGTCTAAACTTCCAATCACGGCATTGAGCCGCAATTCATTTCCATTTATTTGTCCATAAGCACCGATAGGAATTTGGCATCCGCCTTCGAGATAATGAAGAAAAGCACGCTCTGCCGTTACAGCTGCAGCTGTTGTCTGATCGTGAAGCGGGCGAAGCATTTCTTGAACGCGCTGATCACCGATCCTGATTTCAATTGCCAGTGCACCTTGGCCAACAGCTGGAAGCATGAGTTCAAGCGGTAAAATATCCGTAATTCGAGACGCCCAGCCAAGGCGAGTAACACCTGCTTGTGCGAGAATCATTCCGTCCCATTCGGACGAATCTAATTTTTTCATCCGTGTATTCAGATTGCCTCGAATTTCAACGATTTGTAGGTCGGGACGTGTGTTAAGCAATTGACATTTTCGGCGCAGACTTCCCGTTGCGATGATGGCGTTTAGAGGAATGCCGACGAATGTTTGATGTGATTTCTTCGGATTGGTGATGAACACATCGTGCACATCTTCTCTCTCGAGCACAGCAGCGATGAGAAGTCCCTCGGGAATAAGGGTTGGTACATCCTTAAAGCTGTGCACGGCAATATCCACGCGGTTTTCCAATAAAGCAATTTCAAGCTCTTTGGTGAAAAGACCCTTATCACCAATTTTTGCAAGCGGTGCATCAAGGATTTTATCGCCGGTGGTTTTTATCTTTTGTACATCGATAGCAAGGCCGGGGAAACGTGCTTCGAGCAGTGCTTTCACGTGATATGTTTGCCAAAGCGCAAGTTCACTGCTGCGCGTGCCGATGCGAATAGTATTAAGCATCAGAATCTTCCTTGGGCAGATTGGTAAGTCCAAATAATTTTTGAATGGCACTCATCTTTTGCAAACGTTCCACGAGCGATGTTTCTTGCCCGCCTCTTAAATTTACAATTGGCGCGTGTACAATTTTATTAATAATGCGTTTTGTCACCAACTCCACAAGTTCGCGGTCTTTCGGGTCGAACCGGTTTATGTTTTTGGCAAGCTCTTCCTGCCGGATGTTTTCCATGAACTGTGTGAGTGCGGTAATCGTAGGATTGACTTCGAGTGACGAATACCAGCGTGTCAGCTCAGTAAGGACCTCTGTGATAATGGCTTCGACTTTTGGAATTTCTGCTCGTCGTTTTTGCAGATTTTCTTCAACCATTAAATTGAGCGTGTCGAGATCGTAAAGAAAAACATTTTCAATATTTTTTACTTCCGGGTCGATGTTACGCGGAACGCCGATATCAATTACGAATAAGGTCTTATTACTATGATGCTCCAAGGCGCGCTGAATATCAGGTGCAGCGAGAATGAACTTATTCACCTCGACAGACGAAATCACAATATCTACATCGGGAAGTGTATCGACCCAGTTGCCGAAGGGAATAACCACGCCCTGAACTTTTGCTGCGAGCTGTTCGGCGCGCTCCTGTGTGCGATTTGTGATGAAAAGCCTGCCGATTTCTTTACCGCGTAAATGGGTTGCTGTTAACACTGCTGTTTCACCGGCGCCAATAACAAGCGCAGACTTCTTGTGCAAATCATCGAAAATCTTTTCCGCTAATTCTACTGCGGCATAGCTGACGGAGACGGCGCCATCTCCAATTTCTGTTTCCGTCCGTGCGCGTTTACCAGCACGAAAGGCAAGTTGGAATAGACGGTTCATAAAAAAGCCTGCTGTGCCAAGTTCTGTGGCGAGGAGAAATCCTTCTTTCACCTGGGCGAGAATCTGCACATCACCCAACACCATTGAGTCAATGCCGGCAGCAACACGAAAGAGATGCCGCGCTGCATCACCTGCCGTGAGCGTGAAGAGGTCAGATAATTGAACTTTGCCATCTGCCGCTTTTTGCACGATTAATATTCTTTTAATATCCTCTGCTGGAAGTGTGTTGTTTTCGGTTAACACGTACAGTTCAGTCCTGTTGCATGTAGAGAACATGACGCATTCTTCTATGCCGGTAGGTTTCAAAAGAGGCAGGGTTTGACGTATTTCCTCGGAAGAAAACCAGAGCCGTTCACGAACATCCAGTGGAGCCGTGTGGTGTGATATGCCAGCGCAAAGAAGATTCATATCAGTAAAACTTATGGAATCCGCTAAAGAAAATATTGATAATGGTCATTGAAAAGATTGAGATCAGAAAACCGATGATGGAAAGAATCATTACCTTGCGGCCTTTCCATCCGTATCGTGTTTTCGCAATGACGAGGAATCCGTACATAGCCCAGACAAGTATGGTGCCTATGAGTTTAGGATCGAAGTAGTTTGGATTGGTGATTGCGCGGTTCAGCCAGATGAATCCGAAAAGAATAGCAATGCTGAGAAGTAAAAATGCAAGCTTCACAGCGGTGAAGGTCATTCGTTCCAAAGTCTCAAGCGTTGGAAGTTTTTTATAGACGACGCCAAACCGTGTCGCTTTCATTTCGTGGTAAAGCATCAGATACATCAAACCATAAGCACCGGCAATAGTGATAGCGGAGTACCCGAGGAGCGCAGAACTCACATGGACGCCAAAGAGAGGGCTGCGGAGAATTTCCGGAACTTCCGGTGTATCTTTGATAAAGAGAGATGAAGCAAGCTGGAAAAAAAAAGCGATGTTGAGAATGAAATAGCCTGTTTCTTTGTGCCGCGAACGAAGTTCTATGACAAAGTATGTAATGGTAATCGAGCAAGCCAGCACGGTGAATATCTCAAATATTGTGGTGACAGGCGGGTGTCGAAATAGTATTATTCTGTTTGCAAGAGAAAGAAGGTGAAGCACTATAGTGCCAATTAATATTGGTGTTTTAGCATGCTTCGCCCAGAGTTGATCGGCAAAGAATGCTTTACCATATGTCCACACCACGGCGAAATAAAAAAAGGGCAAAGAGTAATTAAATATATTGCTCACGGCGGTAATCCATAGTCTATGTTCATTCAAAATGTAGAGAAATGTTGCGGGAGAAACAAGACGATGCGGCGTCTGAATGCAATCTCGAAGGGTGGGCGCATGTGTGATGGGGATCTTGTATAAATAAAAAAAAGCGACTTCTTCTCCAGAATCACCTTCGCTCGTAACTTATTATTCACCTGCACCTTCATTCAAACAACTGCATCTGGGGCAGGTGGTCTTTTACGCTTGTGAGAATATAGTCAAGGTCTTTTTTGTTGTTGACGAAGTCGAGGTCATCGCTTTCAATAATGAGGAGCGGACCAAGTTTATAGCGGGCAATCCAATCTTCGTACAATATATTGAGCGTCTCAAGATACGAGCGCTGAATACCTTGTTCGAAATCGCGGCCGCGTTTTGAAATTTGTTTTACCAGCGTATCGACATTCGCCCGGAGATAAATCATCAAATCGGGCGGTTTGAGGTACTCCATCATTACATGAAAGAGCGATACATAGTTGGTGTAATCGCGTTCTGTCATTTTACCGATGTCGTATAAATTGTGTGCGAAGATCTCTGCATCTTCATAGATCGAGCGATCCTGAATTACCGACTCGCTCGATTCGACAATCTCTTTATGACACTTGAATCGGTTAGCAAGAAAATAGATTTGAAGATGGAACGACCAACGAGACATATCGCCATAAAAATCAGCGAGGTAAGGATTGTCATCGACAGATTCAAAGTAGGGTTTCCATTGAAAGCGTTCACCCAGCAATCGTGCCAGCGAAGATTTACCAGCGCCGATGTTTCCTGCGACCGCGACGAAAAGTGGTTGAGATGGCATTCAGTTCAGTGTTATGGAGTGTATGTGAGAAGCGAGGTTATGCGAGTGTTCATCACACTCGCATAACAGCAATTACTTGAAGGACGCGACTGCATTGTTCACGTTCTTGTGAAGATCAAACACTTTGAGCAGTTTTGTCATTTCCAACAGGTTCTCGACCTTCTTGGAAGCTCGTGCAAGTTTTAATTCACCGCCGGAGTGGCGCATTGTTGTCAACCCGCCGATAAGCATGCCAAGTCCCGAACTGTTAATAAAACTCACTGCCTTAAGATCAACGACAACATGATTCTTTTCTTCAGTGATGAGTTCGTGTAAAAAATCATTGAGGGCGGATGCATCCGGACCGCCCATCACATTGCCTTCTAATTCAACAACGGTAACGCCCTTGATCTCTTTTGTCTTAAATTTCATAGATGCCCTTTCAATTGAAAGGAAGAATTATACTGTAACCGTTTTCGCTGCTTTTCTGCGATTTCTGAAGCGCGTATAATCGAGCACAAACGCACTTGCTACATAGATCGACGAATAGGTACCCGTAACGATACCAAAAGCCATTGTGAACGCAAATCCGCGGTTCACTTCGCCGCCAAAAATCAAGAGAACGATCAACACTATGAAAATTGTACCAGACGTTATAATAGTCCGGCTCAGCGTATCATTCAAACTTTTATTCATCACATCCATCAACGGCATACTTCGATAAATCTTTTCATTCTCGCGGATACGGTCGAAAATGATAACGGTATCATTAACCGACACACCGATGAGTGTTAGAAATGCAGCAATGACTTCCTGGGAAATATCAAGATTGAGGCCCGGGACCAGGCCATTGAGAATAGAGAGAAATCCCAATGTGGTAAAGACGTCATGCACCAACGCGACAACTGCGCCAAATCCATACGCGAACTTAAATCGGATAGCAACATACGCCAGAATAGCAATAAATGACCAGAACACCGCTAACATTGCATCAGTGCGGAGTTCTTTTCCAACTTTTGGGCCGACTTTATCTTCTTTGATAACGTTGAACTTTTTATCGGCGAATGATGTCTGTATCGCGCTTCTAATTTTATCTGCAATACCTGTACCTGTGGCTTGTTCTGGTGTGTTAATAAGAATATAATTATCCGCGCCGTAGGTTTTAATTTCACAGTTCCCCAAGCCAACTTTTGTCAAGGCTGTTCGAATATCGCTTATTTCTATTTTTTGTTGAAATGCCAGCACGATTTCTGTGCCGCCCTGAAAATCAATACCATAAGTGATACCTTTAAACACAACTGAAATCATGCCGATAAGTACCATGATACTTGAAACGACATACCACATCTTCCGTTTACCGAGGAAGTCAATGTTTGTTTTCTTAAACAGTCGCATTGAAACTCATTCTCCTTTTCATAATCCATCTCCGTGCAAAACACCCGCGTTGAGTGTTCCGCGTACTCTTGTAAATCATTCGACGGCTCAACCGAAGTTCGGGTTTATGCCTTTTTCTGTCATAATGTTAAAAATAACGTGCGTGATTACGATGGCACTAAACATACTTGCACCGATACCGATCATTAGTGTCAACGCAAAACCCTGCACCGGCCCGGTTCCAAACTGATAGAGCACTAATCCAGTTAAAAATGTCGTGATATTTGAATCAAAAATTGCGGCGAACGCTTTGGAATATCCTGCATCAATTGCAGCGCGCACTGTCTTACCGCCTGCCATTTCTTCACGAATGCGTTCGTTGATGAGCACATTCGCATCAACAGCCATACCGATCGTTAAGACCATACCGGCGATACCCGGAAGTGTCAGTGTTGCTTGAAATCCTGCCATGACACCGAGGATAAAAATGATATTGAATAACAATGCGAAGTCTGCAATGGCACCGGACGTATGATAATAGAAGATCATAAACAACACGGTAAAGAGAAGAGCAATGATCATTGAGTTCATTCCGGCCCGGATTGAGTCTTCGCCGAGTGACGCTCCGACAGATCGTTGTTCAATGATGCTCACAGGGGCAGGTAATGCGCCTGCCTTGAGTACGATTTCCAAGAGACGTGCTTCATTCGGAGAATCCATTCCGGTAATGCGTGAATGGCCGCCGCTGATTTTTGTCTGCACAACCGGCGCTGAAAATATTCCTTTGTCAAGGATAATGGCAACTCGCTTGCCGATATTAGCCCCGGTGATGCGTGCCCATTCTCGCGAACCCTCACTGTTCATTTCCATGTTCACTACAGGGCGGCCGTCTTCGGGATCCACACTCGCTTGAGCGTTCACAACAACGTCACCTTTAAGCTCAGATGTTTTCTTTACTGCGTACAGAAGATAAAATTTTTGCCCATTCTGGAATGTTTGGGCTTTTGCAGCCCAGAGAAATTCAAAATCTTGCGGAATGATTTGTTGAACTTCCGGCCGATTAAGCAATCGAACAACGCGATCTTTATCTTTTTCGGCTATATATCCTTCACCGGAACCGCGCTGGTCAGGTTTTACATACATAAAGAACGGGTGTTCGCGCGCAAACTGCGCTTCCTTCGTTGTATCCGTTTCAGCAACCGCCGCCGCACCGCCGGTCAATTCGGTTAGTGCGTCTTTACGCTTTGCCGGTTCCTTCTTTTTTTCTGTAGTTGCCGCTGACGAGGCCATTGTATCGGTTTCCAATTTTCCGGTAAGGAATTTGTCAATGGATTCCATTACCCTATATGAAACCTGAGGATCCTTCAGCATTCTAAATTCCAACAGCGCTGTACCATGAAGCAACGAACGCACTTCATTTTCATCCTTCACGCCCGGCAGTGCGACAATGATACGGCGTCCGCCCTGCTTTTGAATGTTTGGTTCGGAAACGCCATACTGGTCAACACGATTTCTTACGATTTCGCTGGCGCGATCAACCGCTTTTCCGGATTCACTCTCCAACATGCTTATCACTTTAGCGTCATCATCCCGGATGCTGCCATAGTACCTGCTCATTCTTATACCGCGATCCTGGAATTTTTTAGCGAAGATAGGAATAATTGAAAGGTCGTTAGATACTGTTTCATCGTACACTTCTTTAACAATCGCCCTGAAGTTGTCATCCTTATTCTTTGCCATATCATCCAGCAACTGGACGATATTCACCTCCAGTACAACGCGCATTCCGCCTTGTAAATCCAAACCCAGCTTCATACGTTTCAGCTTTGCATCCAGCATATCATCGTGATGTTTTTCTGCATACGCGATGCTGTCCTGTCCTGAAAGCTTGCTGAGTTGTTTGCGATAGTTATAATCCTGTATGGTCGGCCACAGAAAATAGACAGCAAGGACGACAAAACAGACGGTGATAATAATTCTGGTTAGCTGATTTCTCACAAATTGTCTCCACACTTATAACATTGGTGATAAACGAAGAAACAAAGCGCGACAATATAACTCTTCGCGCTTTGCTTGAAAATTACAATCGTGAATAAATTTTCGTTTGAAAATATAACCGGATATGCCAACAAAGTCAACAAGAAAGTCATTGCATATCAAGCGATTGTCGGCTATATTTATCAGTTAAAAAAAATGCAATCTCAAGTTTCGATCAGGAAAGAGGAGTTGTTCTGATATGGCAGTCTTGAATGATATACGTGAAAAGTCTCCAAAATTTATTATTGCCGGCGCGGCAGTAATTTTTATCGTCCTCATCATTTTCGACTGGGGCTTCGATATCTCCGGACGCAAAGGGCGCGGCGGCGGTACGAGTGAAGTGCTTGGCAAAGTGAACGGCAAAGAAGTGAGCTATAAACAATTCAGCGAATTGGTGCGGCGAACAGCCGAAAACCAAAAGAAACAGCAAGGCAGCGACATCGACGATGAAACCGAACGTCAGATTCGTTCGCAAGTATGGAACCAACTTGTTGATGAAATGCTGATTGAACAGGAAATTGACCGCCTTGGTATTACGGTGACGGACCAAGAGATTCTCGATATTGTCAACGGACAGAATCCGCCGGAGTTTCTTGTTCAACAATTTAAAGATTCCACCGGTACATTTCGGCGTGACGCATACCAGCAGGCAATGAGGGATCCGCAGAATAAATCTGCATGGATTCAAGTGGAAGAAATGCTTCGTCAAGAGCAGAAACGCCGGAAGCTGCAAAGTCTTCTGCTGGCAAACGTTAATGCAAGCGAAGGCGAGTTAATGCAGCGCTTTATTGACCGCAATGTGACGATGGATGCGGTTTACGTTTTGTTTGATATCAATCGGCTCGTACCGGAATCCGCCGTCACAGTGTCAGACGATGATCTGAAGAAGCAGTACGATTTACATGCCGCCGACTTCCAAGCGAAAGCCGCACGGAAAGTTAAATATGTTTTCTTCAGTCAGACTGCATCTTCAGAAGATTCTGCGGCTGTAGAAACGGAAATAAAGCATTTGCTGGAACAAGCAAAATCCGGCGCTATGGATTTTGCCGAACTTGTAAAAACATATTCTGAAGGTCCTTCCACAGAAGCATTTTTTAAACACGGCGAGTTGAGCCAGAAAAAAGAGAGCGCAATTTTTTCTGCAAAGAAAGGCGATATCGTCGGTCCGATCAATGACAATGATGGTATTCACATTATCAAAATTCTTGACCAGCGGCAAGGGACAACAGAGTTTGTCAAATCCAGTCACATACTACTGAATATTGTTACTGGTCCGGATAGCATGAAGACGATTCAGAAAGCACGAGCGCTTCTGGTGCAAGCGCGTTCAGGCGCAGATTTTGCAAAGCTTGCTCGTGAGAATAGTCAGGATTACGGCTCTGCAATGCAAGGCGGCGAGCTCGGATGGGGGTCAAAAGATCGCTGGGTGAAGCCTTTTGCCGACGCGGCATTTAAGGCGCGTGTGGGCGATATCGTTGGCCCGGTACGTACGCAATTTGGCTGGCATATTATTAAAGTAACCGGCAAAGACAAACGCGAAGTACAACTGCTTGATCTTGTTATGAAAGTGAAGGCAAGCACGCAAACAATGGAAACCGCATTCCAGCAGGCTCAGGACTTTGGTGTTTTAGCGAAGGAAGAAGGATTTGAGAAAGCTGCTGAGAATAGTAAGTATAGAGTACAGGAAACGCAGGAATTTACAAAAACAGGATCGATTCCCGGTATTGGTCCAAACGATGCGTTGTCGAATTTTGCATTCAATAATAAAGTCGGAACAATTGCCGAACCAATTTATGTACGAAACGGCGTGATTGTAAGTAAAGTATCAAATATCAGGGAAGAGGGTATCCGGCCACTTGATGAAGTGAAAGGCGTTGTTCATGCGTTAGCCCTCAAAGAAAAGAAATTAGCAAAGATTCGCCCTGATGTGGATGCGTTTTACAAAACGCTTTCTTCTTCAAGCGACTTAATGGTCGCTGCGCAATCCAACCCGAATTTGACAGCACGTCTCACCGGTCCGTTTAAACCAATCGATGGTCCAGCCAGCATTGGACGTGATCTGAAATTTATTGGAACCGCACTTGCTATGAAGTCCGGTGAATTATCGAAGCCCTTTGAAGGCAATCTCGGTTATTACATCATAAAATTATTGTCGAAAACAGAAGTTGATAGCTCAACTTTTAGTTTGGATCGTGAATCGCTTCGAACACAACTCTTGCAGGAGAAGCGACAGCGTGTGTTAACAGACTGGCAAACAACGCTGCGCGAAAAGGCAGACATTGTTGATCACCGGGATAAATTCTTCCGATAAAATTCACGCTCGTTTATCTGAGGCGTCCCGATTTATCGAGACGCCTTTTTTTTAACGCAGAATATGAAAGATTCACAGCACGGACATAAGAAGTCGCTTATCTTCTTGACTGGATTTATGGGAAGCGGGAAGAGCACGATTGGTCCTATTCTCGCCAACACACTTGGTTTTGCGTATCTTGATGTTGATCAGTATATCGAACAAAAAACAAATAAGCGCGTGGCGGAAATATTTAGTTCAAAAGGCGAGCAGGCTTTCCGCACCTTGGAACGGGATGCGTTACGAGAGCTGACCGAACGTAAGCATTGTGTCATTTCCCTTGGCGGCGGTACAATTGCCAACGAAGAAAACTGCCAGCTTGTATTACTGAAGGGAATTCTTGTTTATCTCAAACTTTCACCGGAAGAAATTATACAGCGTGTACAGTATCGGAGCGATCGTCCGATGTTGAAGGATGTACATGGCAATCAACTCTCACCGCCGGAACTGAGGAATCGAATACGTGATCTCATGACCCGACGTGAACAATTTTATGCACGGGCCGATGTTGTGATTACAGCCGACAATATGCGCGTGGGGGCGACGGTGGATGAGATTATGAAAAACATTCACTTTATGATTGATAAGGAATAAATCTATGATTCAACGGCAGATTGATGTTGCGCTTGGCGAACGCTCGTATCCTATTTATGCTGGCACGGACATGGTCTCATCGTTTGCATCAATGTGCCGTCAGCATGGAATTTCGGATTCTCTTGTTATCATCACCGACCGGAATGCAGCGTCGTACCATCTCCAGCCGCTTCTGCGAAATCTTCAGCACTATAAATTTCAGCCAACGACTATTATTGTACCATCGGGGGAAAATCAGAAGAATCTTCATCGTGCAAACACCATTTTCACCGAACTGTTGAAAAAAAGAATTCCACGCACCTCAGCTGTTATTGCTTTAGGCGGTGGTGTGATTGGTGATCTGGCCGGATTTGTCGCAGCAACGTACAAGCGCGGTATTAAATTGGTGCAAGTGCCGACAACATTACTTGCTCAAGTTGACAGCTCCATCGGCGGAAAGGTCGGCGTCAATCATCCGCTGGGGAAAAATATGATTGGTGCGTTTCACCAGCCAGTGTTTGTGTGGATGGATGCTCATTACCTCAAAACATTGCCACCGCGAGAAATTATCTGCGGTCTTGGCGAAGTGCTCAAATACGGCATTATCCGCGATGCAGCGTTGTTTGGATTTCTTGAATTGAATTTGGAAAAAACTCTCCGTCTCGATACCGAAACGGTAATATATGTACAGATGCAGTGTGCAGCAATCAAGGCAGAAATTGTAACGCAGGACGAGAAAGAATCTGGTATCCGTATCATTCTTAATTACGGGCATACAATTGGTCATGGACTGGAATTTGCTGGTCACTACAAACAGATGAAGCACGGTGAAGCAGTTTTACTCGGCATGCTAGCTGAAAGCTTTATCGCCAAAGAGATGAAATTGTTAGATGCAGATTCCTATAAGCGTATCGTTGCACTCATACGTCGCATTCCGATGAAAACGAAATTCTCTATGTTAAAAATTGCCGATATTCTAAATGCTATAGGACGCGATAAGAAACACATTGGCTCTCAACAGCGTTTCGTCTTGCCAATAAAAATTGGAGAAGTGAACGTCATTGATACTGTGACCCCGACACTGATTCAAAAAGCTGTGAAAGAAATACTTAAAAAATGAGTACGGTATCTTTTCCGTATATCTTGTTATTTTAAACTGCAGGAGAGCATTTGTTTGATAAAAGGCGAAGGGAAAGTAAAATTTCCTTTTTAGATGTCTAAACACTTTCCGGACTGAAGCGAATAGCAAAAGTCGGACATCTTTTATGTTTTTCTCACTACCAGTTTATCTTGCTTTTCTTTCGAGTGTCTTCGCCTTCTTTGCCCTGATTCCAATCTGCGCTCGTGTGTTTATCGCACAATCCAAGGGGATATTTAGCATTGAAAATTTCTGTCGTCTTGTTCGGACACCACTCGCGCGCTTTCTTCTTCGTGTCCGCACAAATTGTGTCGGTTATAATTCCTTCCGGTTGAACAAAAATTTCCTGCGTTAATCCAATATCGGGATCTTCATACGTCTTTTGCATAAATAATCCGAAGATTGGTGCTGCTGCCCTGCCGCCCTGACCATCTGAACTTATGAAGCGTATGCGCGCATCATCGAAGCCCACCCATACTCCGGCAACCAGTTGCGGAGTAAAACCGACAAACCAAGCATCGGCATAGTTGTCTGTCGTTCCGGTTTTACCAGCGCATGCGCCAGTGAAATACGATCGCACTCGTGTTCCTGTTCCACTATTTACTACGCCCTTAAGCAGGTCGGTTATCAGATACGCAGTCTCTTTGCTCAGGACTTCCTTTTTATCGGGAGAATTATCTTCAATAACATTACCGTCACTGTCTTCAATGCGGATGACGGCGATAGGCGAGACAAGCACGCCTTCGTTGTCATACACGCCGTATGCCGACGTCAATTCCAATGGTGAGACTTCTGCAGTGCCAAGTGCGAGAGATTCGTACGCCGGTACGGGTGATGTGATGCCCATACGATGTGCATACGCCGAAACTTGTGCGGCGGGAGCGATCTCCAAAATGACACGAACAGTTACAAGATTGATAGAATGTTTTAATGCTTCACGCAGCGTATACTTGCCACCGATGTCTTTCTCAAAATTTTCCGGCGCCCAGCGAGTTCCATCAGGCATTGGTATGGTGACAGGTTGATTCAACACTTCATAACATGCCGGATATCCGTTATCAAGCGCAACGGTATAGACGAATGGTTTAAACGCAGATCCTGGCTGACGGTGAATTTGTGTAACATGGTTCAGTCCGTACTTGAATGCACGGTAATTGCGTCCACCGACCATCGCTTTAATTTTTCCGTTGTGCGGATCAAGAACAACAAAACCGACCTCGATCGTCTGCGCTGCTTTCAATACTGAGTCGATAAACGTACGGCTGGTGCGAAGTGCGTTGATAATGCTGTCCCGCATACTGGCATTGCGTGATTTTTTATACGATTCATCTTCGCGGATTGCCTTGTTGATGACGTCATTCATGATTTCTGGATGTTCTTTCCAATTCCACGTCGCATCAAACGATTGTTGAAAATCCTTCAAATGTTCTTCGATGGCCGAGATCGCGTACCGCTGCATCCGGCTGTCGAGAGAAGTATAAATACGCAGGCCGTCACGGTAAATGTCGTAACCATGGGCTTCGGCTTTTTTCAGAAGCTGCTGTCGAATCCATTCTACAAAGTGCGGTGCAATGCCAGAGCGAAATTCTGATCCGATCGATTTCAAATCCAAAGAATCAGCACGGACTTGCTGTGCTGTCTCTTCCGTGAACAATCCTTCTTTTACCATCTGCCCAATGACAACATTGCGGCGTGCGAATGCACGGTCGGCGTGTAGAAATGGATCATAGTAACTTGGCCCTTTAAGCATACCGATAAGCAACGTATACTCTGGTAGCGTAAGTTCTGCAGCGGGCTTCCCGAAATACATTTGTGCGGCGGATTCGATGCCGTATGCTCCTCTGCCAAATCCAGAGATATTCAAATAAAATTCCAAGATTTCATTTTTTGTATAACGCCGCTCGATTTGCACTGACGTCAAAAATTCCCGGATTTTTCGCGTAATTTTATCAAACATCGTTTCGTGTCTGATCTGAAGGCCGTAGAGATTCCGTGCAAGCTGCTGCGTGATAGTGCTGGCACCTGCTTGCCGAAATGTAACGACATTAATCACCATTTGGCGAATGAAACGCGGCAAGTTGACGCCCCAATGGTTGTAGAAATCTTTATCCTCGGTGGCGATAAGTCCTTTAATTAATCCCGGGGGAATTGTGTTGAGTGCAACGCGTGTCCGATTTTTGTATGCAAACTGGTCCAGTACTTCGCCGTCGGCGGAATAAATTTTTGTTGCCAGTTCAGGTTTTGGATTTTCTAACTGTTCGAGAGTCGGCAATCCGTTTACAATATACACGGAGTACCATGTGATCAACGCGGCAATTACAAAAATGCCACCGAAAATAACGAAGTATTTCTGGTTAAAATACCGCTTGTTGAGCTTCATATTTCCATGCCGGTACTCAGGATCGTTGAAGTACCGCTCCATTTTTTCGGAACTAAATTTTTTATCGGCCATATTGTTGAATTTGTTTCAAATACATAAATCAATCTACCCACTTCTTCAGCTTTAATTTCTTGCCATCGAAGACTGCGTACGTGTTCTCAAAAATCCAGTCGCCAAGATTGACGTACACACCGCTCTCAATTGTTTGGCACGATGGAACATGGTTGTGTCCCATGATCACATAGTCGAATCCTTCTTTTATCTTGCGGGCGGCAAAATCTTCCATTCCAGTGCTCTCGTACGTCCTGTTGCTTGTGTACTGGCGGCTTGTCTTCGATGACCACCGTGCAAGCCATCCTGCAATATCCGGATGAAGGAGCGAAAAGAGAAAGATATTCGTTTTGCTGCGTAATATTTTTTTGAGAATCTTGTAACCGAGGTCGTCCTTCAGCAAACCGTCGCCATGATGAATGAGAAACCGCTTACCGAAAATTTCTGCCTCAACAGGATTAAAATGTATTTCCATACCGAGTTCATCACGGAAGTAATTTTTCACCCAAAAATCATGATTGCCCGCGATAAAGTACAAAAGAATGCTCTGTTCCGTTAACTCCGCAAATTTTGCAAAGAGTCGGAAATATTTTTTGGGAACGACAGTCTTATACTCAAACCAGTAATCAAATAAATCACCCACTATATAAATTTGCGATGCATCTTGCTGAATAAAGTTTAAAAAACGAATAAGCCGCAATTCTTTCTGACGATCTTCTTCGTTTGAACCGAGACCGAGATGAGCGTCTGAGAAGAAATAAATTTTTTGTCGCATAGGTGACTTTTGCGGCTGCCGAGGTTTCGTTGTCTTCATCGTGTTTGCCTATTGCAATTAGATACCGAAAAATTGAAGGAAAATCAAGAAACGCTTTCTGTTCGCTACCTTGCATCTCGAAACTGATTTCTTTATTATTCTAAAGAGATTATGATGTATGAAAATGACACGGACATCCTCACGCAAACAGCAGCACGTCAACATTAGCCTGACCAAGGATGTAGCATTTCGCACCAAATCTTCTGGATTTGATCGTTGGGATTTTCTGCATAACGCTTTGCCCGAACTCAATCTTTCAGATGTAGATCCATCGACAAATTTCTTGGGGAGAAAAATCGCACTGCCATTTATCATCTCTAGCATGACCGGCGGCTATGCTCAGGCGGAACGGATCAATCAGCAGCTTGCTGAAGTTTGCGCACAAAAGAAAATTGCGTTGGGTGTTGGCAGCCAACGACAGGCATCAGAGAATGTGCGGTATCATCGTTCCTTTTCAGTAGTGCGTGAAACTGCACCAGACATTCCGATCTTTGGGAATATTGGCGCAGCGGAAGTTGCAAAACTGCGGGATGCATCGCCGATTATGCGGCTGATCGATCTCATTCACGCCGATGGGTTTGCAGTGCACCTCAATCCATTGCAGGAGCTGCTTCAGCCGGAAGGCAATACAAATTTTTGCGGTGTGCTTGACGGTATAGAACTACTGGTGAGGTCGCTTCCGGTTCCTCTCATTGTTAAAGAAATCGGCGCAGGTATTTCAGCTGATGTTGCACAACGATTGATTGATGTCGGGGTAAAAATTATTGATATTGCAGGAGCTGGTGGTACGAGCTGGGCGGGAGTTGAAATTTTAAGAAGAAGAAATGAAAAGAAAAAAAACTTTTTGGGAAAAGGAACAAGGAAGAAAAAAGGAAAAAATTCAAATGCGGAAAATTTTTGGGATTGGGGAATTCCAACAATAGATGCCTTGAAAACCGTCTGTCGTCTGAAGAGTGACTCGCCATCGTTGAAGGTTATTGCTTCCGGTGGAATTTCAAACGGTATCGATTGCGCGAAATCAATTGCATGTGGGGCTGATTTTGCCGCATCTGCTATGTCTATACTCAAAGCCCTTGCAAACGGCGGAACAGAATCAGTTATTGGGCTCATTGATCAATGGGAATGGGAGTTGAAAGGCACGATGTTTCTCACCGGCTCGCGTACTATCGCTGACCTGCAAAAGCAAATATTGTTTTCAAGAGTTTAAGTTGAGAATGAATTATGAATCCTGAACAACGATACGAACGTCATAAATCATCTGTGGAGCGATATCTTCGAAGTTTTGTCACCGAACACAAACCGCAGACGCTGTACTCTCCTGCAAAATATGTTCTCGTGGCAGGCGGCAAACGCATTCGCCCAGTGATTACTCTCCTTGCATGCGAAGCTGTTGGTGGTGAAGCGAACAATGCGCTGCACGCGGGAGCTGGAATTGAAATTCTCCATAATTTTACACTCGTCCATGATGATATAATGGACCATGCGGAAACACGCCGCGGACGACTTACTGTTCATAAAAAATGGGATGAAAATGTTGCGCTTCTTTCCGGCGACGCATTGCTTGCGTTTGCCTACCGTGCCTTACTCAGAACAAAATCAACACGCATTCAGGAAATCAGCAAAATTTTTACGGAAGGTGTCGTTACAATTTGCGAAGGACAGGCATTGGATAAAGAATTTGAAACACGTCATCGTGTGCATGTGAACGAATACCTGATGATGATCGAAAAGAAAACCGGCAAATTAGTTTCGATAGCGGCGCAGGTGGGTGCGCTTATTGGGAATGCAACGGTTTTGGATCTGGAAGCATTACGACGGTACGGCGAATATGTAGGACGTGCGTTTCAGATTCAAGATGATTTACTGGACATCGTTGCCGACGAAAAAGAATTTGGCAAAACTATTGGCGGTGATTTAGTAGAAGGCAAGAAAACATTTCTGCTCCTTGAGGCGTTACGCCGTGCAAAAGGAGAGCAAAAGAAAATGCTTCAGCGCATTTTTACAAAAGGTGGTGTGCCCCGAAAACAGGTAAAAGCGTTTCGTCTCATCTATGAAGAAACAGGTGCAATTGATTCTGCCAAGAAACGAATTGAAAACGATATCACTGAAGCAAAAAATCAACTTTCGACATTGCCTGCTTCCGCAGCTCGAGAAACGCTTCGGTGGATGACAGATAAATTGTTGAATAGGAAATTCTAACGAGATGTGCAAGGAATGATTGAACAAGAAATAACGATTCGGAATCGAGCGGGGCTGCATACACGCCCGGCTGCTGCAATTGTGAAACTGGCGGCGAAATTTAAATCAGAATTTTTCATCGAAAAAGATAGTTTCCAAATTAATGGAAAGAGTATTATCGGTGTCATGACGCTGGCTGCAGAACAAGGGTCCAAACTTCTCGTGCGCTTTGATGGACCTGATGAAAAAGAAGCGTGCCAAGCTATGTCCGAGCTCTTCGAGAGCGGCTTTGGCGAGCCGATGTAGACGTGAACTGTTCACCAGTAAACAGGTAGAAGATGGATCAGACTATCAAACAAGAAATGAAACTGAAGGGAATTCCGGCATCTCCCGGAATCGCCATCGGACCTGTTTTCCTGTTTCGAAAACATGAACCAATAATTCTCATTCGTTCAATTGCTGCCGGTGAAGTTGAGCAAGAAATCGAACGCCTTCAGAATGCCGTCGCACGCTCCAAGAAGGAACTTACCAAGGTATTCGAATTTGCCGAACAAAAACTAGGAACTGAAAAATCGAAAATTTTCGAAGCACAGCTTCTCATCCTTGAAGATGTTGTACTCTTTGAAGCAGTGTACGAACGATTAAAACGAGAACGTAAAAATGCTGAATATCTCCTCAAAGATGAGATGGAGAAGTATCACCAATTGATGATGGCATCCAAGGATGAATATGCCCGCGAGCGCGCTGACGATCTGCTCGATGTTGAAAACCGTATTCTCAGAAATCTCGAAGAACAAAAACTTATTTCGAAAATCGAGGGTTCGCATGTCATTATTTCGCACAATCTCGCAGCGGCAGACACACTCATCTTTAGCCGTAACGATGTGCTGGCGTATGTAACAGAACTAGGCGGTGCAACGTCCCATATGGCATTGCTCGCGCGTGCATTAAAAATTCCAGCCATTGTTGGCATGCATCAATTGTCATCGTTGGCGCAAACAGATGATCAAATCGTTGTCGATGGATACAGCGGTACAGTTGTACTGCATCCGAGCGTGGAGACTTTAAAATTTTACAAAAAAAAGAAAACGCAATACCACACCTTTGAAGAAACACTTGCCCCTCTGCGCGATCTTCCGGCAGAAACGCTTGATGGGCATCATATCAAACTTGCAGCAAACGTGGAGTTAGAAGAGGAATTAGAATTCATTAAGCTTCGGGGAGCTGATGGTATTGGACTTTACCGCACGGAAAGTTTGCTAATTGGCAAAGAAGTTTTTCCGAGTGAAGAAGAGCAATACGAAATTTATCACCGCATTGCTGAGTCGGTTTTTCCTAAACACGCTATTATCCGAACCTTTGATATTGGCGGCGATAAATTTATGACGCCGGTGATGAAAGAAAGCAATCCATCTCTTGGCTGGCGGGGAATACGTGTTATGCTGGATAAACCGCAGATTTTCCTAGATCAACTGCGTGCCATTCTGCGTGCAAGCACTTTGAAGAATCTTGCCATCATGTTACCGATGGTTACGAGCATTAAAGAAGTAAAACTTAGCAAACAGCTTATAGTACAAGCAAAGGATGATTTACGTGCACATAAAATTCCATTCGATGAAAATCTTCGGCTAGGAGTTATGATCGAAGTGCCCGCTGCAGCCGTCATTGCAGATCATCTTGCGCGGGAAGTGAGCTTCTTGAGTATCGGTACAAACGATCTTATTCAGTATTTACTTGCCGTTGATCGCGGCAATGATATTGTATCGGATCTATTTCAGGAATTTCATCCGGCAGTCATCCGGTTTCTGAGGCGCATCATTGAGCGCGGTAAGCAGGAACACGCTTGGGTTGGTATGTGCGGACAAATGGCAGGTGACCCGCTGGCAACCATTTTACTCGTTGGGCTTGGATTAGATGAGTTCAGTGTTGTTCCAACTATTTTGCCGGAAATTAAGAAAATTATTCGCTCTATACATTATACGGAAGCGCAACATGTTGCCGAGCGAGTGTTGACGATGCAATCCGAAGATGAAATTAAAGCATTCCTCAAGCATTTGATGAAACATAAATTTCCAGACATCCCGATTGGATAAAACCAGGTTACTGCTTCGAATTCAAAAACAGAATTCATGAATCAAAAAAATGACATAAGAAAATCATATAGCATAAATAAAAATCGATAGTGCAGAACCAGCCGCTCAATTGCTCTAAGGAAAAAACTCATGACACTCGATGATATCAAACGTATAGACCCCAAAGGTATGTACACTTGGATTGCAAATTTTCCCAAACAGATTGAAGAAGCCGTTCGAATTGGAAAAGAAACAAAAATAAAACTGAATGTGATAGGTGTGCAAAACATCGTTCTCACCGGATTGGGAGGTTCGGCTATAGGAGGCGACCTGCTTCGCTCTTATCTTTCCGAGGAACTGGACGTTCCGTTCACCGTGAATCGATATTATACTCTTCCGGAATTTGTTGGAAAAAATACACTTGTTATCGTATCCAGTTATTCCGGCAATACCGAGGAAACAATATCTGCATACAAAGATGCAGTGAAACGAAAGGCGCGCGTCCTTTGCATCAGCACTGGTGGAGAGACGGCAAAAATGGCGAAAAAACTTAAACAGTCATGGATACAAATTCCGCCAGGACTTTCCCCGCGCGCGGCGCTGGGCTATTCCTTTTTTCCGTTGCTCGTCATGCTTGGCAGGTTGGGCTTCATTAAACCAAAAGACAAAGATATCCAAGAGACAATTCAACTTTTAAAGAAAAAATCTGCGCTCTTTAGTAATCCAGAATCGCCGGAGAATGCACCGCTGAAGCTGGCGGAGCGCATGAAAGGCAAGTTGCCGGTGATATATTCTCCCGTCGAGCATTTTGATACCGTGAACATCCGTTGGCGAGGGCAAATTGCAGAAAACGCCAAACAACTTTCTTTCGGTCACGTACTTCCGGAAATGAACCACAACGAATTGGTAGGCTGGAAAGTGCTTACCGAATTAATGAAGCACATGCATGTTGTTTTCTTAAACGATTCAGGCACTCACAAACGTGTCGCGATCCGTGAAAAAATTACTAATCAAATCGTATCACAGTATGCCGGAGAAGTTACAGAAGTTGCAAGCGATGGCAAAGGACTCTTGGCGAGGCTGTTTTCATTGATCTACTTTGGCGATTGGGTTACGCTGTATCTTGCAATCTTAAATAATGTAGATCCGGAACCTGTTGCCGTCATTGATTATCTGAAAAGCGAGTTGAGTAAGGTGAGATAGCAATAAGCAACTTGTAGTTGCTGGAATAAAGCGGATATCCTGCATCTATTCTGAAGTGGTGACGGAATGAAAAAAGCCACGAAACAATTCTTCATGTTGATATTTTGAGAGTCCGTGTCACTCTCGGGTGGTTATAAAAACCTTGCATTTCACAACACCGGAAGATATATTATAAAAGTCGTAGTACGTACGAACAAAAATTCCTAATTAAATAGGTATCTGAACGTTAACACCCTGCGCGGATCACAATGCCCCAAGAAGAAATTAATTTTCTCCGTAATGTGCCTATCTTCGCCGACCTCGAAGAAAAGGATTTACAGAAGATTGTAAAACTTGGCACGCGACAAAAATATAAGAAGGGTAATATCGTTTTGCTTGAACAGGAGAGCGGTGCGGCGCTCTTCGTTATCGTCTCTGGAAAAGTAAAAGTAGTACGGATGGATGAGGATGGAAGAGAAGTCATTCTTTCAATGTTTAGACCAGGCGAGTTTTTCGGCGAAATGTCTCTGTTGGACGGACAAGCGCGCTCGGCGAGCGTTGTAGCGACAATGAAATCAGAATTGTTTATGATTCACCGCCGGGATTTTTTAGAATCGCTGCACGAATTTCCTCTGGTAGCGATTTCCCTGCTGGCTGAACTTGCAATGCGGCTTCGCAAAGCCGATATGCAAATAAAGAGTCTATCGCTTAAAGATGCCGCTGGACGTGTTGCTAATGTGCTGTTGATTCTTGCTGATGATGTTGGAGTATTTCGAAAAGGAAAAGTTGAAATCGATGACTTGCCGCTTCAGCAGGACATTGCTAATATGGCGGGTACGTCTCGCGAGACAGTCTCGCGTATGATTCATTCTTTCATCGATAGCGAAGAAGTACAAATTATTGGGAATAAACTTATTATCAACGATTATGAAGCGTTCCGTAAAAAATATTTATAAAATATCCTCTTTGCTTTGCGATGAATCAAAGCGCAGGATATCTCCTTCTATGAGTGTACGAATAAAGGTGTATGCAGGTATTTATGGCTGAGATGGGGAATGAGCTAACCAAACAAATAAATCATTCAAACAATCCTCGAGCAGATCTCCATCTGCATACAACGTACTCCGATGGAGCACTCTCTCCAGAGACACTTGTTCAGCGCGTACATGCAACAGGGCTTTCCGTTGTTTCAATTACCGATCATGATAATGTTGGTGCTCTTGATGAAGCGATCGAAGCTGGGAAGAGCCGTGGTGTAGAAATTATTCCCGGTGTGGAGTTGAGCGTTGCACTGAATGAAAAAGACATTCATTTGCTTGCGTACTTCTTTGACTATAACAACCAGAAACTTCAGGATTATCTTGCCTTCTTTCGTTACGAACGATTGAAACGTGCTGAACGCATTGTTCAGAAATTGAACGACATCAACATTTCTCTAAAAATGGATGCAGTGCTCGATCAAGCAGGAATCGGTTCTGTGGGCAGACCCCATATTGCCAGCGCTTTATTAGAAGAAGGATTGATTGAAACGTACCACGAAGCATTCATGAAATACCTCGGTGTTGGCGCTCCAGCGTACGAAAAAAAGTATCAATTATCTCCACTTGAAGCAACTCAGCTTATTGCTCAGGCTGGCGGACTTACGTTCCTCGCGCATCCCGGTAAATATACTACAGATTTTGAGCTCTCAACCCTCATTCAAGCCGGATTGGATGGGATTGAAGTCGTCCATCCATCGCATAACGAAGCGCGTCAGGAATTTTATCGTGGTGTAGTCCATCAATATTTCCTCTTGGAATGCGGCGGTTCTGATTACCATGGCGGCAGGAAGAACGATGACCAAGTGCTTGGAGTGTATACGGTACCACTGCAAATTGTTGAGGATATGCGCACGCGTCTTTTTTCATAAAGTATCATGAATCCAAAAAAATACACACAAAAAATGTTTCAAGGATCAGCAGCAACATTGCACTTTGCCATTGTTGTCAGCCGATTCAATCACCACATCACTGCGAAATTGTTGGAAGGTGCGGAAGACTGTCTGCGTGACCATGGCGTACCTGAAAAAAATCGGAAAGTTATTTTTTGTCCTGGTGCATTTGAGTTGCCTCAAGTCGCCAATCGGTTAGCGTTTCAAAGAAAATGGGATGCGATTATTTGTCTTGGCGCGGTTATTCGTGGAGACACTCCGCACTTTGAATATATCTCTGCCGAAACAGCGCGCGGCATTCAAGAGGTAGCATTGCGTTATTCACTTCCGGTAGTGTTCGGTGTGCTGACAACCGACAATGAACAGCAAGCACGAGATCGTGTTGGCGGTATGCAGGGAAATAAAGGATGGGATGCAGCTTTGACGGCTCTCGAAATGGCTGCTCTCTTTAAAACGCTGAAACGTAAGTCTCGATAGGTATCTATGTATCGCATCCCAAAGTTTTTCCTCGCTTTTCTATTTCTTATCATGTATGCACAAGGTCAACAGCATGTTGGGCAGTGGAAATCATTTACAGATATGAAATCCGTTCGCAGCGCAGTTCTGGTTGGAAACAGCATTTGGGCAGCAACAGGCGGAGGCGTATTTGTTTATGATACGACAAGCGGGTTGTTCACTAAATTTACTAATATTGACGGTTTAAATACAAACGATGTTCTCGCTATTGCTTTTGACGGCACGAATAACATTTGGGTCGGTGGGGCAGGTGGATGGGTAAATGTCTATGATATGAACACACATCAGTGGCAAACAATTGCGGACATAGCGAATAGAACAGAATCCACACACAGGGATATTAAATCATTCAGTTTCAAAGGGGACACAGTGTTCATTGTTACTGAATTTGGTGTTTCGGTCTTTAGGCGTTCACGGTGGGAATTTGGAGATACATATCAGAATTTGGGATTTATATCGCCGCAAGTATCTTGCATGTCACTTCAGCAACGTCGAATGTGGATCGGAACCGACAAGGGACTTACAGTCTCTTTATTAGGATCGGGTGCGTGGACCACGTACAATTCGTTTCCGGGAATTGTATCAAGCGCAGTAACGGCGCTCGCGCTATTCAACGATACATTGATTGTTGGAACTGCGAATGGAGCTATATATTTTGCTCAAAATTATATCGTGCCGAAAGCTATTCCCTTATTGAACAATAGATCTGTCTGTGATTTGCGAGTTGATAATGGCAAATTGTATGTGCTTTCCGCTTCCGGTTCAAATTTCACAGTTGAAACGCTTGCATCTATACTTGATATGCCGCAGACGGTAATCTCAAATTCCGATGTTCAAGGAGTCTGTATCATTCCAGCTTCTTCCCTCTGGATTGCAACTGTATCAAAAGGATTGGCACATCTCATCGGTTCCATCTGGAATTATTCATATCCTAACGGGCCGAACTCCAATTTTTTCAGTAGTCTCGCTGTTGATGCGGATGGCGTTCTTTGGAGTGCTTCCGGCGAAATTGCTAATGCTGGTTTCTATCGGTACAATCCTTCCTTATCCGAAGATAAACAATGGAAAAATTTTACGAGAGATCGCTTTCCGATTATGGGACGTCCTGGTTGGGATGAGGATGATTACTATAATGTCTCACTTGGTGCGAATGGCTCAGTTTGGGTGAGTTCATGGGGCGATGGAGTCGTTGAAGTTGTTGGCGATTCTGTTGTGCGGAAGTACAACTATAACTCCACACCAAAGCTTCCCAGCGCGGTTACGAAAGATCCTAATTTTGTTGTCAGTAGCGGTGTTGCAATAGATAACGAGGGAAAAACATGGATTGTTAATCGAAATCAAGCAAATGGCAGAAGCCTTCTTCGGCTTGACAGCGACACAACAGGAACATTTTTTGATAATCAATTCAATTCCAGTTGGGGATGGTTTCATGGTATTGTGATTGATCGAAATAATACGAAATGGATGGGAAGTACAGTACCCTGGCATATGGACAATGGAAACGGATTGTATTTCTTTAATGAAAATAAAACCATATCAGGCACGGAGCAATATGATGGTTGGGGAAATATCTCAGATATGTCGGATAGTAAAGTTCTTTCGATTTCTCTCGATCTTGAAGGAGAAATCTGGGTTGGACTTGGACTTGGTGTAGTCATAATTCACGACCCGCTCAATCCGTTGATACCGGCGAATCGAAGTACATCGTATCCATTACGCGAGCAAGTTATTCAATCAATTGCAGTAGATGCAGTGAACAACAAATGGGTTGGAACAAAAGAAGGTATATTAGTTGTTAACGCAGATGGTACACAACTATTGCAAAGTTATACTGTGGCTTCAACAAATAAATCCCTGCTCTCTAATGACGTACGAACAATTGCCATTGATCAGAAACGCGGTATTGCATATTTCGGGACAGAGCAGGGGCTGTCGAGTCTTTCCATCGATGCTGTTCAGACGAACCGATCATACTCCGAACTTGAGGTCGGTCCCAATCCATTTATCCTGCCCAATGATCAGCGATTGACCATCCGCAACCTTGTTGCTAACAGCACTATCAAAATATTGACTGTAAGCGGTTCTGTTGTGTGGCAATTTGAAGCGCAGGGCGGCGGAAGGGCGTTTTGGGATGGACGGGATAAAAATGGTGTTTTCGTTCCGTCAGGGATCTACTTTATCGTAGCATTTGCAGAGAATGGTTCACAAACTGTGACCGGCAAAGTTGCTGTCATTAGGAAATAACTAGTTTCTTGCAGATAAATAATATCTCCTCTTTCATCAACCCGAATTTATCTATCATTTTATCGGAAAACTGCTGAATAAATGTTTCGGGCGTAACAAAGAATCCAGCTTCTCTGAGTCGTTCGATGTAGTCGCGTCCATAGACTCTTACGTGGTCCTCTTGGCCAAATAGATTCCGACGATCTTCCGGTGTAGTTAGCCGAGGATCCTCCAACGTGGTTTTCCGAGTCATATCAATAGGTGATTGAAGAATTGCCCATCCATCCGGCTTTAGAACTCTAAATAATTCCTTCATAGCTTGTCGATCATCGGCAATATGTTCCAATACATGGTAGCAGAGAATGCAATCAAAATGGCTGTCAGGTAAAGGGATTGCCATAATATCCATATGTGTCATCATCCACGGATCATCAAGACCCGTACTTATATAATCGAGATTAGTATAATGCCTGAATTTTTGCTGCATATAATAAGTAGGAGCAACATCTAAAACACGGAAGCGTCGATTGAAAAAATCAGTTTTGTGTTTGAGATATAGACAAAGCAGCCGGTGTCGTTCCAGAGATCCACATCGTGGGCACTGTGCATTGGGTCGTAGTGTGACACCGCCAGAAAGAAATCGGCGAACTCGCGTTTCGCAACAAGGGCAGTGATGTTTACCACCTCGATATACGAGCCCCCGGAGGAAGTAGAACATTTGCCGAAATTTGACTTCTAGATTTTTTGGAAGAATGCGCTTTATTATTCGTTTGAGATGCATTTTCTTAAAAAAGCTACGTAATCTAATTGTACATTCCAAATGTAATCGCGAATGTATAGTTGAGATTCAATCATCGGTCGACTTTTTTCTTGATTCTCTGCACAGAAAGAGGTATATTTTCAAACGTTTTTTGCAAAGTATGTTCATTTTTTTGCCAATTTCAATAGCTTCCGGTTGAGCCGGGGTTCACGTTATGGGTTCGATGGCTGAATTTCGGATTAATATCTCAAATCTCTCGGAAGGGATTCACGAGTATCGCTTTGAAGCGGAGCCGTCGAAGATTGGTCTGGATGAAAGGTTTATCAGCACTGTTAAAATTGAAACCAGAATAGATAAAAACGTACGCCAAATCTTCCTTCAAGCAGAAATTCGGGCAGAAGGAAGTTTTTTCTGTGACCGATGTCTCGAAAATTTTCATCAAGAGATGAATACGGCGTATTCGATGGTGTATGTTCAAGGTGCCCGTTCCACCGTCGATCTGAATAAAGAGGAAGAGATCCAGATCCTCGCAGCTGACATGAATTACATTGATCTGGATGATGATGTGCGGCAGTACATTTTGCTCACCATCCCGCAAAAGCTTTTATGCAAGGAAGACTGTCAGGGATTTTGTCCCACGTGCGGGGTGAATAAAAATATTGCGAGTTGCACCTGTGGCGCTCAGGAGGTAGACTCGCGTTGGGATGTGCTAAAGAAGCTGTCCCATAACTGAGTATATAATTTAAGGAAGTATCATATGCCTAATCCTAAACGACGACATTCCAAAGCTCGCGGACGTAAGCGCCGAACACATTACAAGGCAACGGCACCGTCAACACAAGAATGCCCCAATTGCCACGAACAAAAACTGCAACACCGGGCATGTCCCCACTGCGGATTCTATAATGGCCGCTCTATAGTCACCCCGAAGGAAGCCTAATTAGCAGGATACGCCTCGATACCGGAAGATAGGTATCAGAAGCGAATTTCATGGAATCTCCCAAGAAATTACGTATTGCGCTTGATGCCATGGGAGGAGACTATGCACCCGGGCGTGAAGTTGCTGCTGCAGTAGAGGCACTCAGAGTATCTCGCGAACAGTTTGAAATTGTTCTCGTGGGAGATGAACAAGCTATTCGCCAACAGCTTGCATTGCACAAAGCAGAACATCTTCCGTGTACAGTAGTACACGCTTCGCAAGTCATCACGATGGCAGATTCCCCAACCGCTGCTCTCAAACAAAAGAAAGATTCTTCACTCGCTGTTGGAATGCGTCTTCATAAAGAAGGAAATGTTGATGCGTGTGTCAGTGCTGGAAATACTGGTGCTGTACTTTCGGCTGCAACACTCATTTTAGGACGCATTAAAAATGTCAGCCGTCCAACGATTGGTACGTTTATTCCAGCAGAGCATGGTACTTGTTTGCTCTTGGATGCAGGCGCCAACGTCGATTGCCGCGCGCAACATTTATATGAATTTGCATTAATGGGAAGTATTTATGTTCAACTTTTAAGGAAGAAGGAGCGTCCTTCAATAGCCCTGCTCAATGTAGGCGAAGAAAAATCAAAAGGGACGGAAGCAGCGCAGGAAGCGCATAAACTTCTTTCGGCAAGCAGTTACAATTTTATCGGAAACGTAGAAGGCGGTGATATTCTCAAATCAAAAGCCGATGTAATTGTGTGCGATGGTTTTGTGGGGAATATTGTTCTGAAATTTGCGGAAAGTGTACCTTCGTTTCTCAAAAGCCGATTAAAAAAATTCTCCACTCGCAGTGTACTCAACAAACTCTCTGTAGGCATGGCGTTGTGGCCGCTGAAAGCGTCTCTTCAAGATATGGATCCAAATGAAGAAGGCGGCGTACCGGTGTTGGGAGTGAATGGGGTGGCTATTATTGGTCATGGGAGTTCAACGGTAAAGGGTATTAAAAATATGATTCTCCGTGCTGTAGAAGTTGCACAGAGCCAGGTAAATCGACAAATCGAAGCAGCGTTAACAGAGAAAAGGTTTTCATAAGGCAGCGATGGAATTACGACGAGCGACAATTACTGCAGTAGGTCACTATGTTCCGGAAAAGATTCTCACGAATGCTGATCTTGAAAAAATGGTTGACACAAACGATGAATGGATTCGCACACGAACAGGTATCCGTGAACGGCACATTCTTGAACACGGGGCAACCTCAGATTTAGCTGTGAAAGCGGTTCAGCAAGTGCTGGCTCGTCGCGGTATCACTGCCGAAGAAATTGATTTGATAATCGTTGCGACCATAACACCGGATATGATGCTGCCTGCAACAGCTTATGTGGTGCAAGAAAAAATCGGCGCCCGCAAAGCATGGGGTTTTGATTTGAATGCAGCATGTTCTGGATTTCTGTATGCTCTCAGTGTCGGCGCCCGCTTCATAGAAACGGGTGTGCATTCCAAGGTCATCATTGTCGGCGCAGACAAAATGAGTTCCATCACCGATTACACAGATCGCAACACGTGCATTTTGTTTGGCGATGCTGCCGGAGCTGTGCTGCTTGAACCGACGGATGAGAAAGAGTATGGCATTATCGATCAATGTTTGTATAGTGACGGTTCCGGCGGAGATTTTCTAAACTTGAAAGGCGGAGGAAGTCTGAACCCGCCGACTCACGAAACGATTGATAAAAAGATGCACTATGTATTTCAAGACGGAAAGGCTGTATTCAAAAGCGCTGTTGTTTGTATGGCAGATGTCTCGGAAGAAATAATGAAACGAAATCATTTGATAAGCAATGATATCGCGTGGCTTGTACCCCATCAAGCGAATCTGCGCATCGTTGACGCGACAGCGCAGCGGATGGGGATTGACAACAGCAAGGTGATGATCAATATCGAGAAGTATGGTAATACCACAGCGGCAACAATCCCGCTTTGCTTATCGGAGTGGTGGCAAGCCGGTAAGTTACAGCGCGGACAGAACATTGTTCTTGCTGCATTCGGCGCAGGTTACACGTGGGGCTCTATACTAGTGAAATGGTCGCTTGTGAATCCAGAGAAATCATAATCGATGGTGAAAACAGCGTTTATTTTTCCAGGACAGGGTTCGCAATATGTCGGTATGGGCAAAGATCTTTATGAAGGCAACCCCGCGGCGAAAGCACTTTTTCATAAAGCAGATAAAATTCTTGGGTTTTCCATCAGCAAGATATGTTTTGAGGGTCCGGAAGAAGAACTGAAACAGACACAAAATACACAGCCGGCAATTTTTTTGCACAGCATTGTTCTTTTCCAACTTATTAATAAAAAACAGTTTGACATGACTGCAGGACATTCGCTAGGTGAATATTCTGCATTGGTTGCGGCTGGTGCGTTGACATTTGAAGACGGTTTGAAACTTGTTCGGCTGCGCGGCGAATTGATGCAAGAAGCCGGTCTCGAGCATCCTGGTACGATGGCTGCCCTTATTGGTCTTGATGCAATGATCGTCAACGAGTTGTGTGTTGAAGCTTCGGCAGTTGGAATTGTGCAAACGGCAAATTTCAACTCACCTGGACAAGTGATCGTTTCCGGTTCGTTGGCCGGTGTACAAAAAGCAATGGAGCTTGCAAAAGTACGCGGTGCAAAAATTGTGAAAGAACTTCCAGTCAGCGGCGCGTTTCATTCTCCACTCATGGAATCTGCACAGGCTGGATTAAAAACAGCATTGGACAAAATAGAAATTCGAGATGCTGTAGTTCCGGTTTATGCAAACGTCACCGCTCGGCCGATGCGTTTTGCGGATGAGATTCGTACTCTGTTGATTCGGCAACTTATCAGTCCGGTACAATGGGAAGAAAGTGTGACACATATGATCACCGATGGCGCGGCAGCGTTTGTCGAAATAGGTCCCGGCAAAGTGCTTCAAGGATTGGTGAAACGGATTAATGGAAATGTAAAAACTGTCGGATTTGAAAAATTGAGCGACATTGTTGATAGAAAGTAATAATCGGTTGAGAGAGTTGAGCGCTCCATAGCTGTAATATTGTAATATTAATTTAAAAGGAAATGTATGGGTGTTCTTGATAATAAAGTAGCACTGGTGACTGGCGGTGCTCGTGGCATAGGCCGGGAAATTGCTCTCAAGCTTGCCTCCGAAGGTGCACATGTGGCATTTACTGATATCCGTTTAGAGGGAGCGGCAGATGAAGTGATGAACTTAATCCGTGCCAAGGGTGTTCATTCAACAGCGATTCAATCCGATGTCCGTAATCTTGCCGAAGCGCAAAGTACAGTAGATGCGGTGGTGAAGGAATATCAACACATCGATATCCTTGTGAACAATGCTGGCATCACGCGGGACAACTTGATCATGCGCATGTCAGAAGATGAATGGGATTCTGTCATTGCTATTAATTTGAAAGGCACATTCAATTTTTGTAAAGCCGCATCAAGGCAAATGCTTAGTCAAAGACAGGGAAAAATTGTCAACATCGCATCAATTGTTGGTGTCATGGGCAACGCAGGTCAAGTGAATTACTCTGCTTCGAAAGCAGGCGTTATCGGTATTACGAAAACACTTGCAAAAGAGTTTGCATCTCGCAATATTCAAGTAAACGCGGTTGCGCCGGGATTTATCGATACTGAAATGACGCAGAAACTCACTCCTCAACAACGCGAGACTTTAATGAATGTGATCCCGATGAAACGAATTGCCAAGCCGGAAGAAATTGCGAACGTTGTTGCCTTCCTCGCTTCCCCGGCTGCAAGCTACATTACCGGCCAAGTGTTAAACGTGGACGGTGGACTTGTTATGTAAGTGAATAATTAATTCAAATAATATTCTTTCAATAAACCAAGGAGTAATACGATGGCAGATACTGCTGAAAAAGTAAAAGAAATTATTGTGTCCAAGCTAGGCGTTGATGCCGCTCAAGTGACACCAGAAGCGTCGTTCACAAATGATCTCGGCGCAGATTCACTCGACACAGTTGAGTTGGTTATGGAATTTGAAAAAGCATTCAACATCCAGATTCCAGATGAGGACGCAGAAAAAATTACCAACGTGAGCGATGTGCTTAATTATTTAAAAACAAAGGGTATCTAATTCACTCTTGGTAATACGTTGGAAAGGGAACAGCTGGATTTAACCGGCTTTGCTCTCTTCAAAAGAACAGTGTCGGTGAGCGAAGTGTGCAGATATGTACGGCGCTGAGCATCATTTTATTTGACAAGGAAGAACCAATGGCGTTTGATGTAAACAAACGACGAGTAGTTGTAACGGGAATGGGAGTTATTACACCTCTCGGCAATACTGTGCAGGAGTATTGGCAAGCTTTGATGGACGGAAAAAGCGGCGCAGGTCCAATTACGCTCTTTGATGCCAGCGCATACGAAACGAAATTTGCATGCGAAGTAAAGGGATTCGATCCTCTCACGTATATGGATCGAAAACTTGCGCAGCGTGCCGATTTATTTGCGCTGTACGGAATTGCCGCCTGTCAGGAAGCGATGAAAGATTCAGGACTGAATCTCGAGAAAGAAGATCGTGAACGCATCGGTGTGATTTACGGTTCCGGTATTGGCGGCATGTGGACATACCATAAGCAGTTTATGAATTTTGTGGAAGGAAAAGGTCCGCGCCTCATCAGTCCATTTTTTATTCCTATGTTGATTCCCGATATTGCAGCCGGACGCATTTCGATGATATACGGGCTTAAAGGTGTTAACTACGCAACGGTTTCCGCATGCGCAACATCATCTCATTCTATAGGTAATGCATTTATACATATTCAGCGCGGTGACGCCGATGTTATGGTAACAGGCGGAGGCGAGGCGAGCATTTGTCCTATGGGTGTCGGCGGATTCAATTCATTAAAAGCTCTTTCCACGCGCAATGACGCTCCTCAAAAAGCCAGCCGTCCGTTCGATAAGAACCGGGATGGTTTTGTGATGGGCGAAGGCGGCGGTATTCTCATATTAGAAGAACTTGGACATGCTCTACAACGCGGTGCTAAAATTTATGCAGAAATTGGCGGCATTGGCTATTCTGGAGATGCACATCATATCACTGAGCCGGCTCCCGGCGGAGAAGGCGCAGTACGCGCTATGCGCCTTGCAATCCGCGATGCGGGATTGACTCCAGATGATATCGACCATGTGAATTCTCACGGTACATCGACACCACCGGGTGATAAATCTGAAACAGCCGCAATTAAGACAGTCTTTGGGGAACGTGCAAAGAAAATTGCCGTCAATTCCACAAAATCTATGACAGGCCACCTTCTTGGTGCGGCAGGTGCGATTGAATCGGTAGCAACCATCTTGGCGATTCAGAATAACAAAGTGCACCCGACAATTAACTACGAAACCCCCGATCCTGATTGCGATTTGAATTATATACCAAACAAAGCGCAGGATTGGAATGTCAACGTAGCAATCAGCAACACATTTGGATTTGGCGGACATAACGCCTCCCTTCTGTTTAGAAGGTATCAAGAAGAACACTAATCCTCACCATATGTTTTCGGTGGGGCTGAAGGAGTTGTGTTGAAGAACGTACTCCGTCGGCTTTGCTGCCGACTTCGCCTACAATGGTTTTCTCGTTTCTCACGGGACGAGCAGTTCAAACTGCTTGTAGAGAAACTCAGCTTAACGAAATTTGATTTTGTTCGGTTCACAGAAGCCATTCAGTACTATCCACGCAATTGGAAACTGTTTTTGCAAGCGTTGCTTCACCGTTCCTATCTTCAGTTTCTCGAGGAGCAATGGAATTCCAACGAACGCCTGGAATTTTTTGGTGATGCGATTTTGAATTTCGTTGTTGCCGAACATCTCTTCGTAACGTATCCGGATATGGAAGAAGGAGAACTGACCAAATTACGTTCTCGATTGGTCAACAGAAAAATTCTAGCGCAACGCGCAAAAGAATTGCACCTATCAGATTATCTGCTCTTGAGTTCAAGCGCAGCGCAGTCAATTGATAACGGCTCAGAGTCGATCATTGCGGATGCCGTTGAATCTGTCATCGGCGCGCTCTATTTAGATGGAGGATTGGCAGCGGCGCGAAAATTTATTTATACAACCCTCTTGAAAAACACAGAAGTGTTCAATTCTGCCATGGCAGATGATAACTATAAAAGCACACTGCTGGAATATGCGCAAGCGCGCTCGCTGGGTATTCCACGTTATTCTATTATCCATGAAGAAGGACCAGAACACGACAGGCGTTTTACGATAGAAGTTTCCATTGGAGCGCAGTCCTATGGCAGCGGTTTTGGAAGAAGCAAGAAAGAAGCTGAACAAGCTGCGGCTGCGCAGGCGCTTGAACATATCCAACTCAATCCTATAACTTCCAAAGTAGAGAATGAAAACAATGCAACAGAAAAATGAATTTCTCGCTCGACATCTTGGCCCGCGTGAGCATGAAATTCCCGAGATGCTTCATGCCATCGGCGTTCGTTCGATGGATGAATTACTTGATCAGACAATTCCTGAAACAATACGCAGTAAGCAACAACTACAGATGGATCCCGCTGAGACGGAGTACGAAATACTGAATGAACTTCGTGAAATCGCAAAGAATAATGTCGTTCTGAAGTCGTATCTCGGTCAGGGGTATTACAATTGCATCACGCCAAGCGTTATCCAACGAAATGTTTTCGAGAATCCGGGTTGGTACACACAGTACACGCCATATCAGCCGGAGATTTCACAGGGCCGTCTCGAGGCGCTTCTCAATTTTCAAACGATGGTTGCAGATTTTACAGAAATGCCGGTGGCGAACGCTTCGCTGTTAGATGAAGGTACCGCGGCCGCGGAAGCAATGACGATGGCGTATGGCATCGTCAACAAATCTCCGAAAATATCGGCAAATAAATTTTTTGTTTCTGCACGATGTTACCGCCAAACGATTGATGTCATTCTGACACGCGCCACCCCGCACAGTATCGAAGTCGTCATCGGTAATCCTGATACAGTGGAGTTTGATAAGTCATTCTTTGGAGCGCTGATTCAATATCCCTGTGAAGACGGCGCAGTAATTGACCGGCGTGGATTCATCAAGAAAGTGCATGAGGCGGGCGCACTTGCTATTATTGCAACGGATTTGATGGCCATGGCACTGCTGACTCCTCCGGGTGAAGTCGGCGCAGATATTGTTATCGGCAACTCTCAGCGATTTGGAATTCCTCTTGGTTACGGTGGCCCGCATGCTGCATTCTTTGCGACTAAAAATGAATACGTCCGCAGTATGCCAGGCCGGCTTATTGGCGTTTCGATTGATGCGCAAAGCAATAAAGCATACCGCCTGACACTGCAAACTCGAGAACAACATATTCGCCGCGAGAAAGCGACATCAAACATATGCACAGCGCAAGCACTCTTAGCGATCATGTCCGGGATGTATGCAGTCTATCATGGACCTGAAGGCATCAAAACTATCGCGACCCGTATTCATCGCTTAACAAAACTGCTGGATACCGAACTTATAAAGCGCAGCTTCGTACAACTCAACGAAATTTATTTTGACACGCTGAAAATTGAAGTTGCCAGCAAGAAACAAGCGGCACAAATTCTTCAACTTGCCGTTGAAGCGGGTTATAATCTCCGATTCATCGAAGATAAATATATCGGTGTTTCGGTTGATGAAACGACGACATTTGAAGATATCGAAGCACTGGTTACTATTTTTGCAAAAGCGAAAGGCGCCGCAGTTCAAAAAGGATCGCTGAACGCCCATTTTGAATCGACAGCAGTGTTATATCCATTTCCATTTCAGAGAATGAGCCCGTATCTCCGGCATCCCGTCTTCAACTCCTATCATTCTGAAACAGCTATGATGCGTTATCTTAAAAGTTTGGAGAACAAAGATCTCTCACTCACAGCATCAATGATTCCGCTCGGTTCCTGTACAATGAAATTGAACGCTGCAACAGAATTGCTTCCCCTGACGTGGCCGGAGTTTGCGAACATTCATCCGTTTGCACCAGCTGATCAATCAATAGGATATTTAAAAATATTCCAGGAATTGGAAAGTGCACTTTGCAAGACGACCGGTTTTTCAGCGGCATCGCTTCAACCGAATTCTGGTGCACAGGGTGAGCTCACAGGCTTGCTTGTCATTCGCGCCTTTCATCAGGACCACGGACAAGCACAGCGTAACGTGACACTCATTCCATCATCCGCACATGGCACTAATCCTGCCAGCGCAGTGATGGCAGGAATGAACGTTGTCGTTGTGAATTGTGATGCGAATGGTAATATTGATGTGGACGACGTACGAGTAAAGGCAATACAGTATAAAGACACACTTGCCGCTTTTATGGTAACGTATCCATCCACACACGGCGTGTTTGAAGAACGCATTCATGAGATGTGCGACATTATTCATGACAATGGCGGTCTGGTCTATATGGATGGTGCGAACTTGAACGCGCAAGTTGGACTTACCTCTCCTGCAGAAATCGGTGCCGACGTATGCCATATCAATCTGCACAAGACTTTTGCAATTCCGCACGGCGGCGGCGGTCCCGGCATGGGACCTATTTGTGTAACGCAGAACCTTATGCCGTACTTACCCGGACATTCGATTGTTAAACTCGGCGGTGAGAAAGCCATACACGCTGTTGCCTCAGCTCCGTGGGGCAGTGCAAATATTTTAATTATTTCTTACGCGTATATCAAAATGCTCGGTGCGGAAGGGCTGAAAGAAGTCACAAAAACCGCTATCCTGAACGCCAACTATCTGAAATCAAAATTGGAAAACCATTTTCCAGTTCTCTATCAAGGAAAAAATGGAAGAGTAGGGCACGAATTTATTTTGAATATGAGCTCTTTCAAAGAACATGTCGGTATTGACGTAGATGATATTGCGAAGCGTCTTATGGATTACGGTTTCCATGCACCGACGGTCTCGTTTCCTGTTCATGATACGATGATGATTGAACCAACTGAAAGCGAACCGAAAGCAGAACTGGATCGTTTTGTCGATGCAATGATTGCTATTAGAAAAGAAATGCAGGATATCGAAGAAGGAAAGCTTGATACAATTGATAATCCTTTAAAGAATGCACCGCATACTTCTTTGGCAGTAACAAGCGATTCGTGGAATCACAAATATTCACGTGAGCAGGCGGCGTTCCCGGTCCAATCGCTTAAGAAAAATAAATTCTGGCCGTCTGTTGGCCGTATCAATAACACCTATGGCGATCGGAATATTTTCTGCACTTGTCCGCCCATGGAAGAATATAAATAAATCATGTATTGCGGGTAGAGACCTACTCCGAAAAACCTATCTGACGCTACGATGCTGAACAATCATGATTGTTGCTTTGCCCTGATGGGTTCTGCATTATTTGGAGTTTTGTGATAAGACATCTCATGCTTCTTGTATTCATTTCATTTCTCAACTTACCGCTTCAGGCGCAGACTTCACCTGACTCTGCGATTATTATTCGGGGTATTCAAATTCGAGGCAATAGTACGACAAAAGAGCACGTCATCCTGCGTGAGATGTCGTTAAAAATCGGCGATACGCTCACACAACAAGCGAAAAATCTCGATCGCAATAATATCTACAATCTTCGCCTCTTCAATAAAGTGGATATAGAAGATTCGGTGTACGAACATCATGCAACGCTCATCGTGACAGTGTCGGAACGGTGGTACTTTATTCCATTTCCAGTTTTTGGCATGAAATATCGAGATGTGACGAAACTGTATTACGGTGCCGGAATGATGCACAATAATTTTCGCGGGCGAAACGAAAAGGTCTTTGCACTAATATATTTTGGGTACGACCAATTGTTTATGATCAACTATCAGAATCCTAAAGCAACAGACAATGACGATATCTATTTCGGAACAGCGCTGACACTTCAAAAAATACATAACTTGAGCAGCACTTCTGAAGAGTATATGAATTCTAACCTTTTTCTGCGCGGAACACTCGGCAAGCGATTTGGCATATACCAGACGCTCTCAAGTACCTTTGGTTATGAACTTTGGCAGGTCAGTGATCCTCGATTAAATAGCACGGTCTCTTCGTCAGGACGTGATGCGTTCCTTACACTGTCGCTTTCCTACAGGTTTGATACGAGGGACAACTACGAATACACGACGAACGGCACGCTTATTTCTTTTGCTGTCGCAAAGAATGGATTTGGAGAATCAGAAGTAAACATTATAACGGCATATTACGACGTGCGAAAATTTTTTGGATTCAACGGGGGAAGTACCTTCGGTGTGCGGACAGCTGGATCCTTTGCATGGGGCGGTATCATTCCTTCGTACCGGCATGCCTTCTTCGGATATGATGAACGCATTCGCGGATATTTTTATAAAAAGATTGAGGCAGAAAACAAAATAAGTGCAAGCATTGAACTGCGCCTGCCGATTTTTCTGCCGCGGTATTTAGAAATTGATTGGTTCCCCGTGCCGGAATTCCAAAAACTCCGCTACGGCTTATATTTCGGTATATTTGCTGATGCAGGAAAAGCATGGTCGCGCAGTCAAGTGCTGTCGGAACAGCCTTGGTATTTAGGATATGGAGCGGGATTGCAATTTCTTCTCCCGTACGGATTTACTATTCGCACAGAAACAGCGATAAACAACTTGGACAAGACCGAATACTTCATCGACTTTGATACATCATTTTAAATCCTCGGTCGTTCCCAAGAAAAAGGGAATTTAAACCCGAGTGTTATTATGGAATATTTATCATGGATTACTTCTACGTCAAATTGGAAGATGTAACAAGCCATGGATTAACGCTGCGCGGCGATGAATCGAAACATCTTGTCCGCGTGCTGAGAAAGAATATTGGCGACACCATCTTTGTGACTGATGGAAATGAGATGATGTATCAGGCGGTTATTGCAGAGATAGGAAAGACGGATACACGCTGTACTATTGCTGCAATCCATCGTAAGTACAACGAACCATCGATTGATGTCACGCTTGCCGTTTCGTTATTAAAAAATCCTGCAAGGTTTGACTATTTGGTGGAAAAGACTACAGAACTTGGTGTGCGGACAATCCTTCCTGTTTCTTGTGAGCGTACCATATCTCACAACGAAAAACATGAGCGTTTGGAAAAGATCGCTCTTTCGGCAATGAAGCAATGCGGGCGCAGCTGGCTTCCCCGGATTCAGCCATTGCAAAGTTTTAGATCGATAGTAGATAATTCCTCTCACTATCAGCTGAAATTCGTTCTTCATGAAAAAACCGATTTCTCGCATTCAATTGCATCAGAATTGATATTGCACGACGATCTTCACTCGCTCCTCATTGTCGTTGGACCCGAAGGTGGTTTTACCGAAGAAGAAATAGCGTATGCATCACATGCTGGATTCAAGTCTATCTTGCTTGGCACACGCCGCCTGCGTACAGAAACAGCGGCGGTAGTAGCGGTAAGCCATGTGCTTGTGTGATTCTCTGGTTACGTCGTCTCTTCAGCATCCAAGCCAAATTCAACGGGTCTGTGCCGTTATAATATCTGGAACGTCTCACGTTCGACGAGACATGCTTTCGTTTTCGATTTATTGATGAACCGGAAGTCAATCCGAAAAGTGGTTTGGATGCTATGCCTGTAGCAGGCAAGCTCATTTGGTCAGAGAGCGCCTTGTCGGGCGGCATTTTGCTGATTTAATATTTGGTAAAATTATGATCCATAATTTTCCTTCTATTTGATGACATAAGCAATGGGAACGAATCCGACGCTCGAAAAACTCCATCATTGTCCCAAAAATTTTAAGAGAGCCTTTACGGTTTCATCTGGTGATTCTTCCTGCGGCATATGGCCACAATTTGGAATGATCACCAACTGTGAGTTCTGAATATCGCGGTGCAGCCTCTGACCATGCTCCAAAGGAATTGCCGGATCGTTTGCCCCCCAAATGATCAATGTGGGGACGGCAATAGTTTTGATTAAGGCTGAGATAGAATCCGGATTTGCAGGAATCATTTGTCTGGCACAATCGACAAACGAATCATAACTCCCTGGTTGTCTCAAATATTCAGCATGTCTTGCTATCCTCTCTTCCGACACTTTACTTGCATCATAAAAAAGATAGTACAAGATAAAGCCTGCCATTATTTGAGTCGGGACGAGGTTCATGACTATCCAATTTATTACTGGTTTTCTCAGAACATCAATGAAGAAGGGGAATACTTGTTCATACGCGGCGGCATCGATCAAAATGAGCCGACGAACATTACCACGGGCATTGTCAGATCGATCCTTGAGATACGCAATTACCGAGACTGCACCACCATAAGAATTTCCCACAAGGGTGATGTCATGGATATGATGTGTCTTGAGAAAAGCGAGAACGATTTCAGCTTGATCTTCAAGAGAATATTTGCCGTCGTCAGGTTTTGATGACAAACCAAATCCTTTTAAGTCTAAAAAGATGAGCGTATTTCCTTTGGAAAGCGGTAATTGGATGTCTCGCCAGGTTTCTACAGAAGCTCCAAAACCATGGAGAAATACAATAGTGGAGTTCCCATTGCCGTGAATCTCGTAGTTGATTTGTATTTTGTCGGAATAATCGAATGTTCCATGAAAAATATCAGTCTCTTTGCTGATATTCGTTGCACAGTTGCTTAAAAAAAATAACAAAAGAAAAACGATGATTGATTTACGCATCTCTTTTTGGATCTAATTTGATATCTTGTGCAGATGAATTATTATGGTCTTTCGATATTTCAAAACGTAATCTAATGGATGGACTCCTGATAAATCGGGATGCTGCATTGATAACTTTTGCGCCTGAGGCGCATGAGCCTCTGGAGCACAAGCTATACTACACGATGCACATCATAAATTAATATCTTTTTAATTTGAATGCTAAATAAGAAATTGTTTCGTGCTCTGCGCGATAAATATTCAGATTTCCGGCTGTCAGTGAGCGCCCGGTCAGCTGGCGGCGGTTGTTCTCAAGTGATTCTATGCCCCGCCTTAGTTAGTGTTTGGCAAGTAATCTCGAACGACTTCTCACGCACAAGAATGAGATCTGTATCATAGGTAGAGAGCGTAAAGATGCTCACGCCATTCTCAGCAGGTGAGGTTACGCGTTTTATGCGCCCCGCTTTCTTGAAGCGGGATTGCGGGAAGCGCTTGGTTAACCGGCGTGAATTATTTATGATATATTAAAAAGCCGTTTCTAATCCTATCGAATAGATAAATCCATCATAAGAAAAACTATTCATGCCAATGAAATTGTTATTGTCGCGATAATACCAAATGTTGAGCCAACGAGATGAAACCTCAAGATTTAATATGACGGAATTGACAATTTCTAATCTCGGTGACAATATGAAGTAGAGTCCGAAACCTTGACCATTACTAGATGCCATTACAGATGGATACCCCGTGAGCGATGATTCTTCTCGTATCTGTGCAAGAGCATATATCACTCCTAATTCGGCTCTCACCCCTGACAATTGAGGATTGCTAATACCACCACCAATACTCATTGGATACACTATATGATTTGTTTTGATACTTGCATCAATATTTCCAGTTGGTGTCATAAATGGAAAATAGGTCTCCCTGCTGACCGTAAAACGTGATACTCGAACTGAACCAAAATACCAATCTTTATGCGGACGATAGAATGTTGATAGAGTAAACATGGGAGATACTGAAACATTGCTATGCTGGTTCGAAACCGCCATAACACCAGGGGTAATAGCACCAACAAAAAACGTTGGTTGAGTAAGATACTCGACATCACGATAATAACTTGAAGTGCTTCCGCCCCTAAGGTTTGTCATACTGCCTGAAAACATAAAAGTGAATTTCGGTAGCTTACTAGTAGAATCCATTAATACGGTTTGAGAATGTAAACTATTTATTCCGAGAAATAGTATTAGCAGTATTTTCATATTAATTGACTACTCTATAAATTAGAAGACGGCAAATTGGAGGATCAGAGTATGCCCACCCACTGAGTTCGACATAATAAAAACCCGCGGGCGCTTGTTTATTGTTTTGATAGGTTCCATTCCATAAAACAGTGTAAATCCCCGATTGGTGTGAAGCAGAATCAACAAGAACGATTGTTTCCTGTTGAGACATATCATGGATTGTTAAACGCAACTTATGTGGTGATGACGCTGGAGGAACTGTATATGTTATAAAAAGAGAATCAGAAAACGGATTCGGTGATGCTGATAGCTGATAATTACTTGGAATTCGTCCGTATTGGGCATCGATCATAAACGTTTCTTTATAGCATGCAATCAACCCAATAACTATTAATATTAAAAATAAATATGACTTCATAGACATTATCGTGTAATTGTATGATTTATAGAACATGCCCGCTAACGGACGTGCCCCGATACATGGGGATGCGGCGCGAGATTATTATTTACTTGTTGAGCCTGCGAAATCCCGCTTCGGCGGGAACTCTTTCCTTTTTAAAATGGTTAGGCAACACGTTATAATAAAGTACTTTCCATACTCCTAATGAATCCTTAGTAGAAATAATTGATATTATATTTGAAATAGAATCATTATTAGAATTACTTACACTACTGGTGCTGACTGTTGCAAAATTTGCGTTTTGTTTATCAGCATCGACAATAATCTGTTGCCATACGTACATTGCCTCTTGCCGCAAAGCGAGTGTGTCTGCGCCATTTATTTCTGATTGATATATTACAGTAAATATTTTACGTCCATTTATCACTTCACTAGTAGATGTATTAATTGGAACGATTTGTTTACCAGACAGCGATTTGTATGGCCCGAGTGAATTGAATTTGATAAAACGCTCATATCGGTTTACTTCAAAGAAAACAGTAAACAGATACAATATGGCAACAACAACTTGGATCCTTTTAGTGATTAAATAAAATCGTTGACGTTCTGGAAATAATTTGGTTCTTAATAGAATAAACAAAACGGGAAGAATAAGGATACTCAGCACCACCTGCAAGATTACCCACTTAGAGAAGAAATTGTAGGATTCAATATGCATCATCGTCCAAGTAGAAACTGTTATAATCAATATACAGCAGATCGTAGTTGTTATGCTCCAAATAAGGGAGATTATCAAGAATATTTTCGAGGATTTTTTCAATTTGTTATTCTCCTTAACGCGCTGCCTAACGGTTGGCGGCTAAGTCCGTCCCGATATTACATATCGGGACGCGATCGCGATCCCGCTTGGCGGGATCGGACTGCCGCGTTGAAAAGTTTCGCGATGCACTCAAGGAAACAGGTTCACACTACTAACTGAATTATTAAGCACTAAACCTCTACTCGCAATGTAAATTGCTAACACGCTCATCCGTCAGCTTGTTGAACGTTTTGTGTGAAACCCCGCTCTTTTTGCGGGGAGCCGCTGGTTAGGCAACACATTATGATTTATGTTCATTGCTGAATATCTGTAAAACTTTACGAATTACATGCCGCTTAAACTTTCTGACGCGGGCGGTGCAACCGGAACTTGACCTTATCAACTTAAAACAAAAATACATCTCTTCTTATAAGCCTAGACTTATTTGTATATGCTAATCTTTTACGATATCGGCCACACCCTCAAGGGCATTCGCAGAGCCAGAACTACGTAGTTGAAACGAGCGAGTGGCAGCTCCAATTGCTAAAGCCCAGAGGAGCCAGCTACTATAGAAGAGATATGGAACCCAGATCGCCATACCTTTAACGCCGATATCTTCTCCCTTTAATAAATTAGAAAACAACACCCAGCAGGCAATCGGCCCGATCAACGCGACGATGGCCGTTGCGGACCAGCCTGCAAACACTAACAGCCGACGCGGCAACCAGCAACGTTTTGAGACCAGAAACAGGGAAAGAGCGGCAGCCACTAACCATGGAATAGATGCAAGCCAAGGGATAAAACCAATGCCAGCCACACCGGGTTTCATTAACCCCAATGTTCCTCCCAGTGCCCAACATGTCCTAAGGATCGGATAGGGTAGTGCCAGCATGAACGCGGCATAACCGTACCATGTAGTCACGTGCCTGGGTTTAAGTGTGACAGGACGTGCAAGGACAAGACGCGCAAGTATAACAACAGAGGCGAGAGCCAGAGCCTTAGTTGCAAGCGCCGGCCAGTCAACGGGAAAGGGTATGAGACCTGTTATGCGCAATAAGTCGAGCGGTAGCCCGTTGGCTATCCACACCATCAGCAGGAGACTGCCCCAACGAAGTGTTTGCTGTACGCGAAGCCCTTGGGGACTACCATTCATTTGTATGAGCCCCACTGCGACAAACCCGATGGCAATAAAAGGAATCCCGATCGAAGCGAAAATTTCAGCGCTGACCAGCCGGTTGTGAACGAACTGCTCAAGTATCCTAGCCGCGAGCACTGCAATACATAAAGTTAGTGCGATCCGTTGCTCCAGCCTATTGTCTAATGATGTGCTACTCTGTGATTTCATTAGGTTAGTTTTTCTATTTTCTGTCATTTTAAACTTCAACTTTCTTGTCTTTTTTAAAGTTGTTGCCTAACGGACGCAACTAAATTGTGGCGTTGATAAGTTTCGTAATTCACAAAACGAAACAGGTTCATGCCGAAAAATAAATTATTAAACATCAAAACCTCTATTAGCCTTGCGTAAAGTACCAACGTTCATTCGGTCAGTTTGTTGAACGTTTTGTGTGAAACCCCGCTCTTTTTGCGGGGAGCCGTGGGTCAGACGGCTACGGGATAATTATTTTTACTTCCATCCCTGAATGCTAAGATTGGCAAACGATTCCAAATAACCACATTTATCACAACAATAAGTTGTAATAGGATGACGACGTTTATTAATGAATTTGATTCCTGTCCACCATGATCGTTCAACTATTCCTTCTATCCAACAATTTACAGCTTGTCTTCCAGTAGGAAGTTCCATGGCGAATCCTTCAACCATTGAACCGCCACATTTACTACATTGAAATTGTTTGCTCATTGTACTTTCCTTTTTCAATTACGAAAATATTTGTAGCCGCCTAACGGATGGCAGCTAAGTCCGTCCCGATATTACATATCGGGACGCGATCGCGATCCCGCTTGGCGGGATCGGACTGCCGCGTTGATAACTTTCAAAATACACTAAACGAAACAAGTTCATGCTGAAAAGTTTATTATTAAACATCTAAACCTCTACACGCCATGCTTAACGTACTCGGCTGGCAACCGTCAGCTTGAGCGCCTGGTTAGGCGCCACACCACATTTTAATTATTCCTAAACCGAAATGGAATTGAAACCCAAACATCAACTGGAGTGCTATCTGCCTTTAACGCAGGTGTGAATTCCCATTGGATTGAGGCTTCCAAAGATGGCCTATTAAATATTTCATTATCTGTTTTAATCACAACAGCTCTTCGGACTGTTCCAACTGTAGTAACCCAACATTTGACAAATACATTACCCTCGATATTGTTGACTTTTGCATATTCAGGAACTTGAGGTTCTACTATTTTTGTGACAGTTGGTGCTTTAGCATATGGAACAAAATCGGGGGGTGGAATTGCACTACTTGAAGTATCACCAAGAACATATGGAGCTGGTTCTGGTTTGTTCTCGTCTGTGTTGGTCGGGCTTTGCGTGTTTTTTGAGCAACTCAAGGATAATAGAGCAACGAAGATCAGAATATTCAAATATTTATTTTTCATAGATGAATTATCCTTGTGGCGCCTAACGGATCGGCGCTAAGCTGCGGCGCTGATAAGTTTCAATATGCACTAAACGAAATGAGTTCATGCTGATAAAGAAATTATTAAGAACAAAACCTATGCTCGCCATGCTTAACGTACCCAGCTGGCAACCGTCAGCTTGAGCGCCTGGTTAGCCAGCAATTGTCAAATATATTTTTGCTCAATCAAATG